>CACYDW010000026.1 GCA_902773325.1 uncultured Ruminococcus sp.
CAACAGGTGCTGCAAAGGCTATCGGTCTTGTTATTCCTGAGCTTAACGGCAAGCTCATCGGTTCTGCACAGCGTGTACCTGTTCCCACAGGTTCAACAACTATCCTCACCGCTGTTGTTAAGAAGGCAGGCGTAACAAAGGAAGGCATCAACGCTGCTATGCAGACCGCTGCTTCTGAGTCCTTTGGTTACAACGAGGATCCTATCGTTTCTTCTGACGTTATCGGCATGAAGTATGGTTCACTCTTTGATGCTACTCAGACAATGGTTAGCCAGATTGCTGACGATCTCTATGAGGTTCAGGTTGTATCATGGTATGACAACGAGAACAGCTACACAAGCCAGATGGTAAGAACCATTAAGTATTTTGCTGAGCTTGCATAAGTTTAGCTTTTAAGAATGTCTGCAAATTGGCTTTATCTTATCTAAAAATCCCTGCCGGGGTTCGATCTCCGGCAGGGATTTTATATTTTTGCGGGAAAGTACCCATCGAGCTGTCAGGCAAAAAGGGGTAATCCCTTTGTGTTCCAAAGGGATTACCCCGAAAAACCGTACGACGGAATTGTGTGTATGTCAGCTCACTTTGACAGTAAAGGTCTTTACTGCTGTAGCGCCTGCTGCATCCTTAACGGTAACGCGGAGCTGATAGCTTCCGGTTGAGGGGAACATCAGTTCAATGTAGGATGCCGCAGAGTAGCCGCTCAATGTAGTCCATTTGGACTCGGTGCTCTTTTTGCGTTCTACCTTGTAGGTATAGGGCGCTGTGCCGCCTGAAGCGGAAAAGGTGATCTTAATGCTGCCGCTCTCTGAAACAGAGGTTTTGTTGATGACCGAGGCATTTTTAACGGCATTGACGATCTTGACGGTCAGATATTTCTTGACGATCGTGCCGCTGCTGTCCTTGACCTTGGAACAAATGTCGTATGATCCGGTTGCTTCGGGTCTGAAAGACAGGCTCGTTGCGGCGGTGAAGTCCTGAAGAGTGATCCATGCGGAGCTGCTGCTTTCCTTATAATAAACTGCATACTTATAAGAGCCGCTGCCGCCGAAGGCTGCATTTTTAACGGTGACATCAGAACCAAGTGTGACGGATTCTGCTGCAAGGGTCGTATTGTTGGTAAGCTGTGCCGGAGTGATCTTTACGGTAAGATACTTCTTTGCAAGTGTACCGCTGCTGTCCTTGACCTTCGAGCAGATATCGTATGTACCGGTTTTGTTCAGGGTAAATGATGTGCTCGTATTGGCGGTGGATTCCTGAACGGTTGTCCATGCGGAATCGGTGCTGAGCTTGTAGTAGGTGGCATACGTATAGGAGCCGCTGCCGCCCGATGCTGCATTATTGACTTTTACAGGAGAGCCTGCCGCAACCGATGAAGCCGCCAGAGAGGACTTGTTGACAAGCTGACTTGTTACGGTCAGGGTCATATAGCTCTTGTCAACTGCGCCGCTGCTGTCCGCAATTTTAGAGCAGATATCATATTGACCCGCTTTGGCAGGTGTAAATACTACGCTTGTTTCGGTCGTACCGTTCTGGAGGGTCGTCCATTTGGTATCACTGGTTGTCTTGTAGTATACAAAATAGGTATAGCTGCCGCTGCCGCCTGCTGCCGCATTCTTAATGGTGACCTTTGTACCTGCGGTAACAGATGTTGCCGAAAGCGTAGTTTTATTGGTGAGTGTGGAAGCTTTTACCGTAAGAGTCAGAATTTGTTCTGCTGTATTGCCTGCGGTGTCTTTTGCGGTGACTCTGAAATAGAATACACCCGCATCAGAAGCTGTCATGGAATAGGAGGTGCTGCTGCTGTAATCCTGCTTGGTTGTCCATGTGCTGACAGCGGCAGGACGGTAGTCTATTTTGTATGTATAGCTGCCGGTTCCGCCTGTAGCACTGCATTTCACAGTAGCTTTGCCGCCTGCTGTCACAGAAGAGGATGCAAGCTGGGAGGTATTTTTGAGGGAGGATTTTTTAACCAGTGTGATTGCCGTTGCCGACCGGGCAAGCTCATACAGATCGTTGGCATAAGAAATTCTGGAAAGAATCGATGCGTCAAAGCTGCCTCCGTCCGGTGTAACTGCCGCAGTAAAGCCGTTTTCTGCTGTATCGGAGGGGACTCTGAGTACGAGCTTGCCGGCGATGTCGGGGCTGATGACCGCAGGACGCTTCACGTTAACATAGTCCGTAATATTGACCCTTCCGCTGATTTCTATCTTTGCGGAATCCGAAGCATATACGGCTGAATAGCGGTTGAAAAAGTCAGAATAGTTATTGTAGATGCTGGTATTGTTTCCGATACGCAGTGAACCGCCCGCCAGATAAATGGTTGCGCCCTCTAAGTAATCGTTGGAGGTGTTCCTGTAAACGCTGATTTCGGTCAGAGAAATCGTGTTATCGGAATTTGCCGCATAGACAAAGCCGCCCTTGTATCTTGCACAGTTATAGCGAATCTGTGTATCATTTGAGCAGGAGAGATCAGAACCGCCGGTCAGATAGATAATACCGGTGTTGGCATAGCTGTGTTCAATAGAACAGTTATTGAGATTGACATGACCCTTGTTGGCATAGATTACGGAGCCGTCTGTGCGGTAGTAGTCTGAGCCGACATTCTGTATGGTAATGCCCGAAGAAATATGGAGTGTACCGTTGTTGAGCACCTTGAACATGGATTTGCACGAGGTACTGTTGTTACCGTCTATGACAAGACGGCTTGTGGAGGAAGCCTGATTGGCAATTGTAAGAGAGCCGCCGTTGATATAGAACAGATCGTCAGAGCAGCCGTTGTAAAGAACAATATGGTTGCCGTTTGCTTCCGGCATAAGGGTGATATTTTTGGTGATCTCTGCTTTTCCGGTCATCACATAGCTTTTGGAGAGATAGATGATATCGCCGTCCTGCGCCTGTGAGATCGCATAGGGCAGGGAGGTGTATGTAATGCCACCGATTCTTACGGGGTAATTGGTAGCCGGATTAGCCGAGGAGAAGGTGGTGGTGGCATATTTCCGGAGAGAACGGTCATAGGCATTGATGGTATAGGTGGAGCCCGGTTCCACAGCGTGGTCAATAAAGTAATTATTCCATGTGAAGCCGATAACTTTGCCGTCCCTGATGATCTCAAAGCCAAGATGGGCATCTGCAAAGGCATTTGACAGCTCAAATGTCATTCTTCTTGCTCCGGAGTCATAGGAGGAAACGCTGATCGCGCCGGATTTGCCAACATTGGAGGAGGTATTGTCAAAATAGGAATAGACATCATAGTACCAGATTTTGGGCTGTTCGCTGCTCAAAGACATCTGGTTGAGTGCATTGGTAAGGTTAGAAGAAGGATTGGTGATATAGCCGTATTTCTGGAAGTAATAAACAAGGTTCAGACCGATCGCTTTAGAAGCGTAGGCAACGACCTTTTCCTTTTTGTCGAGCTGGGAAATATAGTTATCAGCCGCGCTGATGCCGCAGGTACCGGCTCTGTACATACTGTCGAGCTTTCCCCAGAAGCCGTTGCTGTAGACCTCCAAATCCCAGAACATACTCAGGTTATAGAAGTTCGTAGGTGAATCGCTCCAGAACGAATTGGAATCTGTGGGAGCGACCTGCATCATGTCTGAGCTGCGCTTCGGAATGCAGATATCCGAGAACATTTCATGATCCAGAACGGTCTTCATAGACCATACATTGTTGGTGACCTCACCGTATACGCGGCCGAGATTGTCGATGGTGTGGCCGACCTCGTGAGCAAAGCCCCAGCCGTAGCGTCCTGCCAGCAAAGAGGTAAGCCATTCATTATCCTGTATACAAACCATTTCAATGGTTGCGTAGGCACCGGCATAGGGCTGGTTGACCTTGATGTTATAGATCATATACTGACCGTTGTCGAAGGTAGTACTGTTGACGGGAACATATTTGTACAACTGGTGGTTTACGGGTTCCGGCAGAGCATCAACCATTTCTCTGAGAGATTCGGGCGAGATCAGCGAAACGGTCTGCGTTCCGGTTTCTGCCGCCGATACCGAAAGGGCAGACAAAGGTGCGGCAGCGGTCAGTCCTGCCAGAACAACAGCGAGGACGGAACAGAGTTTTCTGATTTTCATGCTTTTATCCTCCTTTATTTTGCAGTGAAAAAATCTTTATAGGACAATTATAATTCAATTGTACGTTTTTTTTCATTATAAGGTCAAAATTCTCCCTTTTATACATAACAATTTGAACAAATTTGGGCACTTTACTGCCGGATATAGTAAAAACCACCTGCTAAAAGTTGCTTCTTGCAGGTGGTTTTATATATTTTTTTATTACATGGGTCTAATAAATACCCTGTACGGTCACCTCTCCCGAGTCGATCGGCAGTTTTTCTCCGCTGTCGGTCATGATGATCAGTTTGCCGGTGGGTGCAATATCACATGCCGTACCGGTTATTTCCTTGCCGCCTCTTACGGTGCAGACCCTTCTGCCAAGAGTCGCACAGAAGGTCTTGAACTGTTCAAGGTCATCAACCGACAGGCTCACCAGAAATTCCGACAGCACACGGTCAAGCTTCCGGATGATTTCCGTCAGCAGCAGTGTTTTGTCCACAGGACTGCCGAGAGCCATGCGGATCGAAAGCGCTTTTGTTTTTAATTCGTCAGGAAAAGCGGTGTTGTTCACATTGACCCCGATACCGATCACTGCGTAGTCAATTCTGTCGCTCTGAGCGGACATTTCTGTGAGGATCCCGCAGATTTTCCGGTTGCCGATGATGATATCATTCGGCCATTTGATCCTTGCATCAAGACCTGTTACCTGTCTGACAGCAAGACAAACGGCATAACCGGCGGCAAGTGTTATGGCTGCGATTTCTGCGGGGGGAAGCTCGGGGCGGATCAGCACGGAAAAATACAGCCCGCCGCTGTCGGACTGCCATACTCTGCCGAATCTGCCCTTACCGCCCGTCTGCACATCAGAAACTACGACCAGTCCGCCGGGTTCTCCGCCCAGTGCCCTGCGTTTGACTTCGTTGTTGGTAGAGTCAACGGTTTTCAGGTGCAGGATATTTGTTCCGACCAGTTCACAGTCCAGAGCTTCACGCACACGTTCTTCATCAACAGCATCGGGACTTTGCAGCAGCCGATACCCCTTGTTTGTTACAGAATCAATGGTATAGCCGTCTGCGCGGAGTGCCTGTATGGTTTTCCACACTGCCGACCTTGTTACGCCAAGGCTGCGGCTGAGCTCCTCACCTGAAATATAGCCGCCTGCTGTTTTCAACAGGGATAATATCTTTTGTTTCATAAGTATCCTCTTATCTGCTTAAAGAATATTTTTCAGTTCCGTTATGATCTCATCGATATCGTCAACGGCTTTTGCAGGGTCAGAGAAGAGATCGGAAAAGAGCCGTTCAAGATTTTCTTCAAAATGACGGGGCAGAATACGACAGTTTGCCTTGCAGAAGGGAATAAGACGTTTTTCTCCGGGGTGTGTCAGCTCGTTGAGTGCAAGCAGTGCATCGAAATAAGCTTCCATAAAGGCGGCGGTTCTGTGATTGAGGCTGATGATGTCGCGTCTTTGTGCAGCTTTGGAGATCTGGTCGCGATAGGCAGGCATGGACTCGCTGAGCAGCTTCATGCTGCGGTCGATAATGTTGTTTTTGAGCGCAGTAGGATAGGGCACACGGAAACGCTGCTGTGCCTGTCGGAGTCTGCCGCTGCGGTCATAGATAATTCCGGAGGTGATAAGATTGTGCCATATACAGGTCGTATAGCCGTTGTGGGGACAGCCCTTTTCAACCACCTCTGCCACTTCGCGTACAATACCGTCAAGATCGCGGTAAAGAATATCAATGTCCGTTCCGTCAAGGAGTCGGCAGTTATCCTCATATTCCCAGAAATGGTTGCCAAGCTCCATCACGCTGCAATATTTTTGCAGAATGGTACGTCTGGTTTGTTCGCTGACCGGTGCGGTACAGTAGAGATAGACATCATAATCGGATTTCCGGTCGTAGTCCTTACCTGCTCTTGATCCGCCGAGAGCGATCGCTTCAACCTGTTCCAGACGGCTGAGTTCTTCAAAAAGTGCATCAATATCTGAGGTATTCATTCTATGATCCTCCTCCAAAAAAGAGTTTTCCGCATCAGATTATATCACAAAGTCCGGTTCTGTTCAAGAAAATGCAGCAGCGCAACGGCGCTGCACCCTATTTCGCGTTTTCGCTCAGCACCATAGGAAACTTCTCTCTGCTGATAAGTGGGATAGCTTAATCATGCTATACTGCTATCCCACCGAGCTATCGCTCTGAGTATGGGAGATTGGTGCTGTTCCGCGCCGGAAACAACAGCAGTCTGTTGATATTAAGCGTTGGGAGCACCGGGGGTACCTTTATATTCTTTCTGAATAATCAGTATACTCTCCCAAAACTATTTTACACCAACGCCAAGTTCCCCGAAAAAAATGCACATTCGCCGACGGTCGGCAAATGTGCATGGAAAGAAGGTGAGCAGGACAGAACGTTGTCAGCGCACGAAAAATATCACGAAATCGCCCTTTGCCACGGCGATACCCTCTGTTGTTCCGTTGATGAGTACTTTGCTTGCAGGCAGGCTTTCACCGTTATCGAGCAGAATGGTAACAGAGCTTCCGCTGACACCGATCGTACCGGTAGTGCAGTCGGCATCTCTTGTGACACCGATCACAATGCTTACGCTCATGTCATCGTTAACGGTCAGCCAGCCCCCTGATTTTGTATATTCTGAGCCGAACAGCTCTGTGCCGCTAAGGAGATTGCCGTCAAGGTCGGTAAAGTAAAGGCTTTTCCATGCGCCTGAAAGATCATCTTCGCCTTCGGAGGCAGAAAATTTCTCTACGGTTTCGTATGCAAGGGTTTCGCTGTTGCCGGCAGTGGTTACCGGTGTCAGATAAACGTAGCAGACCTGTTCCTGTGCAATGACAGGCATTCTGAGTGCAGATTGATAGACGGAGGAATCGGAGGTGCTTACAAGACCTCTTACAAGATCCTGCTCTACGGTTTGTCCGTCGCTCTGATAGCTGATGTGTATCTTGGAGGCGTCGGAATCATCATAAGTGCCGTTGTTGGACAGAATCTGATCGCCATAGCTGATATAAACCGTATAGTTTCCGTTATCCTCAAAAGCAACATACATTCCCGCATAGCTGTCGCCCATGAATTCCTTTCCGGTATAAAGCGTGCCTGCCTCATCGGAGAAGAATGCGGCACTCCATTCACCCGTAACGCTTGAATGATCGCTTTCATCAATAAAGCTGACAGTCTGCACGGAGGGGGCAGAAGCCTGCGCGCTGCTTTCCTGAGAGATTTCATCGGTCAGGCTGCTTTCATCATCAGACTGTGACAAGGAGCTTTCGGTGCTGCTTTCAGGCTCGGAGGTATTTTCATCTGCAGAAGCTGTACTGTTTCCGGCGGTGTTGTCAGAAGCTGTATCAGAGGCAGGATCGGTATTCTCGTTTTCTGCCTTGCTGCTGACAGAGGACTGAGTGGTGCTTGCTGTACCTGACTCTGACAAAGAATTGTCCGATTCACCGCCGCAGGCGGTCAAGGCAAGCATCAGTAGTGCCGATGTAAATATCAGAGCGTTTCTTTTTATATTCATACAAGTAACCCCTTTTCTTATATTTTGCTCAATTATATCGCAATCTCCCTCAAAAGTCAATCTTACTTCTTTTCGCTCCACGGAAATCAATTTTGCAGGGCAGTTTCTTCGGGGGAAACCCTTTGTGTGAAAACAAAGGGTTCTCTCCCGAACCCCCTTCCTAAAAAAACGGACTTTTTTCCCATATCTGATACAGCAAACAGGGTAAAAGAGAGGATATATACCGTGGATTTTAAAAACTGATTTCCGTGCCGCGGCACCGTCGACAATGCTGTAAAATTGTTTTGGAAGAATATGCCGATAATTCAAACAGTATATAAAAGCACCCCTTGTGCTCCTAACGCTCCATATCAACAGACCACTGTTGTCAGCGGCGCGGCATAGCACCAATCTCCTGTTTTAAGAGCGATAGCTCAGTAGATTATAGTAGGCGACAAAAAAATTTTTACTTAGAGTGATGTCCGAAGGGGTATGGGGGCGACCGGAAAGCCCCCATAGTCAGCCGATGATTTATCAAAGTATAAAAAATAATGTCGTTTACTATATCTATGGTGCTGAGCGAAAACGCGAACATGGGTGCAGCGTCGACGCTGCCTGCAAAATTATTATTATTGTTATTTACAAAACTAAAAATGTATAATATAATTAAGGAATCAGGAATCCGGATATGGGACGATTTTTGGTATATCTGACTGCCAACAGCAAAAAAGGAAGTGTAACAGCTATCATGAAAAAACCCGCTCTTATCATTACGGAAACAATATTTGCAGTTCTGCTGACTGTATCTGTTGCTGCCGCAGGTGCACTTGTGTATGACCTGCAAACCAATAACCTCCACCTTGACAGCAGAATTTCCTCGTTTCTTCACCAGACATCTGATAACAGCAAGCAGGAAAGTAAGCCCGCTGACAATAAACAAAACAGTAAGCCTGACGAAGCTTCATCCGTCCGACCCGCTGAATCATCTCAGCCGGAAGCTTCCGACTCTGAGAATACACAGTCTGACCCCGAGGGAGATGTATCCGATACGGTTACACTGCGCTCTGAACCGAAAGACCTTACCGAACAGCCCTCCGAGCTTGTTGACCGTCTGGACGACTACGGTTATACGCTGTCCTACAGTATCAACGGAAACAAGCTGATCATGATAGATGCCAACGATCTCTCAAGCCTGTCGAAAGCAAAAATCTATCTCTTCCAGAAGTCTGAAAACAGCGAATATTGGTGGAATGTGGTAGGGGAAGGTGAAGCATTGACCGATGAAGCCTATATCAGCGAAAGCGGCTCGGATTATGATATCGGCTCTGACTCCAACAAAACACCCGGCGGAGTTTTCAGCGTTGGCAGCGGCTTTTATATCGGCACAAAACCGGACACTACTTACCCGCTTTTTGAAATCACGGAGGATACTTATTGGGTGACCGATACCGAATCGGAAAGCTATAATCAGCTCGTTGTGGGCACGGAGGAAAAAAACTGGAGCAGTGCTGACCACATGATATCATCCGAGAAATCCTACAAATATGGTCTTGTGATCAATTACAACACCTCGGACCCCGACCCTGCGCTGGCAGGCGGTATCTTCATGCACTGCGGCAGCGGTCCTACCGAGGGCTGTATTGCCGTTCCCGAAAGCATTATGAAAACCATTCTCGAATGGCTTGATGAAGACTGCTATGCAGAGGTATTCATCACCGTATGACACGCAGCTCCAACAAAATTGCAAAAATTGCCCGCCGTATCTCACAATGAGTATGCGGCGGGCAGTCATTTTATAGTAAACGACATTATTTCTTATACTTTGATCAATCATAGGCTGACTGTGGGGGCTTTCCGATAGCCCCCACACCCTTTCGGACATCACTCTGAGTAAGAATATTTTTGTCGCCTACTATATATCAGCCGTTATTCTGAAAATCATAGTTTTCGTATTCGTAGGCATCGGCATCTTCATCGCCTGCGTCTGCCTTGCCCCGATGAACATAGCGCATCGGAAGGCTGTTGAGCATAGAAATGGCATTGAGAAGCTCTGCCTGACAGTTTTCGCCGCGGTCATAGCGATCGTTCAGCTCTTCGATTCTGTGAATATACATGAGATAGACGTTCCTGTCGTGCGGGTCTATTTCACTGTAGACCCGCTCTTTCATTTCGCGGATCCGTTCATCACTGAAATACTTCATACTGTTCACCTCCTGTGAATAAAAGAAAAATTATAAAGCGACAGGAATGCTCCTGTCGCTTTGTTTGTATGTGAATGTCCGGAATTATGCGTCCGTATCCTTACACTTTACTCTGTTCATTCTGCAATAGCGCTTGATGTAGGTATTGCTTGCAGAACATCTTACAACAAGTGTCCTGTTGGAACCGTTGAAGGCATTCTCACCGATCTCTGTAAGCGTATCGGGCAGAATAAGAGTTTTGAGCGTTCCGCACTTACTGAACGTACCGTAGCCGATTGACCGGAGTTCCTTGGGAATGTTGACGGTTTTGAGTGAAGAACAGCCTGTAAACGCGCCATCACCGAGTTCTGTGACCGCTTCGGGAATATTGACGACCGTCAGGGCTTCACACCAACTGAATACATTCTTTCGGATATCCTTTACCGAATCCGGAACAACGACCTTTGCAAGAGAACGGCAGCCGCTGAACAGGTTCTCGGGAAGCTCCTCTACACCATCGGGAATA
The DNA here is from genome assembly GCA_902773325.1 of uncultured Ruminococcus sp. Classification (GTDB taxonomy): domain Bacteria; phylum Bacillota; class Clostridia; order Oscillospirales; family Acutalibacteraceae; genus UBA1213. The sequence goes on from CACYDW010000026.1 coordinate 10,275, forward strand.
ACCATTTCGGGCAGCGATTCACAGTTGAGGAAAGCGTGCTTACCGAATCCCTTGACACTTGCGGGCAGCTTAACGTCCTTCAAGGATTCGCAGCCGCTGAAGGTACTCTGTCTGATTCTGTTGATAGAATCAGGAATCTCGATTTTTTCAAGCTTTGTGCAGCCCATAAACGCGCCTCTGCCGATTTCAAGCAATCCTTTGGGAAGGTTGACAGTCATCAGCTTTATGCAGCCCTCAAAGGCTCTCTCTCCGATTTTAAGGAGTGTAGACGGCAGTTCGATCGCTTCAATCCTTGTATTGCCGGAGAACGCACAATCCTCAATGACTTGATATCCTTCAAGAACTCTGACGTGCGCACCGTTCTGCATAGCTGCCTCGGCGGCTGTAAAGACCCTTGCGTTGGCGGGAATATTGACACCGGTGCCTGACGAGCTCGCAGTATCAGCCGCCGCAGGTGCGGGTGTGGGTGCTGCCTGCGGAGCAGGCTGTGCAGGCGGCTCGGGCTTTTGTTCCTCCGGTTTGGGAGGTTCAGGTATATTCGCTTTTGGAGCCTCGGGAGCCGGTGCAACAGGAGCAGGCTCTGCGGGCTTTTCTTCCGGTTTTGAAACAACCGGTTCGGGAGCGGCAGGGGGAGCTTCATGAGCAGGGGTGGAGTGAACGGGTGCTTGTTGACCGGGCATCTGCTGACCGGGCATCTGCTGACCGGGCATCTGCTGACCGGGCATCTGTTGACCGGGCATTTGCTGCATCCACGGGTTATATCCCCAAGGCATCTGCTGTGCCTGAGAGGGGTCTGCGCCGGGCATTTGCTGCATCCACGGATTAAAGCCCCAAGGCATCTGCTGTGCCTGAGAGGAATCTGCGCCGGGCATCATCGGATTGAAGCCCCAAGGCATCTGCTGCGGGTTCTGAGCCATTCCCGGTGGTGTGAACGGTGCGATCTGTGCGCCGTCTGAAACAGAGGGCTCCGGCTGTGCAGTACTGCCTTTTTCGTCTTTAGGCTCTTCTTTTGTATCTGTTTTATCTTCGTTTTCGCCCGTAAAGTCAAATACGGGGGATTCGATCTTCGGTTCTGCGGGTTTGTCCTCGGGCTTGTTTTCGTCCTCACCCGTAAAGTCAAATACGGGGGATTCGATCTTATGCTCCTCGGGCTTGTTTTCGTCCTCGCCTGTAAAGTCGAATACAGGGGATTCGATCTTGTGCTCCTCGGGCTTGTTTTCGTCCTCG
>CACYDW010000027.1 GCA_902773325.1 uncultured Ruminococcus sp.
AATGGCAGACAGACCGGAAAGAGATAACCGCAGAGGCGGACGCAAGAGCCGTAAAAAGGTTTGTGCATTCTGCGTAGACAGAGTAGAAACGATCGATTATAAAGATATTTCAAAGCTTCGCCGCTATCTTTCAGAGAGAGCTAAGATTCTCCCTCGCAGAGTAACAGGCACCTGTGCCCGTCATCAGCGTGAGCTTACCGTATCGATCAAGAGAGCAAGATATCTTGCCCTGATTCCCTATACCAGCGACTGATTTTTGCTGACCGATGTCATTGTCCGGCATCGGTCTTTTTGTTGGATTGTAGCTTATCACCAATTTCCGAATCAGGTTTTTAGATTGTCTGGTAAGCGAAAAATGCTTGAAAAACACAATGTTTTATGCTATACTTTTAGCAGAGAAACATTTCATAAAGGAGTGGTCAGATGCGCTACGAAATAAAAGGTTCGCCTTATCCGGTCGTTACCTGTGCATTGAATGCCGGTGAATCTGTGATTTGTCAGAGAGGTGCCATGGCATGGATGTCGCCGAATATGCAGATGCAAACCAAGACCGGCGGTATCGGAAAGATGTTTTCACGGTCGATTTCGGGGGAATCTATGTTTCAGAATACATATACCGCTATGGGCGGACCCGGAGAGATCACGTTTTCTTCATCCGTTCCGGGTAATATTATGCCTGTGCAGATTCTGCCTAACAAACCTATTATTGCTCAGAAACGAGCTTTTCTTGCCTCGGAAGTCAGTGTTGACCTGAGTATCTTTTTTCAGAAGCGGTTTGGTGCGGGATTCTTTGGCGGTGAAGGCTTTATCATGCAGAAGCTTTCGGGCAGCGGCATGGCATTTATTGAGATCGACGGCAGCGTTGTAGAGTATCAGCTTGGTCCCGGACAGTCCATGCTGATCGATACCGGTTATCTTGCAGCTATGGACGCGACCTGCTCGATCAGCATTGAGTCGGTGCAGGGATTGGGCAACGTGCTCTTTGGCGGTGAAGGCTTGTTTAATACAAGGGTTACCGGTCCGGGTCACGTCTGGATTCAGACTATGCCTGTTTCACAGATGGCGAATGCGCTGTCGCCGTATCTGATCCGTTCCTCGTGAGTATCCGACGGTTCTGTATTCCATCAAAGGGAGATCTGCCCGATATATTCGGGCAGGTTTCCTTTTTCTTTAAAAAACAGGAAACAATTGTTTGCATTTAAAAAATTATATGGTATAATCAAGTTATGATATAAAATACTGAGATCGGGTGATGCCATGAAAAAGTTAACGCGCAGTCAGCAAAAAATACTGAATTATCTTAACGATACCATGACAGATGGTGTTACGCCTACCGTAAGAGAAATATGTCTGGCGACAGGCTTCAAGTCTACCTCAACGGTTCATGCTCACCTCAAAACGCTGGAGGAGCTGGGCTATCTGTCCCGCGAAAAAGGGCACCGTTCCTTGAAGCTCTCATCGGCTGAGCTATCGGTATCGGTTCCGGTGCTTGGCACGGTAACGGCAGGACTGCCGATCTATGCCTTTGAGGATATTACGGGATATGTACCGTTCCCGAAAAGTAAGCTTGCCGGCAGGGAACTGTTTGCACTTACCGTCAAGGGTGAAAGCATGAGGGATATCGGTATTCTTGATGGCGATATTGTGATCTGTGAGAAAACATCTGCGGCTGTTGACGGTGATGTCGTTGTGGCTATGATCGAGGACGAGGCAACGGTCAAAACGTTCTATAAGGAAAACGGCTATTACCGGTTACAGCCCCAGAATCCTGATTTTGAGCCGATTATCACAACCGAGTTATCGATCCTCGGCAGGGTGGTGTCGCTGTATCGTGAGTACTGATGAATAAAGAATAGCTTTCCGGGCATTTATGCGTTTATTGAAAAAATGCTTTGCGGATTTGGTTGATTTGGCTCGTTTTTTGATTTGTTTTGACCAAATAGTATTGCAATTTATATAACAACTGTGTTAGAATAGAATCCGGAAGTACAGGGCACTGCTGATGATTTGCTCCGGCTTATGCGAACAGTCGTGCAGGGTACTTTCTCAGAAAACAGATGCATATAATTACTGATGCATATTGATGGTTATTTTTTGAAAATGAGTAGGGGATGCTTAAGCTATGTCAAACGAGTCAAGATCATTCAGAATGGGTCCGGATGTTTCGTTGGAAAGTGTTGTAAAGGCAGTAGAAACATTTTGCAGTGTTGATAAATCCATGGAAACACATTCAGAACAAACGACAGAAGGCTATGTGCTTCAGGCAAGTCAGGCAAAGGACGGCTGGAGGACGATTTCCGGTACAAGACTGGCAATCACGGTGCATTTTATGCAGGTAGATGATATGCTTAATGTAACGGTCGGAGAGGGTCAGTGGACGGATAAGATCGGCGCTGCTGCTGTTGGTATTCTTGCTGTTCCGCCTCTTGCTGTTACAGCGGGTATCGGCGCATACAGGCAGAAGAAGCTTCCGTCTGAAATATTTGCCGTTGTTGAGAAGGCGATCTATACGTCCGGTCGTCAGATCGTCATCAATGGTTCCGGCTCTGTAGTACAGGCGGGAAAAATTGTGTGCCCGAAATGTAAATCACAGAATGTTGCTGAGGCAAAATTCTGTCTGAACTGCGGTTCAGCACTCGATAACACCTGTCCTGACTGCGGTTTTCAGCTTGCTCCGAACAGCCGTTTCTGTCCGGGCTGCGGCAAACAGCTCGGATAAACCGGAAATCAATTTTTAAGAATCCACGGTATATATCCTCACTTTTACCCTGTTCGATGTATCAGATATGGGCAAAAAGTCCGTTTTTTAGGAAGGGGGTTCGGGGGAGAACCCTTTGTTTTCAAACAAAGGTTTTCCCCCGAAGAAACTGCTCTGCAAAATTGATTTCCGTGCCTGAAGGAAAAAAATCCTTGACAAAACGATATTATGTGTGGTAAAATCATTAGTTGTAGGTCATAGACTTACAGCTAATGATTTTTCTGTATATATTCCATAGTTTCCAAGTCGGACGGTGGAAAAATACGGCAAAATTGAATAACCCGCTGTTTATCGGAGCATATTATTGTTATCCGTTAAACATAAATATTTCAGATGTAAGGAGGTGCGATGAATTGCCAACATTTAACCAATTGGTTCGTAAGGGCAGAGAAGTATCTGAAAAGAAAGCAAAGGCTCCTGCACTTCTTAAGGGCTGGAACTCAAAGAAGCGCAAGGCTATCGACCAGAACTCCCCTCAGAAGAGAGGCGTTTGTACGGCCGTTAAGACTGCTACACCTAAAAAGCCTAACTCCGCTATCAGAAAGATCGCCAGAGTAAGACTTTCAAACGGTATTGAGGTAACATCCTATATCCCCGGTGTAGGCCATAACCTTCAGGAGCATAGCGTTGTTCTCATCAGAGGCGGCCGTGTTAAGGATCTCCCCGGTGTTCGTTACCATATTATTCGTGGTACACTCGATGCACAGGGTGTTGCAAAGCGTATGCAGGCTCGTTCCAAGTACGGTGCAAAGCGTCCTAAGGCCGGTGCTAAGAAGTGATCCGATGCTTCTTGAATTCTCGGACATAAAATCGGAATCGTTCTAAAGGATTTATTTTTGATTTTAGCAATACAGAGATGTATTTATATATAGATTGCTTATCTCTGTATGGCAAGACGGAAGCAAAGTCCTTTCGAGTACCTATGAAATCACTAATGTGAAGGAGGGAAGTAAAATGCCACGTAGAGGTAATGTCGCAAAGAGAGATGTTCTGCCGGATCCGGTGTATAACTCAAAGCTTGTAACCCGACTGATCAATAACGTTATGTATGACGGAAAGAAGGGCGTAGCTCAGAAGATCGTTTACGGCGCATTTGAAATTGTCAATGCAAAGACAGGCAAAGAGCCGCTTGAGGTCTTTGAAGAGGCTATGGAGAAGGTTATGCCTACTCTTGAGGTTAAGGCTCGCCGTGTGGGTGGTGCTACCTACCAGGTTCCTATGGAGGTTCGCCCCGAGAGAAGACAGACACTCGGACTTCGCTGGATCTCAAGATATTCTCGTCTGAGATCTGAAAAGACAATGAAAGAAAGACTTGCCGGAGAGATCCTTGATGCTGTTAACGGTGTCGGCGGCGCAGCTAAGAAGTGTGAAGAAACACACAGAATGGCTGAGGCAAATAAGGCATTCGCACACTACAGATGGTGATAGCAGGTATTTTGCGGCATTCTTTTCTTGTATGATTGTCGCTTTGCCTTTGCTTTTACAACAGCATTCACGGCTTGATGACCGTAGCTCACGGTCAATGGCCGCCTACAAAACGAAGGAGGATAAAAATGGGAAGACAAGTATCACTTGAATTGACTCGTAATATCGGTATCATGGCTCACATTGATGCCGGTAAAACGACCACCACAGAGCGTATTCTTTTCTACACCGGTGTCAACCATAAAATCGGAGAAACCCATGAGGGTTGTGCAACGATGGACTGGATGGCTCAGGAGAAGGAAAGAGGTATTACAATTACTTCTGCCGCAACGACCTGCTTCTGGAGCGGAAGCAACGGCGACAGACCGTCTCACCTAATCAATATCATCGACACCCCCGGTCACGTAGACTTTACTGTAGAGGTTGAGCGTTCACTTCGTGTACTTGATGGCTCAGTAACAGTCCTCTGTGCTAAGGGCGGCGTTGAACCCCAGTCAGAAACCGTATGGAGACAGGCTGATAAGTACAAAGTTCCCCGTATGGTATACGTAAACAAAATGGACATTATGGGTGCTGACTTCTATAATGTCGTAAGCATGATGAGAGATCGTCTTAAATGTAATGCAGTTCCGATTCAGCTTCCGATCGGCTCGGAAGATGCCTTCAAGGGTATCGTAGATCTGATTGAAATGAAGGCGGACGTTTACTACGATGACCTCGGTAAGGATATGAGGGTTGAAGATATTCCTGAGGATATGCAGGAGCTTGTCGAGAAATATCGTGCAGAGCTGATCGAACATGTCTGTGAGCAGGACGAAGAGCTTCTTGAAAAATATCTCGAGGGTGAAGAACCTACAAAGGAAGAAATCAAGAGAGTTATTCGTAAATCTACAATCGACAATACAATGGTTCCTGTAACCTGCGGTACTTCTTACCGCAACAAGGGCGTACAGAAGCTTCTCGATGCGATCATCGACTATATGCCCGCTCCTACAGATGTACCCGCCATCAAGGGTATCAATCCCGATACAGAAGAAGAGGTAGAGGTTCCTTCATCAGACAGTGAGCCTTTTGCAGCTCTTGCATTCAAGATCGCTACCGACCCCTATGTTGGTAAGCTGTGCTTCTTCCGCGTATATGCAGGTACACTCAATGCCGGTTCACAGGTCTATAACTCCACAAAGGATAACTCCGAGCGTATCGGCAGAATTCTCCAGATGCATGCGAACCACAGACAGGATATCGACACTGTATATGCAGGTGATATCGCTGCTGCTGTTGGCTTGAAGAATACAACCACAGGTGATACACTCTGCGATCAGAATCACCCGGTCATTCTTGAATCCATGGAATTCCCCGATCCCGTTATCCGTGTTGCTATTGAGCCTAAAACAAAGGCAGGTCAGGAGAAGATGGGCATTGCTCTTGCAAAGCTCGCTGAAGAAGACCCGACCTTCAAGGCTTATACAGACGAGGAAACCGGTCAGACAATTATTGCCGGTATGGGTGAGCTTCACCTCGAGATCATCGTTGACAGACTTCTTCGTGAATTCAAGGTTGAAGCAAATATCGGTAAGCCCCAGGTTGCATACAAGGAAACCATCAGAAGAAATTCTGAGGTTGACGAAAAGTATGCAAGACAGTCAGGCGGTAAGGGTCAGTATGGTCATGTCAAGATCAGAATGGAACCCAACACCGGCAAGGGCTATGAATTTGTTAACGCAGTAGTTGGCGGTGCTATTCCCAAGGAATATATCCCCGCTGTTGATGCCGGTATTCAGGGCGCAATGCTCAGCGGTGTACTGGCAGGCTACAATGTTGTTGACGTAAAGGTAACACTCTATGATGGTTCCTATCACGAGGTAGACTCCTCAGAAATGGCATTTAAGATTGCCGGTTCTATGGCATTCAAGTCAGGTATGAGAAAGGCAGACCCCGTTATCCTTGAACCGATCATGAAGGTTACTGTAACTGTTCCTGAGGAATACATGGGTGATGTCATCGGCGACCTGAACTCACGCCGCGGCATGATTCAGGGTATGGAAGCAGTAGCGGGTGCACAGAGAATCACCGCTATGGTTCCGCTTTCAGAGATGTTCGGCTATGCTACTGATATGCGTTCCAAAACACAGGGCCGTGGTCAGTATGTAATGGAGCCTGACAGCTATGCAGAAGTTCCCAAGAGCATTGCTGATGACATTATTTCGTCAAGAAGCAAAAATAATGACTAAATTTTAGAAAAATTTGGTTAAAATACTTGCATTTTGGTCTTATTATTGGTAAAATAAGACCAAGTGCAGTAGCATATAAATTTTTATTCAGATTAGGAGGTAATTTCCAATGGCAAAGGAAAAATTTGAAAGAACTAAGCCCCATGTCAACATTGGTACTATTGGCCACGTTGACCACGGCAAAACAACACTTACCGCTGCTATTACAAAGGTTCTTAACCTCGAGGGCGATGCAGAATTCGTTGATTACGCTAATATCGATAAGGCGCCCGAAGAGAGAGAGCGTGGTATTACAATCAACACAGCTCATGTTGAGTATGAAACAGCAAACCGTCACTATGCTCATGTTGACTGCCCCGGTCATGCTGACTATGTAAAGAACATGATCACCGGTGCTGCTCAGATGGACGGCGCTATCCTCGTAGTTTCAGCTGCTGACGGTCCTATGCCCCAGACAAGAGAGCACATCCTTCTCTCACGTCAGGTTGGCGTTCCCTACATTGTTGTATTCATGAACAAGACTGACCAGGTTGACGACGAAGAGCTCCTCGAGCTCGTAGAGATGGAGATCCGTGACCTCCTCAACGAG
>CACYDW010000028.1 GCA_902773325.1 uncultured Ruminococcus sp.
CAAACATGGTATAAATTCGTTTAAGGCTGTTTTATTTGCTGTTTGCGGTAAGCCTTATGCTTTTGGGATGGGGACTGAATAGTTACGAAATTTTTTATTAGTTGTTCCTTGAAATATGTAGCCTTAAATAACTGGGATATGCCGGAAGAGCCTGACGAGGATTGACAGTGGATCCCTCGTTCTTAACGAAACAATTATAAAGCTGTATGCGTACCTGATGCAGGGGATTGCTGTTAAGCAGTTTCCGGTGTCAGGTACGTTTTTATGTTGACGGAATTTTGGTGCAGGGGATTGAAAAGCAGGAGATAATCAGATATAATCAGAATATAGAATACTCTTAACTCAGCAAAGCGCAATCGGTGATCCTGACTCTGATCATGGAACTTGTACGAATACATAGTCCGAATCGTTTTTCAGGAGATGGATTCTGATGAAGTTGATTCACGGACGTGAAAACAATTCTGACGAAAAGGAGAAATGTACGATGTCCGAAAGCAAAGAATTTCACAAATGTTATGAAAATCTTGACGATGACGGGGTATGCTCTGTATGCGGAACAAAGGTGAAAAAAGCCTCCCCTTCCCGGAAATATGGATATGTACCTGAGGATTATCTCCCTCATGAGCATCATTACATAACGGAGGAAACAGTTGATTGCTGCGGTTCATGCAGGTATGAAGGAAGTCAGCCTTGTACCGGAGATGCGTGTCCGTATTCTAACGAATGCACCGATCTTGTGTTCGGCGTAAGCCATCCTGTATCTTTCATTCGGTGTATCATTTGCGGTGAGGGACATTGGGAGGATTTCTGACGGCGCAGCAGGAACATCGGCTCTGAGCCGTGTTTACAGGGAAAGGGAATATGCTGAATAATGACACCAACGGATATGGGGGATGAGCATGAATTATGAATACACACGTATCATGAAACAATTGGTAACACTTCATACTACAAAATACAGCTCCTATTACAGCAGAGAATATGTACAGACCGCTTTGGAGGGTGTGAAAAAAGCAGGAAAAGCGTCCCGCCTGTTCAGAATGAGAGAGTTTCAGGATATCTGTAGTGTTTTTGATATAGATGCCCGTGAGCTTCTCAGGGACAGCAGCCTGCTCATGCGTATTCCTGACACGCAACAGATCGGTGACAGTCTTTGTCAGGATTTTTATGATATGTACCGCTTGTTCCCTACGGGAGAGGACTATATGACGCGTATTGTCCGCAGACTTGCACCGGAATACAGTGAGGATACCGTCAGAACAGCCATTCTGAAAAAATTCATGATCGGGTCGAAGAAGAAAATCGGACAGTTTGATACGCAGGCTGTTGCGGATTGGGCATATCAGCAGCTCAGCGAAGAAGAACAGAAAGCCTGCAATTCTCTTGCCGATGTCCAGCAGCGTGCAATGCTCACAAACAGGATCTCCGATGCGGTTTTTACTCCCGAAAGGCTCAGACCTGTACTGACCAATGCGGAAAAGCTTGCCATTCTCATCAGAAGGCTGCAAATGCTGCGCGGGGTCGGAATCATAGGTGAGGGTGAAGAAAAGACCGTATTTACAGACGCTGTTCTCAGCCAACAGGCAAGTAAGGCGGTAGCAGATGAGCTTGCCGCAGAGGGAAAAACCGTACCGGAGCAGAAGCCGGTGCTGGATGTGCTTGCTGAGCTTGCCGGACTGATGAATGAACGCGGCGCGATACCCGAACCACTTTTTATATGTCTTGATACGGAGCTGCGCGCACAGCTTAATTGCCTGCGTTATATCAACCGGAATCAACAAGAGGCTTCTGCGCGGGAGCTTTATAAAAATGATCTTGCCGATGAGCGCAGCCGAAAAAAACAGTGGGCAATTCTGGAGCTGTGTGATGATCTTGCTTCCGGCAAATTCAAAAATAACGGCGGACTTGAAAAAGTATACCTGTACTATTTTGCTTTCATGTTTGACATGACGGCAGAGCCGGACGAAAACCGGAGGAAGCTTGACGAAAAAGACCTTGTAACCAATCTCTTTGAGGACTATTACTGCGATAATGTGATGAGGTATCTGCAAGCGGAATACAGTGAACCCGATTATACGCGCGGACTGGAGAAGGAACCGTCCGGAGCCGGTATCAACTTCAAGAATTATGCCGAAACTATCTATTTGTATTACCTGATGCACCGCGAACTGTATCAAAAACCTGCCGAGGGAATTGCCAAGGCAGAAAAAATGATCAATCAATGTATATCGGCAGCGAAAAAGAAGAGAAAGGACGAAGAACTCGAGAACCACACGGTACCGGACGGCTCCCCGAAGCTGACTAAGGAATTCCGTCAGGATTTCATCGATGTGGTGTTTTCTGCCGACGAAGAGTCGTTAGCGGATCTGATCGTCAGGCGATACAGAATTCTTGATGAGAGTAATACGAGGATCGGCGTTGCAGCGCAGTCCGTAACGGCACATCGGGATGTTTTCCGCATGGTAAGCAGCATTGACGAAGCCAACAATGTGGACAGCAGGGCTTTTGATGCCGACATTGCCGAAACAGATTACTGTATCACGAACGAAAATGACAAGCACGTCCGGGACGGACTCAAGGAACTGGCTTCCGAATTGATGCTGGATGAAAAGATCTCGCTCGGTCGTTTCGCTCCATGGACATTGGGCAGCGTACTGAAAACGAAGTATGAAAACGATCAGGGCTTTATCAGGCTGGTCGATGTCATTGAGGAACGCATTGCTACCAACCTGACGATGCTGCTTTCTTATAACAGACGGCTGCTTCGGCATATCATTTCCTGCCTTTGGCAGGAGGCTTCTGCTGCCGGACAGAATATGACGGCAACTGTTTCCAATTACAAGCTTCGCAAGTATTTAAGAGATCTTCAGCTTGCCTGCACCGATGAGGAGCTTACCGCCGCACTCGATGTACTTGCAGATATCGGACTTCATATCGTTCATAAGGGCGGAGAAACCGTTTTCACCGTCACCCCCTACAGCGGTGCTCTTGACGACCTGATGAAGGCGGCTGCGGGCGGATTTCCCGACAGCATGACAGCAGATGCGGTTCTGCTCCGTCTGATACAAGACAGTTTTTCAGCGAAAAAACGTATCAGCCGCAGTACCTTTCTCAGCGTATGCGCCTGTTATTATATGGCGCTCCTTGATGATACAGACACCTTTGAGTACGGTCAGGTGCGTCATGGCAGCTTTGCACACATATTCCGGTGCTTTTGCGAAGCTGTGAATCCCCGTCTGCGCGCGGCGGGCTTTCAGACCATCAGCGAAAAGAACATACTGGATATGTATATTGTTTTCTCTGTTTATTACAACATCATCAATAACCACTGATATTCGTTATGAAAGTCCCCACCTTGATCCAATTCCCCCTGCGGATATTTCCGACACACAGCTTATATAATATACCAAGAACCAAGATTACTTATAGTAAACGACACGAATAATTTCCTTTTTATGAAAATCTGGGATGCAAGGGTGCCGTGCACCCTTGCCGAGGTCAAGGGGTGCGGGTGTCCGGTGGACACCTCTGCGCAGCAGAAGCACCGACCGAGGTGACAAC
>CACYDW010000029.1 GCA_902773325.1 uncultured Ruminococcus sp.
AAATTTGCGGTATTTTTTCCGCTTATGTTTTATTTGCTGTATCAGATATGGGCAAAAAGTCCGTTTTTTTAGGAAAAGGGTCTGGGGATAACCCTTTGTTTCCAAACAAAGGGTTTCCCCCAGAGAAACTACCCGGCAAAATTGATTTCCCTGTAGTTGTTTGGTTTACGATTGACAAAAGCTGTTAATTGTTATAGAATAGAGTTGTATATAAACTAAGGTGAGTATGCGTTGATTCCGGTCAGGGTAGTATATATTACAAAAATATGTGTTTCGGAGGTCTGAAACGTGCCGTCGGACAAGGATGGCAGGGTCAGCCTGCGAAACAAAAACGGAGGATTAACAATGTTCAGTATTCTGGGTACAGGCAAGGCAGTTCCCGATTATGTCATGACCAACGATGAGCTTTCTACTATGGTGGAAACCAATGACGAGTGGATCAGAACCAGAACGGGAATAGAAGAAAGACGAATCTGTAAAAGTGAAACCATTACCGAGCTTACCGTAAAGGCCGCTAATGCGGCTCTTGAAAATGCGGGTGTCGCTCCCGAAGAGCTTGACCTGATCATATGCTCTACTATGAGAGGTGAGAATCTCACCCCCTCTCAGGCGTGCGTGATTCAGAAGGAGATCGGAGCGTCCTGCCCTGCCTTTGACGTCAATGCGGCTTGCTCGGGCTTTATTTATGCCCTCGATATCGCTGCGGGCTACTATGCCAGAAAAAAGGTGAAAAAGGTTCTGATCGTATCGATGGATAACCTCTCCAATATCACCGACTGGACAGACCGCTCTACCTGCGTATTGTTTGGTGACGGCGGCGGCGCGGCTGTTTTGGGAGAGGGCGATGACCTGCTTGCCATCAATCTTACCGCAGAGGGCAACGACACAGTTCTGCGTATTCCGCACGGTACAAATTCTTCACCGTTCTATGAGCATGAGGAAGAAAAAGCCGTTCTGTTTATGGCGGGCAACGAAGTATATAAATTCGCCGTCAATGCTATGGCAACTCAGATCAAAAAATCCGTCGAGGACGCAGGACTGACGCTTGACGATGTGGATTGTGTGATCCCGCATCAGGCGAATATCAGGATCATCAATACAGCAGCCAAGAATCTGGCAATTCCCCGCGAAAAATTCTTCTGCAACGTACAGCACTACGGCAATACCTCATCGGGCAGCGTTCCGATCGCACTTGATGAAGCTGCACGTTCGGGTCTGCTTAAAAAGGGCGATATTATCGCTATGTGTGCCTTTGGCGGCGGTCTTACTACCGGAAGCTGCGTAATCCGCTGGAGCAAGGACTGATTCCGTAAGACTTTCACAGTCTTTGGGGATTGTTTCCCTTTGTGTATGGGTAAAATAATAAAGGTATAATACTTTTTTCAGACGGACTTTGTGTTATATCAGCGTGATTTGGAGGAATGATGATGTCAAAAACAGCATTTGTATTCTCGGGACAGGGCGCACAATACCCCGGAATGGGTAAGGAGCTTTATGAATGCTCTGCCGCTGCCAGGGCAGCGTTCGATATGGCAGAAGCTATTCGCCCCGGAACGCTCCGGCAGTGTTTTGAGGGAACAAAAGAGGAGCTTTCTCTTACCATTAACACACAGCCCTGTGTATTCATTACCGACCTTGCGGCAGCCTGTGCTGTGAAGGAAAAGGGCATTGTTCCGGATTTTGTTGCAGGCTTTTCGCTGGGGGAAATTGCAGCCATCGCTTTTGCAGGTATGCTTCCTTATGAAGATGCCTTTAAGTTAGTGTGCAAAAGAGCGGAGTTTATGGATAAAGCGTCCAAAGAACATGTCGGCGCAATGGCAGCCGTTATGAAGCTGACTCCGCAGAGGGTAGAGGAAATCTGCAAAGAGTTCGGCAAGGCATATCCCGTGAATTACAACAGCCCCGCACAGACAGTGGTCGCTGTCTGCGAAGAAGAAATTGACGCACTTTGCGACAGGGTCAAGGAAGAAAAGGGTAAGGCAGTCAAGTTAGCTGTGAGCGGTGCATTCCATTCACCCTTTATGAATGATGCTGCCGATGCTCTTGCAGAATATCTGCAAGGTACAGTACTGAAAGCTCCCACCGTTCCCGTATATGCCAACTTTACCGCACAGCCATACGAGGGGGATTATAAGGCACTGATCTCAGCACAGGTCAACCACCCCGTCAGATGGCAGCAGAGCGTGGAAAACATGATCGCTGCCGGTGCAGACCGCTTCATTGAGGTCGGTGTCGGTAAAACGCTTACGGGTCTTATCAAAAAAATCAACGCAGATGTCACTGCTTTTAATATTGAGAATAAGGAGGGACTTGACGCCGCAGAGTGATCTTTGAAGGCGTCGGGGACAGATTATGTTTGAACTGACAGGTAAAACAGCCATCGTAACAGGTGCATCAAGAGGTATCGGAAAGGGCATCGCCCTGAAGCTTGCCGATCTGGGTGCTAATATCGCTTTTCTTCACTTCAGGGACGGAGAAAAAGCAGACGAAACCGTTAAGGAGCTGGAAGCAAAGGGCGTAAAGGTCAAGGCCTATGACTGCAATGTAGCAGACTTTGCGGCTTCCGAACAGGTGGTAAACGACATTATCGAGGAATTCGGCGAGGTGCATATCCTCGTCAACAACGCGGGTATCGTCAGAGATAAGCTCATGCTTGCTATGGAAGAGACAGACTTTGACGCGGTTATCGCCGTGAACCTCAAGGGTACCTTCAACATGACAAAGCATCTCTGCCAGCACTTCAAGAGAAAGCGCAGGGGCAGGATCATCAATATCGCTTCTATTGTCGGCATTAACGGCAATGCGGGTCAGGCAAACTACGCTGCGGCAAAGGCAGGCATTATTGCCATGACAAAATCCGTGGCAAAGGAGCTTGGTTCGCGCAATGTGACCGCCAATGCGATCGCTCCCGGATTTATCAAGACCGATATGACCGATGCAATGCCCGAAAAGGCAAGAGAAGCCGCACTTGCATCTATCCCGCTCAAGCGCGCGGGTGAAACCGAGGATATCGCCAATACCGTTGCATTCTTAGCAAGTGATGAAGCGTCCTACATTACCGGTGAGGTCATTAAAGTAGACGGTGGAATGGCAATCTGATAGCGCAAACACCATAATTGCCTGCGCTGCAGCAGGCTCTGATATAGCGAGAAAGGAATGATTCCGGAATGAGAAGAGTTGTAATAACCGGATTGGGTGCTGTTACACCTGTCGGAAATGATGTAGATACCATGTGGGAGTCGCTGAAAAGCGGCAAAAACGGAATTGGTCTGATCACCAGATTCGACCGTGAGCGTACCAAGGCGAAGGTTGCCGCAGAAGTAAAGGACTTTGACCCGACCCTCTATATTGAAAAAAGAGAATGCCGCAAGCTCGATCTGTTCTGTCAGTATGCATTGGCTGCTGCTGCTCAGGCGGCTGAGGACAGCAAAATTGTCGGTGCGGTAGATCCGGAGCGTCTGGGTGTTTATTTCGGTTCTGGTATCGGTGGCATTATTACCTTTAACGAACAGTGCAATAACCTGATCAACGACAAGAATATCTCACCGTTCTTTATTCCGATGATGATCGGCAATATAGCAGCGGGCAATATTTCCATCAGACTGAATGCAAAGGGGCCGAGCCTGCCGGTTGTGACAGCATGCTCCACCTCGACCCACTCGATCGGCGAAGCGTTCCGTGCCGTCAAATACGGCTTTGCAGATGCCGTTGTAACGGGCGGTGCAGAAGCAGCCATCACAGAGCTTGCTATCAAGGGCTTCACAAGCTGTAAGGCACTATCTATGAGTGAAGACCCCGAAAACGCTTCAACTCCCTTTGACAAGCGCAGAAGCGGCTTTGTTATGGGTGACGGAGCAGGTGCGCTTGTGCTGGAGGAATACGACCATGCTGTTGCCCGCGGTGCAAAAATCTATGCGGAAATCTGCGGTTACGGCAATACCAGTGACGCACATCATGTTACTGCGCCCGACCCCGAAGCAGAGGGTGCGGCAAGATGTATCAGGCTTGCACTGGAGGAAGCCGGATATGAGGGTACAGAGGAGCTTTATATCAATGCTCACGGTACAAGTACGCCGATGAATGATTCTACCGAAACCAAGGCATTCAAGAAGGCACTGGGTGAGCAGGCATATAAAGCACATATCAGCTCTACCAAATCCATGACCGGCCACATGCTGGGCGCAACCGGAGCGGTTGAGGCAATTGCCGCCGTCAAAGCCCTTGAAACAGGTATTATTCCGCCGACAATCGGATATAAAGAGCCTGACCCGGAATGTGACCTTGATTATACGCCCAATAAGGCGGTTGAAGTTCCTGTAACAATGGCGCTTTCTACCACCTTCGGCTTTGGCGGACACAATGCCTGCATTGTGCTGCGCAAATACAAATAAAAGAAGGTCTGACCGACAGAGTATGCCCGATGCAGAGCAGAACGGGCGGTTGTCGGCTGCTGCTATCATTTTAACACAGGGTGGTATCATCGAAATGTATAATGTTGAAGAAATAAAAGAGCTTTTGAAGGCCTTTGACGAATCCAAGGCGACCAGACTTGAAATCGTGACCGAAAACGGTGAGCTGCTGAAAATCTCACAAAGGACAAGAGCAGCAAAGGTGGTTTGCAGCGATATACAGACCGAAAGGGTTGTACCCGAGGCTGTTCCCGCAGAAGAAAAAACACAGAAGCCCGCACCGCAGACCGGAAGTACAGCTTCTCATGCTGACGGAAAGGCAGTTGCTTCTCCGATGGTCGGTGTGTTCTATGCTGCACCCTCTCCCGACAGTGACCCGTATGTATCTGTGGGTACAAGGGTCAAGAAGGGCGATGTGCTTTGCCTGATCGAAGCTATGAAGCTTATGAATGAGGTCACTGCTGAGCAGAGCGGAGAAATCGCAGAGGTCTGTGTTGAGAACGGACAGGTAGTTGAATTTGGTCAGCCGCTGTTCATCATTAAAGGCTGAAATAGTGAATAATGAATAGTGAATAATGATTTTCTGTTTTAATTTATTCCCATAGAAGATATTTGTTATTCTATTATATTTCCCCGCATAGTAAAAAGATGCGGGGTGCAGGGGACTCGAGTCCCCTGCCGGGGTCAAGGGGCGCGGGTGTCCGGTGGACACCTCTGGCGCAGACAGAAGCGCCGACCGAGGTGACAACCGAGAACCAGAGCCCCAGCATTATAGGGGGACAGAGTATGAATAAAGAAGAGCTTATGAAGGTAATACCGCACAGGAATTCAATGCTTCTGATTGATGAGGCGACCAAGACGGGTGAAACGACGAGTGAGGGAAAAAAATACATCAGGGGTGACGAATGGTTTCTGGACGGACATTTTCCGGGGAATCCGGTTGTTCCGGGAGTCATTCTCTGTGAGATGATGGCGCAGTCCAGTGCGGTGATCATTGCCGAGGTATCTGCAAAGTCGACACCCTATTTTACGGGTATTGATAAGGCAAAGTTCAGAAACAAGGTACTTCCGGGAGATACCTTTGAGATCCAGTGTGAGCTGATCAAGAGCAGGGGTGCGTTTTATTTCATTAAGGGAAAGGGCTACGTGGACGGTAAGCTTTGCTGCAGTGCCGAATTCTCATTTGCCCTTGTTGAGAGGGAGTAACCTATGTTTTCAAAAGTACTGATTGCCAACCGCGGCGAGATCGCCGTGAGAATCATACGCGCCTGCCGTGAGATGGGTATTTCTACCGTTGCGGTGTATTCTCAGGCGGATAAAAATGCGCTTCATGTGAGCATGGCGGACGAGAGCTATTGTATAGGCGGTCCGCAGGTAGCCGACAGCTACCTCAATATGGCGGCGATATTGGAGGTCGCTGTTGTGTCGGGCGCACAGGCGATCCACCCCGGCTACGGACTGCTCTCTGAAAATGCCAAGTTCGTTTCACTGTGTGAAAAATGCAACATTGAGTTTATCGGTCCTTCTTCCATGATGATCGAAAAGCTTGGTGACAAGGACGAAGCAAGAAAAACGATGAGAGCTGCGGGTGTTCCGGTAACACCCGGCAGCGATGTCATAGATGACATCGCCGAAGCGAGGGCGAAGGCACAGGAGATCGGCTTTCCGCTGCTTGTCAAGGCACGTTCCGGCGGCGGCGGACGAGGAATCCGCCGTGTGGATTCGATAGAAGAATTTGACAACGCTTTCTTATCAGCCAAAGCGGAGGCACAGAGTGCTTTCGGCGATGGTGCCGTATACATGGAGAAATTCCTGACACCTGTCAAACATATTGAAATGCAGCTTCTTTGCGATAAATACGGCAATGTGGTGTGTCTTGGTGAGAGAGAGTGTTCCGTTCAGAGAAAGAACCAGAAGCTGATTGAAGAAAGTCCCTCACCGGCAATTTCTCCCGAGATCAGAAAGAATATGATGGAGGCAGCCGTCAAAGCCGCAAAAGCAGTGCATTATGAAAATGCAGGAACGGTAGAGTTCCTCCTTGATCAGGATAAAAACTTCTACTTTATGGAGATGAACACCAGACTACAGGTAGAACACCCTGTTACCGAGATGGTAACAGGACTGGATATCGTGCAGTGGCAGATCAGGATCGCATCGGGCGCAAAGCTGACCGTCACACAGGATAAGGTCTTTATGCACGGTAATGCCATTGAATGCCGTATCAATGCGGAGGATCCCAGCCATGATTTCCGTCCGGGCTGCGGAACAGTGGATTTCATTCATGTTCCGGGAGGACCGTGTGTCCGCTTTGATACCGCCATCTATCAGGATTATACCGTACCGCCCTACTATGACTCCATGATCGGCAAGCTGATCGTACAGGCGCGTTCCAGAGAGCTTGCGATCCGCAAGATGAAAATGGCGCTCAGTGAGCTGACAATTAACGGAATTACACATAACCGCGACCTTCACATTGACATTCTCTCCGACAGGGAGTTTGTGTCGGGAGAATATACCACCGACTTTATGGCAAGACGCGCGGAGAAAAAATAATGGTCGGCTGTCGAAAGAAATATGGGGAGCTGTTCACAAGATAGCTTCTGTAAGTGGGTGAATAGATTGAATAAAGATATCTTTAATTTTCTCAAGCCCAAAAACGAGCTTGAAAATCAGGGCGAAAATCCCGAAAACCGCCCCTATATTCCGGAGGAGTTGTGGATCAAATGCCCCGTCTGCAAGAATGTGATCCTTTCGTCCGACCTTGCAGAGAACAACAAGGTCTGTCCCGGCTGCGGCTATCATTTCCGTATCGCCGCCAGACAGCGTATCGAAATGATCGCCGATGAGGGAAGCTTTGTCGAAATGGATGCCGATCTTACCTCGTCCAACATTTTAGACTTTCCTGACTATACCCGCAAGCTGAAAAATGCCAAGATCAACAGCGGTGAAAATGAATCTGTCATTACCGGCACAGCCACTATCGGTTCACAGAAAACCGTACTCGGGGTGATGAACTCCCAGTTCATGATGGGAACAATGGGTACTGTGACGGGTGAAAAAATTACCCGCGCCTTTGAATATGCTACCGAAAACCGTCTGCCTGTGGTATTGTTTACCGTTTCGGGCGGCGCAAGAATGCAGGAGGGTATCCTTTCCCTGATGCAGATGGCAAAAACCAGCGGCGCAGTCAAAAAACACAGTGACGCCGGACTGCTCTATATTACCGTTCTGACAGACCCCACTACGGGCGGCGTTACAGCCAGCTTCGCTATGGAGGGCGATATTATTCTTGCCGAACCCCATGCACTGGTTGCCTTTGCAGGTCCCCGTGTTATTGAACAGACCATCAGGCAAAAGCTGCCAAAGGATTTTCAGTCGGCAGAGTTCCTCGTAGAGAAGGGCTTTATTGATGCCGTTGTAGAAAGAGCCGACCTCCGGCCTACGCTTGCAAGGCTGATCAGGATGCACACAGCGTGTGAGAATATTCAAGCGGAGGAGGGAAAAGCAGAATGAGCGCTTATGACCACGTTACGGCTGCAAGAGCCAACGACAGACCTACCGCAGTCGATTACATTACACGTATTTTCGGCGACAGCTTTTTTGAGCTTCACGGCGACAGACGCTTTGCCGACGACAAGGCGGTGATCGGCGGTATTGCCGAACTGAACGGCAAGCCCGTAACCGTTATCGGTCTTGAAAAGGGACGTAATCTCAAGGAACGTATGGAACGCAATTTCGGTTCGGCTCACCCCGAGGGCTACCGGAAAGCCCTCCGACTGATGAAACAGGCTGAAAAATTCCATCGTCCGGTAATATGCTTTGTGGATACCTCCGGTGCGTACTGCGGTATCGGCGCAGAGGAACGCGGACAGGGGCAGGCGATTGCCGAAAACCTGATGGAAATGATGACGCTGCGTACACCCGTTCTGTCCATATTTATCGGTGAGGGCGGCAGCGGCGGCGCATTGGCACTTGCCGTAGCAGATGAGGTATGGATGCTCGAAAATGCGATCTATTCCGTTATCTCGCCCGAGGGCTGTGCAAGTATCCTCTGGAAGGATGCCGGAAAAACCGCCGAAGCCTCTGAGTGCCTGAAGCTTACCGCACAGGATCTCTTTGAGCTCGGTGTCATCGAACGTATTATCAGAGAACCTAAAGACATCGAAAGCAAGCTGTTTGACAGCATGAAAAATCTCATTGCAAAAACACTCGACAAAAAATCAGCGATTGACCCCGATACCCTGATTCAGAACCGCTATAACCGTTTCAGAAAATTCTGACGATTCTGCGGGGACATATTCTACGGGGGAAACCCCTTTTTGTCCGGCGGTTTAGTCGGTTGCTTTGCTTTGATGATGAGGTCGGAGTATAAGGCGGGTGAGTAAGGTCATGGAGGAAGCAAGAAAAGCCGAATACTATACCATAGAAGAATTCTATGCCGTTATGGGTGAAAAAAGAGCGGAGTTGATTGGCGGTGTGATCTATGATATGTCACCCGCATCGAACAGAATGCACCAGACATTAGCGGCTTATCTGTTTTATCAGATCGCTCAGTTTATCGACAGCAAAAATGGAAGCTGTAAACCTATACTTGCACCGTTTGATGTAAAGCTCTTTGATGACACCGTTGTACAACCGGATGTTTCCGTGATTTGCGACAGTAAGAAGCTGACAGAAAAAGGCTGTGACGGTGCGCCGGACTGGGTGATTGAGATCGTGTCTGACAACGCGGTACATGACTATATACGCAAGTTCAGACTTTACGCTGACAGCGGTGTGAGGGAATACTGGATCGTTGACCCTAAAAGAAGAATGACAACGGTATATGGCTTCGGGTCAAACGAAAGCTTCAACCTCTATAGCTTTGATGAAACTGTTCCTGCGGGGATTTATGACGGTGAGCTGACGATCCATGTCGGCAAGCTGATAGAAAAGTATTATTGATGAAAGAATCAAACGGGAGAAGGCTTTGGAAACAACATAAGTT
The DNA here is from genome assembly GCA_902773325.1 of uncultured Ruminococcus sp. Taxonomy (GTDB): domain Bacteria; phylum Bacillota; class Clostridia; order Oscillospirales; family Acutalibacteraceae; genus UBA1213. The sequence continues at coordinate 9,397 of CACYDW010000029.1, forward strand.
TTCTCCTGTTGTTTTTGAAGGAAAATGGAATCATGTCTGATAACACAAAAGCAACACTGAATATCGTGCTGGTAGAGCCCGAAATCCCGCAGAATACGGGCAACATCGCCCGCACCTGTGCCGCAACAGGCGCAAGGCTGCATATCGTCAAGCCGATGGGATTTACCCCTACCGACAAGCATCTCAAACGTGCGGGTCTTGACTACTGGCATCTGCTCGATATTACATATTACGAGAACCTTGATGACTTTTTTGAAAAAACACGCGGCGGTATCTATTACTATTTTTCGACAAAAGCCCCGCAGAAATATACCGATATCGTCTATCCGAAGGATTGCTATATCGTCTTTGGCAAGGAAACCAGGGGCTTGCCCGAAAAGCTGTTGTATGATAATCCCGATACTACCGTGAGAATTCCTATGATCAGTGAGGCGCGCAGTCTGAATCTGTCCAATTCGGCGGCGATCGCGGCTTATGAGATTCTGCGTCAATGGGATTATCCCGAATTGCAGAACAGCGGGCAGCTCAGAGAATATGATTGGAATCAATAAAGATTAAGGAAAAATAGAAACAGACAGAAAGGAAAGAAGCTATGATAACAGTATCAGAAGTGCAGATCAATTTCAGCGGAACACCGCTGTTTTCTGATGTCAACCTCAAGTTTACAGACGGAAACTGCTATGGTATCATCGGCGCAAACGGCGCGGGAAAATCCACCTTCCTCAGGGTGCTTTCGGGTGATCTCGAGCCGACCAAGGGAGAGGTCATTATCCCCGAAAATACAAGAATGTCCGTTTTGAAGCAGGATCACTTTGCTTTTGACAGCTATACCGTGCTGGATACGGTCATCTACGGCAATAAAAAGCTCTACGATATCATGAAAGAAAAGGATGCGATCTATCTTAAAGAGGATTTCAGCGAGGAGGACGGCATCAGGGCATCGGAATTGGAAGCGGAGTTTGCCGAGCTGAACGGCTGGGAGGCAGAAAGTGACGTGTCCCGCCTTATTCAGGGTCTGGGACTGCCCGAAGAGCTGCTCTATAAGGAAATGAGTATGCTCACCGGCAACGAAAAGGTCAAGGTGCTGCTGGCGCAGGCACTTTTCGGCAATCCGGAGATTATTCTTCTTGACGAGCCTACCAATAACCTTGATATCAAGGCGATCGCATGGCTGGAGGATTTCATTTTAGATTATCCCGGAACAGTCATTGTCGTTTCGCATGACCGTCATTTTCTGAATACCGTGTGTACTCACATGGTGGATATTGATTACAACAAAATCAAGCTGTATGTGGGCAACTATGAGTTCTGGTATGAATCGTCACAGCTGATTCAGGCGATGATCAAGCAGCAGAATAAGAAAACCGAAGAAAAAATCAAAGAGCTGCAAAGCTTTGTACAGCGTTTTTCAGCCAATAAATCCAAGTCCAAGCAGGCAACCTCGCGCCGCAAGCTGCTTGAAAAGCTGTCTGTGGAGGAAATGCCTGCGTCGAGCCGCCGCTATCCGTTTGTCAGCTTTACTGCCGACAGAGAGGTGGGCAAGGAGGTTCTCACTGTCGAGAACCTCAGCAAAACCGTTGACGGAGAAAAAATACTCAATAACATTTCCTTCCGTATCGAACGCACCGACAAGGTCGCTTTTCTCTGCGACAATGAAATAGCTGTTACAACGCTGTTTGAAATACTTACCGAACATACGAAGCCTGATGAGGGACAATTCAAGTGGGGTATCAGTACCTCACAGTCCTATTTCCCGAAGGATAATACCGCCTTCTTTGAAAACTGTGATCTGTCTATCATTGACTGGATCCGGCAGTATGTGAGGGGTAACGACAATACGGATACCTACCTCAGAGGATTTCTCGGCAGAATGCTGTTTTCGGGCGATGATGTGTTCAAGCCCGTTAAGGTATTGTCCGGCGGAGAAAAGGTGCGCTGTATGCTTTCGCGTATGATGATGTTCGGCGCAAACTGTCTGATTCTTGACCAGCCGACCAACCATCTTGACCTTGAATCTATTACTGCCGTCAACAAGGGCTTGCAGGCATTCAAGGGTGTTGTCCTTTTCACTTCACACGACCATGAGTTTATTTCTACTGTGGCCAACAGGATCATCGTCATTGAAAAGGACGGTATCAGGGATATTACTTCCACCTATGATGAATATCTTGCCGAAAGATATCAGGTTGAACAATAATACCATTTTCAACGGTATGTGGTGCGGCAAGAGTCAAGCTACATAGACTGTAATAAAAAATCTTTTGCGGGAGGTGTGATCGATGGGCAGAGCAGAGGACTTTCTGGACAGATACCGCATTTTAGAGGAAGAGCTTGCAAAGAAATACGATGTAAACGATAAAACCTTTGGCAGCCCGATCGTACGTTTTATTAACGAAAAAGAGGGCAGGGAGTATAAGGACAAGCTGAATCTTTGCCGTGAGATTCGCAATCTGCTGTCACATCATGCGGAGGTCGACGGGGAACGGATCATAGAACCGTCACAATATATGACCGACTTTTTGCAGGAGGTGATCGACTACCTGCGTCAGCCGCCGCTTGCCATAGACAGTGCCACGCTTTATGCCAATATTCTGAAAGCGTCATTGTCCGATAAGGTGCAGACGGTGATGAAAAGAATGCAAAGGCAGGGCTTTTCTCACGTTCCTGTGCTGTGCGAGGGTAAATTTGTCGGCGTATTCAGTATCAGTACGGTGTTCAGCTATGTGCTCCAGAACGGCATGAATGTGATCAACGATGAATTCGTGATCGGCGACTTTGCCGAACTGCTGCCGCCGGAAAAGCATGAAACCGAAAGCTTCCGGTTTTTCCCGCCGGATGCGACACTGCCGGACGTTCGTTCCGCGTTTGAGAGAAAGAAACACCCCGGCAAGCGTCTTGCAGTTGTATTCATCACCGATAACGGCAGCATAGACGGCAGAATTCTTGCCATGCTTACCCCATGGGACGTGATTAGTTAAATAATGAATACTGAAAACTGAATAATGAATAGTGATTTGCTATTCTTCTTTATCCCCATAGAATAATAAATGATTCTATGCTATTTTACTTGCATAGTAAAAAGTTGCGGGTGCAGGGGGGCGCCCCCCCTGCCGAGGTCAAGGGCGAGCAGCCCTTGCGGGGTTTGGGGCAGAGCCCCCAATATTGAGGTGAAGGAATGGAAGAGAAGAAAAAAGTGTTGGTGGCGATGAGCGGAGGGGTGGACAGCTCGGTGGCGCTGGTGATGCTGATGAAGGAATATGATGCAGCGGGAGCGACGATGAGGCTGTTTACCAATGAAGATATTCAACTGGATAGGAATAAGACGTGCTGTTCGCTGGACGACGTGGAGGACGCGCGGTATGTAGCGTCGAAGTTAGGGGTTGATCACTATGTGTTCAATTTCGGGGAGCGGTTCAGGGAATGTGTGATCGAGAAGTTTAACCGATACTACATGAATGGGCTGACGCCGAACCCCTGTATTGACTGTAACCGGTTTCTGAAATTCGATGCGCTGCTGAAAAGAGCGGAGCTGCTGGAGCGGGATTATATTGCAACGGGGCACTACGTAAGAAGAAGCTATGACGAAGCAAGCGGACGGTATGTTCTCAAAAAGGGTGTTGACGCTGCCAAAGACCAGAGCTATGTGCTCTATGGTATGACGCAGGAGCAGCTAAAAAAGACGCTGTTTCCGGTGGGAGAGCTGACAAAGGCGCAGACGAGGGCTATCGCTCAGGAATACGGACTGATCAACGCGGAAAAGTCCGACAGTCAGGATATCTGCTTTGTTCCGGACGGAGATTATGCGGGATTTATTGAGAGATATACAGGAAAGCACTTTCCGAAGGGGAATTTCGTTGACAAGGACGGCAGGGTACTCGGACAGCATAACGGCATTATCCGCTATACAACAGGTCAGAGAAAGGGACTGGGTATCGCGTTGGGAGAGCCTGCTTATGTCATCTCAAAGGATATGGAACGGAATACGGTGACCCTCGGTAAAAATGAAGAGCTGTTTTCCGATACCGTTTTTGCCAAGGAGGTCAACTGGGTTTCGGTGTGCTGTCCTGATGAGCCGATACGGGTAGCGGCAAGAGTACGCTATAATCAGAAGGAACAGCCCGCAACGCTGTATCCGCTCGGAGAAGAATGCGTCAAGGTCGTTTTTGACAGTCCTCAGCGGGCTGTCACGGCGGGACAGGCTCTTGTTTTTTATGACGGGGAGCTGCTTTTGGGCGGAGGGGAAATCGTTTCTGCCAATCATGACGGTGCTTACCCTACAAAGGAATGATATACGCACGATTTGCTGTAAAATCTCACGTATCATGAGCCTTTGATTGTCGATTCTATCCAAAAACACCCGAGGGAGTGCAGGCAAGTTTCGCACATTTGCACTTGTAAAAATAACTGAACGGGAGTATAATACGAATGAACAGGTGTAGGAAAAAGGGGCTTTCCACTGCATTTCTGCACCGATGTTTTTTATAGCAGGCGACAAAAACTTCTTACTTAGAGTGATGTCCGAAGGGGTGTGGGGGCGACCGGAAAACCCCCACAGTCAGCCGATGATTTATCAAAGTATAAAAAATAATGTCGTTTACTATACATTTACAGAATGGTTCACAGGGAGGTGCAGTGCCTATGGAGGATATGATTGCAAGAATTGTCGAAATGGACAAAAAAGCCCGTGAAATGACAGACGAGGCAGTAAAAAACAAGCTTGACTATGAACAGAGAATCATTCAGACCAAAGAAAAAATAAAAAATGATTATCTGGAACGCGCCAAACAGCGCATAGAAGTGAACCGACAGTCGGCTCAGAAAAAAGCCGATGACCAGCTTCGCCTGATTATGGAAAAAAACAGCGCCGTTGTGCAGCGGCTCGAAGAAAGCTGTGCTCAGAACTCGGAACGCTGGGCAGATGAGATTTTTGCCCGCGTGGTCGGCGCAGATGCCTGAAAGGAATGGTGTAAATGTCATCACAGTCATCTAATGCCGTTCTTGCAAAGGCACGGGCAATGTATGGGCGATGTCTGAAGGACGAGGATTATCGCAAGCTGGCAGAATGCCGCACCGTTACGGAGGTCGCTTCCTACCTTAAAAACAATACCTCCTATGGGAAGGTGCTTCGGGGTATCAACGAAGGAGAAATTCACAGAAGCCGTCTGGAGCCGATTCTCCGTGAAGAGCTGTATTACGAAATAGAGGCTCTTTCACGCTATGAATCCGACCATTCACTCGGCTTTACACAGTTTATGAGAGCAAAGCTCGATATCGACCAGCTTGTGCGCTGCCTGATCCTGCTCAATCTGGGCAGACCCGAGGACTACCTCTATACGATGCCGCTTTCGCTTGACCCGTTTACGGATATCCATTTAGGAGAGCTTGCAAAGGTGCGTTCCTACAGCGATGTGCTCTCTTTGCTCAGAAATACCAGATATTACCCCGTATTGCTGAAATATAAGCCCGCTGACGGCGAAAAAATCAATATTGCCGAGCTGGAGGTCGCACTCAATAACCTGAATTATCAGACGCTTTATGATGCCATTCGTTCTTTTGATGACAGTTCAGACAAACGCGAAATTCAGGAGCTGTTTTCATCTATGTTTGATTTTGAAAATGTAGAGAGAATTATCCGCTTGAAGAAATACTATAAGATGGATTCTCAGAAAATCAAAACCATACTGATTCCTAACGGCAAGCTCAGCAAAAAAAAACTTGACAAGCTCTGTGAAGCTGATGATGAGGGCGAGGTCTTTGAATTGGCTCGCTCCACCTATCTGGGGAGAATGATGTCCCGACTGACCTATAACGATCGTTCTCAGATGACAGAGGCGATGGTATGCGTCTACTGCAAACACCACCTCAGACTTTCACCCAATCCGACTATCGTTATGGTGTCTTATGTTTACCTCAAATCCATAGAGCTGAAAAATATAGTCAATATCATTGAGGCCGCCAGATATGGTATTTCCGCAGAAGAAAAAACAAGACTTCTGGTAAAATAAATTGAATATAGGAGGTGATTTCGTGTCTGTAAAGGCAGTTAAGGCAATCAGGATCATCGGAATGCTGTCTGAGCTTGACAAGGTTGTCAAGTTTATCGGCGATTCCGAAATGTTTCACCCTGATGACGCCATGTCGTTTTACTCCGATACCAAAAACTTTTCCTCGCTGAACCGTAAAAACCCATACGCTGCCCCCTTGCAGGGACTAAAATCCTCAGCGGAACTGATGGGTATGAAGCTTTCGTTTGCTGATGTCAGAAGCTTTGATAAAAATGCAAAGGAAATTCTGGATTATGTGAAAACGTTTACTGCTAAGGCAGAAGCCCTCATCGGCAGGAAGCTGACAGCAGAGCAGGAAATCGACAAGTATCGCCATACCATTGAACAAATAGGGCCGTTTATCGGCAGTAATGTGGACTTCACTGCGGTAATGGACTGTAAGATCATTACACCGAATTTTGGCAGGATTCCGCTGGACAGCTACAAAAAGCTTTCGGAATATTCCGATAATCCATACGTACTGTTTTTCCCGTTTTCGGAGGACGAAACCCACTGCTGGGGTGCTTATTTTGCACCGCCCGAACATATCGAGGACGTAGACAGGATCTTTTCATCATTGCTGTTTGAACGTCTGGATATTCCGCCGATCGAGGGTAAGCCCGAGGAGTATTTAGAGCAGCTTGAAGAAAAGCTTGCCGATCTGCGCAGTGACCTTGAAAAGACCGAAGCACAAATCGAGGAATTCAAAAAGGCTGAACAGGAGCTGTGTATGCAGTATTACACCAAGCTTGAGGAGCTTGATGCGTATCAGGAAATCTATCACTATGTATACCGCTATCACAAGAGCTTCATCTTAGTAGGTTGGATTCCTGCCAACAAAGAGGAATTCTTTACCGAACATCTTGATAAGATCAGTAGTATTGAGTATTCGCTCAGTGACGGCAGGGACGAGATGAAGCATTCTCCGCCTGTCATCATGAAAAACCCGCCGTTTTTCAGGCTGTATGAGTTTTTCGTCAAGATGTACGGTATGCCGTGCTACAATGAGCTTGACCCCACACCCTTTGTCGCCATTACCTATACGCTGTTTTTCGGCATTATGTTCGGCGATATGGGTCAGGGACTGTGCGTTGCCATTGTGGGCGCGCTGATGTGGAAGCTCAAAAAAATGGAGCTGGGCAAGATCCTCATTCCCTGCGGTATATCGGGAATGATATTCGGCTTTATCTACGGTTCGGTGTTTGGCTTTGAAGAAGCCCTCAATCCCGTCTATAAAGCGTTGTTTGGCATAGACGGCAAGTTGGTGGAGGTCATGGAATCCCAGACCATCAACATGATCATCTACGGTTCGGTCGCGGTCGGCTTTGTGACGATCGTGGCGGCAATGCTGTCCAACATCGTTTCGTCACTGCGGCGAAGGGACATGGAAAGCGCACTCTTTGGTGCAAATGGAGTGGCGGGCTTTGTATTCTATGTAGCGCTTTTCGGCGGTCTGGTATGTCAGATACTCCTCGGTATTGAGCTGATGAACACAGCCTACATTTTAGGATTGATTGTTCTGCCGCTGATCCTGATGTTCATGAGAGAACCGTTCGGAAAGCTGGCAGAGCACAGAAAGAACTGGCAGCCGCATAAATGGGGCGACTATTTCATACAAAGCTTCTTTGAGCTGTTTGAAATGTGTCTGAGCTATGTTACCAACACCATGTCGTTCCTCAGAGTTGGTGCCTATATCCTTGTTCATGCCGGCATGATGCTGGTCGTATTTACACTTGCCGAAATGGTCGGCGGCGCAGGTTACATCATCGTAGTCATTGTCGGCAACGGCATTGTGGCAGCACTGGAGGCACTGTTAGTTGCTATTCAGGTGCTCAGACTGGACTACTACGAGGTGTTCAGCCGTTTCTATATGGGAGAGGGCAGACCCTTTACTCCCATTAAGGCGAGAAAAATGAAATAAGACTGTTCAATACCGACGGCAATGTCCGTCAATGAAAAATAATAATCGGAGGTACATGATTATGTTAGAATATGTATTATTGGCTGTTCCTGTTATCTTTTTGGTAAGCTCTATGTATTACGCTTACAAGACCGTTGCGCTTCACAAGAGAACAAGAAAGAGAGCTGTTCTTACCCAGATCGCTTCGTTCGCACTGGTTGCCATGACCTGTCTGGTGACCTCTATGGTCGTTTTCGCGGCTAATGAAAACCCTGCGCCCGCTGCCGACAGCCTGAATCTCGGCATTTCCATGATCGCGGCAGCTCTGGCTACCGGTATCTCCGGTATCGGCGGCGGTATTGCTGTTGGCGGTGCTGCTCCGGCTGCCATCGGTGCGACCAGCGAGGATCCCAAAGTCTTCGGTAAGGCACTGATTTTCGTTGCACTCGGCGAAGGTGTTGCACTTTACGGACTGCTCGTTTCCATTCTCATCATCAGCAAAGTATGATCAATGAGCGATGAGAAATAGCCAATAATCAGAAACAATGAACAATGAACAATGAATAATGAATAATGAATAGTGAATAGTGAATAATGATTCGCTGTTCTGCTTTATTCCCATAGAATAATAGATGGTTCTATGTTTATTTACTCGCATAGTAAAAAGCTTGGGGTGCAGGGGTGCCGTGCACCCTTGCCGAGGTCAAGGGCGAGTAGCCCTTGCGGGGTTTGGGGGCGCGGGTGTCCGGTGGACACCTCTGGCGCAGACAGAAGCGCCGACCGAGGTGACAACCGAGACCCA
>CACYDW010000030.1 GCA_902773325.1 uncultured Ruminococcus sp.
ACATTTGGCAAGTATAAATACTCTATTTTTTATTTTTTTTTACCTTTATTAACAGTTTTTTTGATGCCACAGGGATTTGGCGCGTTACTTTTTGCGTAAAACAAACGACAGGTGCAGTTACGAACCGACAGCAGCAGCTCACAGCACTGATACAGATGCGAACGGCAGCCAGTATAAGCCTTCCAAGCGTAAAATACACGGCCGCAAATACCGCTGCTTCGGCAAACAAGGAATAGCCCCTGATGATACCGTCCGTCTGTGACAAGGCAAATAAAAAATTCGCTATTCCGCAGAAACACACAAACAGGATATCCAGAATCAGAACCGGCACTCTGTCATGCCGCAGAAGAATTCTTATAACAGAAAAAGCAATATAGACCCCGCATAGCAGCAGTCCCAGCAAAAACGCACGGAGAAACGCTTCTGTCTGCTGTATAAGTGTAAGCTGCATCCGACATCACCTTATCTGAAAAGCCGGGAAAAAAATCCGCCTTCGTTCTGCCTGACCTCGGCATACTCGATCACATCAATTTCTCCGTCGAGATTCAATTCTCCTGTTTCGGTACTGAACCCGTTGATATGAAGCTGCTGTCCCTTGATGCTGAGCTGTCCCATGACCGTATCAAGCACAACGCTTTTTTCATCAAAGCCCGAAACATCAGACACACCTGTCACGGTCAGTTTTTTCCGGTTTTCAAGAATCAGCCCCTGCCTTTTGGGGCTGCCGGAAGCGGCTTTTCCGTCTGCTGATATCATAAGCACTGTCCTTTCGTCATTATTATCATCACTACATTCTATGACTGTTAGCAGTGTAATATGATAAGGCAGTGTTCAAAAATAATCTGAACGATACGTCTTATCCACCCTGTTTCCTCACAGTGCCTGACATCCCGCGTTTTCTCAAAGGCATCACTCCGACAGTATTTTATACATCAGCCCGGCTTCGTCTTTTTTGGCATATTCATTGACACTGAGAACCTGTACCCTGATCGGATGGCTGCCCATCGCGATCTCGATCTGATCACCGACCTTGACATCGTAGGAAGCACGAGCAGGCTTGCCGTTGACAAGTACTCTGCCTGCGTCACACGCTTCGTTGGCAACGGTTCTGCGCTTGATAATTCTGGATACCTTCAGATATTTGTCTAATCTCATACTACACCCCCCCAAAATCAAAGAAGCCGGCCGAAAAAGATTTCAACCGACTCCGCAAAGCTACATTATTTGTCTACAGCATCCTTGAATGCCTTGCCTGCCTTGAACGCAGGAACCTTTGATGCGGCGATAACGATCTTTTCTTTTGTCTGCGGATTGCAGCCTGTTCTCTCGCCTCTCTCGTGACGCTCAAAGGTACCAAAGCCTACAACGCGAACCTCTTCGCCCTCTGCTACCTTTTCTACGATCGTGTCGAAAAGAGCGGTTACAGCCTTCTCTGCATCCTTCTTGGAAATTTCAGCTTTTTCTGCTACAGCAGAAATGAGTTCAGTTTTGTTCATTTTAGTTTCCTCCGATTTGAATTATTAACCTCTCCCCAAAGACTTCTTATAGTGTCGGGGTCTGAGGTCTGTATAGAAATGCCCTTTTCAGCAGCAAGCCCTTCAAGGCTTCTGAACTGCTCGGTGAAATCATCACAGGCACGATACAGCGATTGTTCACAGTCAACATCCATTTGCTTTGCAAGACCACCCAAAGAAAACAGCAGTGCACCGACAGCCTGTTCACAGGCAGCGGTATCTTCGTTTTCGGCAAGAACGCGGAGTGCTGCAAGCTGAGCAGCAGCATCATCAAATGCTTCATCTGAAGTAAGCGGCTTTAATCCGCCTCTCTCTGCCTTCTTATGGAGCTTCTGACATCTCATCAGCGAAGGCAGTGTTTTAGAAACGCTGTCCATGGTTTCAGCGGCGGTAGTCTGTGACTTGGACTGCATTTTGATAGCGTCCCAGTTTTTAAGCACCTCTTCCGTGGTATTGGCTTCCACATCGCCAAACACGTGAGGGTGTCTGAGAATCAGCTTTTTGCAGACATCATCTACAGTATCCTCAAAAACAAAGTGCCCCTGTTCTTCCTCAAGAACACTGTGAAAGACGACCTGCAGCAATACATCACCCAGTTCCTCGCGCAGATGCTCACTGTCGTCGTCATCGATCGCTTCGACCGCTTCATAGACCTCCTCGATAAAATCCTGACGTATCGACTGATGCGTCTGAACCTTATCCCAAGGACAGCCGTCCGGTGCACGCAGACATTTAACGATTTTTATCAGGTCATCCATGCCGTATTTGTCTTTCATCTCAAAGTTCACGGTACTATCTCCTTCTGCTTCTGACCACCTTAGGAACTGTAAAGAAATACATTTTCAATTGATGCTTAGGATGATTGGCACTGTACAAGGCGCACGACCGCAGGAATACTGCCGTATTTCAAGGGAGTGCAACGTAGTACAGGGCAAATCAGACAAGCAGAAATGAAAAGTTATTGATGAACAGTTCCTTATATATTTTACCCTATAAGGCGGCGTTTTTCAAGTATTTTTACAATTTTATTTCCCTTCGGCATTTGCAGGATATCTTCTCTCCTGATACCCTTGATCAGCAGCAGTGCGGCAAAGTAAACAACGATGGCTGTCAGTACTGCTAAAACGGTGGCAATCTTTTGTCTGAACAGCAAATCATAGAACTGTTCCGAAAAATAAGCCGTTATGCCGCAGATCACAGCAGCAATCAGCGGTTTGACAAATATGGAAACAAAGTCGGGAATGATACCCGTTCTGCGGCAGAGCACAAAAAGCGCAACAACCGTAACAAAGCTATAGCATACGATCGAACCGACATTGGCACCCTGAATATTGATCTCCGGAATACCGACAAGAATATAGTTGACGATGATCTTCATCACCATACCCGCCGAATACAGCTTCAGCGGCACATCCATTCGTCCTACCGCCTGCAGCATACTGCACAGCGGTGTGCTGGTGGCAATAAAGATAACCGATATTCCCATGACTGTCAGCACCTTTGAACCGATCTCTACCTCATTTGCAACGGAGCTGCCGCTGTAGATCATGGAAAGCAGCGGCTCAGCAAGCACGGACATACCGATACCGGATGGTATCGTGACCAGAACAGTTACTCTCATGACCGTTTCCATGCTCTTTTTAAGCTGTGTTTTATCGCCTGTCGTCCATGCATTGGTAACGGACGGCAGTGCTGTTGTACCGAACACCTGTGTGACAGCGGTAACAAGCATCATCAGCGTCAGTGCGATACCATAGCAGCCATACAGATACACGTGCGTTTCACCGGCATAGTAGACATTGTCAGGGACAAGCGAACCGTATACATCTAAGAGTGCCTGAGGATTCGTCTGCATGATATGGTCGATACGTCGTGTAACCAGTGAGGAATCGATCATATCGGCAAGGCTCATGACGATCGAACCAAGTCCGATGGGAATCGCCGTGCGGATCATGACCTTCAGGGTCTGTCCTTTGCTTTTTGGCTTCGGTGAATTGATGATCTCTTCTTTTGTAATGCCGTCACCACCGCGTTTATACCGTATAAACAGATACAGAAAGCCGAACAGGGAGCCTAATGAAATGCCGGTGATTGCCGCTCCGATGGCAATAGGAATGATCACAGAGGTTGCCTCTGCCGCATCGGCGCATTTTACATCGAGTACGTAACCGGTGGTGTTGAACTGATTCATGCAAAGCTTCATGACTGCCAAAGAAGCCGACACACCCAGAAAAAGCTTGCAGGAGGCTTCTATGATCTCGGAAATCGCTGTGGGGGTCATGTTCCGCATACCCTCAAAATAGCCCCTGTAGATCGACATCAGACAGCCAAAGAAAATCGTGGGAGATAAACACAGCATTGCAAATATTGCATTATCGGCATTGATGATCTTGATATAGATGAAGCTGCCAAGCACCATTGCCAAAAAACATATACAGCCTGCTATTACAAAAATCGGCACAGACACCCTGTGTATCTGTTTAACATCCTTGAAGCGCTTTTTTGTAATGCTCTCGGAAACCATACGAGAGATGGCTATCGGAAAGCCTGCCGTAGAAAGCATGAACAGCGGGTTATATAATGCGTATGCTGCATTGAACAGACCTGTTCCGACTCCGCCATACATATTCGAGAGAACAATTTTGTAGATCATTCCCATCAGCTTTACGATTACCATGCTCGAACCGAGCACCATCGCACCCTTCAAGAAGGATTGGGTCTTTCTTTCTCTTTTTTTTCGTGGCACTCAAGCACTTCCTTTCATTGTTGCTGAAATATGGAAATTCCCCCAACCCCGCAGCTTCCCGCGAGTCAAAAGCTCGGTGATTGAACTCACGGATTCCGTTATTCCGTTATAAAGAAGTATTCTCAAACAACATATTCTGCACCGCATAATTATATTACACGGTGCAGACAACATGAGGTTATAAAGTTTTGTGCGGAACTGTTCTGAGGAGGTTCCACCGAACAGCGGGGAAAATCAGATGCCCATATCGTCATCGGTGAAGTTATCTTCTGTGAAGTCGATAACATCATCGGGAGAAATCTCTTCTTCATCAGCAGCAGGAGCGGGAAGTCTGGTACCGCATTTGCAGCAGTAGAGGGCATTTTTCGGATTGTAGTATCCGCAAGCAGGACACTTCTGCTGCTTCTTTCCGCTTGCGATCATCTCATTGACAGAAGCAAGCTGCGCTTTAAGCTCGTTGATCTTTGTAACGATCTCCTCTATGCTCTTGTCATAGCATTTGCCCGTCGTTTTTGCCTCATATACAATACGGCCGAGAATCTCATATTTCTTGGATATTTCTGCCTTGATGTCGGCAGCAGCAATTGTAAGCTTTGAAGCATCAATAACCTTGCCTGCTTTCTTTCCTACAGTATCAACCGCACTTTTTGCGTTGAGTAATACATCTTCCAAAATGCTCATAGTTATCAATCTCCTTTACAATTCATCGGTAGCTCTCTTCAAAAAAGCCCGCAGCCGGGCACTTTCTGAATTGAGATAATTATAACATTACCAGGGAAATACTTCAATAGGTTTTGCAAATATTATGCTGCAAAAAAGTCGGAAAATACCATCTTTTGATATCAGAATCAGTAGGTATAGCTGCCGTCGCCGATAAACTCCCGCATCAGAGAATCCTTCGGAATCAGACTGCTGTCGATCGTTTCAAAGCGGCTCAAAGAATCAATAAGCCGGTCGGCTTCGGGACGGGACGGGTTATGCCTGTCAATTTTATCAAGCAGCTCTATGGCACTCTGCTTCATGATACAAGGTTCATAGATATGGAGGGAATTGATCGTGTAATCGCTGGTATAGCGGTAGGGTCGGATATATTTCTTCTCACCCTCTACCACTTCGTCCCACATATCAAGCATTTTGTCAGGGTCTACTCTGCGGAATTTATAATCACGCACAATACGGCGTATACAGCGGATCTCGCGGTTGGTGAGCACGTATTTTTCAAGATCCTTGATTCCCTGCTTGACGCTGATATAAATCTTGTTGAGCACATGAGGCGGAACATCGGAGGTGAAGATAGGATTCAGCGCATGAATACCCTCTATTACCAGTGCTGCATCAGAAGCAAGCTTGATATTGCGTGTACGGTCACTGCGGCGGCTGTTCCGGAAGTCATACTGCGGAATCACACACTCGCCCGTCTGTATAAGCTGAGATAAGCAGGATTTTACCAGCGGAATATCCAGTGCTTCCACCGATTCAAAATCAGGATTGCCGTTCGGCAGCTTTTTCACAAATTCCGTACCGAGATAAAAGTCGTCCATAGAAACGAGCTGTGCTTCGCAGCCGCGGCGGGCAAATTCATCACACAGCTTTTTGCCGCCGGTGGTTTTTCCGCTGCTGGAGGGTCCTGCAAGCAGAATAATATTGCTTTTCGAGGGATTAGACAGAATGGTTTCGGCAATAAACTGTAGGTCATAACGAAAAATCATCTCTGTCATATTGACAAAATCCTGAGGGTTTGATGCCGCCTCACGGTTGATTCTGTGAACATCACAGGCATATCTGCGATAGGTATTCAGATAATTCATCATAGTATGCTTTCACCTGCATCTTTCTTTTGAGCATTTCATCAAAGCCGTTGATATATTCATACGGATATTTGTAGTTAAATATGCGGCTTAATTCTTCGGAAAGAGGTTTTTTGAGCTTCGTGACTGCTCCTGCGCCGCAACCGATAATGGTGTGGGTTTCGTCCATTACAAATACGTTATAGATACCATCATACCCCTCTTTTGACCAGCCGACATTTTCGAGGTTGCCCTCCATCCTGCTCTGTCGGTACAGATAATACGGGTGGTAGCCCTCGGCGCTCAGCCTGCTCTCACAGCTTCGCAGCATTGCTGCGGCGGGTGATTCTCCGGCAGAATGAACGCTGCTTCCTGAAAGATTCAGCCTTGAGGAACGTTTCATAGCAAGGGTATGGACGGTAATGCTTTCGGGTGCAAGTGCACAGATCCCGTCAAGTGTGTGTTCAAAGCTTGCAGGAGTATCCTTGGGAAGTCCGGCAATCAGGTCTGTATTGATGTGGTGAAAGCCTGCCTCACGAGCCAACGCATAAGCATGAAGCATCTGAGAAGCGGTATGGCGTCTGCCGATCGCTTCAAGCACCTCATCGTTCAAGGTCTGCGGATTGATGCTGATACGGTCTGCCCCGCCCGCAGCAATTGCAGCCAGTTTTTCGCTGTCGATGGTATCCGGACGGCCTGCTTCTACGGTAAATTCGCGGCAGCCTGACAGATCGAAGCATTTTCTGACAGTATCAAGCAGTCTTACAAGCTGAGAAGCGTTCAGCGTGGTCGGTGTTCCGCCGCCGATATAGATACTTTCCAGATGCAGGCGGCACTGCCGCACAATATCCGCTGTAAAGGCAATTTCCTTACAGAGCAGTTCCAGATATGGTTCGATCAGCTTTCCGGCGCTTTCGATCGTCTGTGAAACAAAGGAACAGTAGGAGCATCGTGACGGGCAGAACGGAATCGAAATATACAGACTGAACGACATCGGTGTACTGAGCTGCAGAATCTTTTTTTCATATCCTTCTGTCAGCGCACTGAGCTGTGTTTTTTCGTCCGAAACCAGAAGCTCATTGCGGAAATAGTCCTTTGCGTATTCTGTACCGCCCTGTTCGGCAAGCCGTCTGAAAAGCTTGATGGGTCTTACACCCGTGAGAATACCCCACGGCTGCTTCCTGCCTGTCAGTTCACACAGCAGACCGTAAAGACAAACCGCCAACGCTCTCTCCGTATACTTCTCCATATCCGGCAGATCATCGGGAAAAGAGCGGCTGTCCCTTTTGCAGAAGTCCTCCGTTTCTACCTCGGCGGTAACCGTATACTGACCGCTGCTGTGGGAGCAGAGGGTCGTAATGAACGGCAGTTCCTTATGCGCGGGCATCTCGGAGATGATATTCAGTTTATCGTTCGGAAAAAACAGTCTGACAAGGTTTTCTGTTTCATAGTGAAACTGATGGTTAATAAAGATCGAATAGGTCGTCATAAAGAGCTTTCCTCATTGCATTATTATGAACCCGCTCAAACTGAAGCGAGGTGTTCTCACCATGACCGCAATAAAACACGGGGTCACCTTCCATTGCCGCAATTCTGCTGATAGAAACAAGCATATCGCTGCGGTTTCCGGTGGGAAAATCCATTCTGCCTGTTGCATATTTCATGATGGTATCGCCCGTAAACAGAGAGTCATCAATGAAATAGCAAACGCTGCCCGCCGTATGACCGGGGGTTGCCATTACCTTGATCACACTGCTGCCGAACGGCAGCTCCGTTCCGTCAGTAACAAGAATATCCGCCGTAAAAGGCTTGCAGATAAAACCAAAATACTCTGAAAGGTTGAGTGTGGTATCCTTCGTAAAAGCGGCATCCTGTTCACCGATAACGATCTTGGCAAGGGGATATTTCTGTTTCAGATCGGCAACAAAGGCGATATGGTCGTGATGACCGTGCGACAGCAGGATATATTGCAGCTTTTCTGCACCGAATTCCTCAATTTTATCCAGCAGCAATCCCGAATAAGCACCAGGGTCAACCACAAATGACACGGAATCCTCTGCATTGGTCACAAAAAAACAATTTGACTGAAACTCTCCGAGCGTCAGACGTTCAACATGGATCATTTTCATTTCCTCCTTTTTTACTCATAAATCACATACACAATAACAAAGAGTCGGGCACAGAAAGCTGAGCTAAACACAAAAGCTAAAACCTTTGCACATGCACAAGTTTTTACCCTGTTTTGCTCAATTTTATAAACACATGGTGTAAAGTATAATTCCTTACACCAATGAAAAAGCTTTGGCTTTATCCGGAATTATATCTGCTTTTTGTACCAATTCTATGTAAAGCATACTACTTTACATAATGATTTGGATTTATTACCGGTCTGCCGCCGTCCTCTCGTATTCCGCGCTTTCGGCTCCTATGCCAGTTCCTTGGAATCAATTATAATGGTAACAGGACCGTCATTCAGCAAAGACACCTTCATATCCGCTCCGAATACTCCCTTTTCCACTTTGTCAATACCGTTCTCTGACATCTTCCCGCAGAAATATTCATACAGCATTTCGGCAGTTTCGGGACGGGCAGCATTGGCAAAGCTCGGCCGTCTGCCCTTCCGACAATCTGCACAAAGCGTAAAATTCGATACCACAAGCACCGCTCCGCCGATATCTGCAAGCGAAAGATTCATTTTATCGTTCTCATCGGTAAAAATACGCAGTCCCGCGATCTTGGCACTGAGCTTATCAGCGTCCTTCTCTGTATCACCGTTTTCAACACCGAGCAAAAGCAGAAAGCCGTCTGCGATTTGTCCGACAATCTGACCGTCTACGGTCACGCTGCATTCCGAAACTCTTTGAATAATTGCCTTCATAGCTTCTCCTTATTTCTGTTTGATCAGTTTCTGCCAATAGATACAATTCCGTTAATTCCGCTCAACCTGCCGATAACGGATTTCAGATGATTGATACTGTTCACTGTAATTGTAACCTCCATATACGCCATACCGTTCTTTCCCTCACGGGAATAAAGATTATGGATAAACAGGTGCATTGCCGAAAGCTGATTCGTAACATCAGCAAGCAAGCCGGTTCGGTCAGTCGCAGTAATTTGCAGGGTTGACTGGAAGGTTTCATGCTCGATCTGCTCCGACCACTCCGCCTTGACCCAACGATCAGGCTCTTCGGCTTTTGAAATATCGCGCGGAACATTGGAACAGGAGCGTTTGTGAATAGAAACACCATAACCTCTTGTAATAAAGCCTATGATCTCGTCACCCGGCAGCGGATTGCAGCACTTGGAGTATTTGATAAGATAACCGTCAACACCGTTGATACACACACCGCTGCTGACCTTCTTTTTCACAGGCTCTGTCACTACAACATTCGGCTGCTGTTCCTTATCGGCATATTTCTTGAAGTATTCTTCCTTGATGTGCGGAAGGATCCGCCAGAGCTGAATGCCGCCGTATCCGATGGAAGCATAGAAATCCTCCAGCGTACTGCAATGCTGCCTACGGATCACATCGCTAAGGAACTCCTCCAGCTCCTTTTCGGGAACATGGATGCTCAGCCGCCTGAATTCCGCCTCTAACTGTGCTTTACCCTCTGTAATGTTTTCATCACGCTTTTCGCGCTTGAACCACAAGCGAATCTTGCTTTTTGCTTCGCTTGTTTTGACAATGTTGAGCCAATCTCTTTTCGGACAGCCGTTTTCCTTGGCAGTCAGGATTTCAATGATCTCACCTGTTCTGACTTTATAATCTATCGGCACAATGCGCTTATCGACCTTTGCGCCGATCATTCTGTTACCTACTTCACTGTGAATAGCGTATGCAACGTCTATGACAGTAGCACCCGCAGGAAGATCAATGACATCACCCTTGGGAGTAAACACAAATACCTCCTCGGGGGCTAAATCCATTTTGATCGTACGGACGATATCGGTGGAGTCATTATCGCTCTGGTTCTCAAGCATTTTTCTGATCCATACAAGTCGGTCATCAAGTGAATCCTTTTTGGTCACGCCCTCCTTATATTTCCAGTGGGCGGCAATACCGTATTCAGCGGTATAATGCATATCCCATGTACGGATCTGAATTTCAAAGGGAACTCCCTCTTTGCCAATCACCGTTGTGTGAAGCGACTGATACATATTGGGCTTGGGTGTGGAGATATAATCCTTGAAGCGATTAGGCAGCGGCTTGAACATATCATGTGCCACACCGAGCACGTTATAACAGTCCGGCACAGTATCCACGATCACTCTCACGGCAAAAATATCGTAGATCTGATCCATGGTTTTTCCCTTCATGTAGGTTTTCTTATAGATGCCGTGTATACTTTTGACTCTGCCCTCTATATAAACGTCCTTCAGATCGTCTTTCAGACGGTCATAAAGCTGCTGCTTGATTTCTGACACAAATCTGACCCTGTCTTTGCTTTTGCTTTCGAGTTTCTTCTCAATCTCCGCATAACCAACGGGATCCAGATAGCGGATCGACAAGTCCTCCAGCTCTTCTTTGATAGCACGGATACCAAGACGGTGTGCGATCGGCGCATACACCTCCATGACCTCGAGTGCTTTATCGCGGCGGTGCTGCTCCTTCATGCATTCGATCGTACGCATATTGTGCAGACGGTCGGCAAGCTTGATAATAATGACCCTGATATCGTTGGACATAGCGATGAGCATCTTCCTGATATTTTCCGCCTGCTGCTCCTCACGTGAGGAATACGGTATTTTGCCGAGCTTTGTAACACCATCGATCAATCCGCCGATCTCGGAGCCAAACTGCTTTGTGATCTCCTCCAGTGTTACAGGCGTATCCTCAACAACATCATGCATCAGTGCTGCGGCAATAGATTCACTGTCCATGCCCAGCTCACAAAGAATACAGGCAACCGACGTAGGATGAAGGATATAGGGTATGCCTGATGCTCTGCGCTGGTCACCGTGCATTTTTTCGGCAACTCTATAGGCACGCTCGATCAACTCTTTGTTGTAGGTATGCTCGCTCTTGTCCATCAGCTCGAGCAGCTCATTGTAATCCTGATAATACTTATGTTGATTCTCTGACATTGTCTATATCCCCTTTCAATTTTCTGTATATGGATGACACATGAAGGTCGATCTTCATGGGCATATTATTGAGCTGTATTTTCAAGACATCGCCCTCTCTCCTGAAGCTGATGATCTTAACCTCATTCAGAACGGTGAGTATCATCAGGAGCTTGAAAGCTCCGACAGACGGGCTTCTGATACCTGCAAGAAGTGCGTCTGCGGAATAAACCGGACGCGGATGGTTTTTCAGATATATATATACAGCAGCAAAGTCCTCCCGAAGCGGATATTGATCCGCAATGCCGCGGCGGAGCTTCCCGCGCTGATAATCGTCAAAAAGCTGTATTTCATACATTGCCTGTTCTGTATTGAAGCCGGAGATCTTCATATCCTTCAGCACGAATGACAGGCTTTCTGTACCGCGGAATTCATTGACATCAAGTGAAACGGCAAAATCCAGCATATCGCCCTCGGCATAAGGGAATTCTTCTGCTGTGGTAAAAAACTTCATGATATTCAACCGTGATTTCTCACGTGATACGGAAAGCTTCAGGTGCTTTCCGTCACCAACAGGCGTGATCTTATCCAGACGCATGGTATTGATCCCGAAAACCGGCTTGGGGTTTCCATATCCGAACGGCTCAAACTCTTTGAGTTGTTCTACCATATTCAGTGAGATCGTTGATGGATTGAGGTTACAGTCAAGTCTGACGGTCTGGAGCGGCATCTTGTCAAACTGATCGGCATAGTCATTCATTGCTTTTCTGAATGCCGCAATGTTTTCCTTCTGAATACTCAGTCCCGCTGCCATCGGGTGACCACCGTAACGATCAAGAAGGTCTGAACAGGCAAAAATCGCGTCTATGATCGAAAAGCCTGTCACACTTCTTCCCGAACCCTTGCAGATATCGTCCCCTTCTGCAATGATAATGGACGGTTTGCCGTATCGTTCGGTCACGGCACTGGATACAATACCGATCACACCCGCATGCCAGCGGGATGATGATATGATCAGTACTCTGTCAGACAGCAGCAGAGGGTCATTATCGAGAATGGCACATATCTCTTCAAAAATCTTTTTTTCTATATCCTGCCGCTGTGCATTCAGCCGCGAAAGACGGGCTGCTATTTGCTGCGCCTGATCTTCATCTTCTGTCAGAAACAATTCCATAGCATCATAGGGTGTAGCCAGTCTGCCGGCGGCATTGATACGCGGTGCAAACCGAAAACCGATATTACCGGCAGTAAGCTTACTGATCTGTGCATCCTCCAGTAAAGCGGTAATGCCTATTCTCTCAGAATTCGGTATCTGCCGCAGTCCTTCTCTGACGATCTTGCGGTTTTCTCCGCTGAGCGGTACAAGGTCGGCGATCGTTCCGATGGCAGCAAGCTCCGCATAGTTTTCTTTTGCCGTTTCGCTGTTGTTGTCAAGGGCGATTATCAGCTTCAGTGCAAGACCTGCGCCGCAGTAGTCCTCAAAGGGGGAGGTATCGTCCTTTCGGTGGGGGTCAACAACTGCCACTGCACGCGGAAGAATATCCTGCGGCTTATGGTGGTCTGTAACGATAACGTCCATTCCCAGAGAAGCGGCATAATCGACCTCTTCTATGGCAGAGATGCCGTTATCTACGGTAATGATCAGCCTGACATTCTGTTTGCTGAGCTTTTCAACCGCCTTTTTATTCATACCGTATCCCTCACCACCACGGTCAGGGATATAATACATGACGTTGGCGCAGACAGAATCAAGATAGGAATACAGCAGGGCGGTAGAGGTAATACCGTCACAGTCATAATCACCGTAAATACAGATCTTCTCATATCTTGTAACAGCCTCTACGATGCGTCTGACGGCTTTGTCCATATCCTTGATGAGCATCGGGTCGTCAAGTGTATTGGAATAATCAAAATATGCCCTGATCTGTTCCTCTTCTGTGATCCCCCGTGCAGCAAGCAGCATAGAGGTGAAAACCGGCAGTCCGTATTTTTCCGAAAGCTGCTTTGCCAGCGCTTTATTCACTTCACCAACCTGCCAACGCTTCATCTTTCACACCGCCTTTAATGCCGTTCTAATTATAATAATCTATATAATAGCACCTTTTTAAGCATTTTTCAATATTTGAATTTCCCTGAAAGAAATTTTTTAGCGGATTTTTGTGGGTATTTTGTCGGCTGTCAAAAAGAATCGTGAAGGCACAATTATCTGTGATAATATTTCTCTTGCTAAAACGGCTGCGCTCGTTGAATTATGTCGTACGGTGTGGTATACTGTGGTAGTAACTGTATCAAAAATCAGGAGGTCAACCATGAAAAAATATACGAAAGTCAAAACCGCCGCAGTCATGCTATTGATTGCTATGGCCGCATCCGTATTCTGCGCTTGTCAGAATAACAGCGGCAGCAGCTCTGTACCCTCAGAGAACAGTACGGCATCACAGTCCGAAAAAGCGGATTCTCAGAACGCAGATTCATCTGATCCAGAAACAGAGCTTTCCCCTGACAGCAGTGAAACATCTTCGGATAACACTGACGGCACTGCTTCGCAGGAGGACAACGAACCCACATCTATCCCCGAGCTTTCCGACCCCGACCCCGAGGATTTCGGCTACCTTGATGATGGTATTCTGGTCTATCAGAATACCGCCTATGAGCTTTTTTACGGCTTTGATGAGCTTGCAAAGGACTATGCACAGACGATGTCTGATGTCAAGAATGCACTCGGCGATGATATCAAGGTCTACAATGTACTTGTGCCTACGCACTGCGGTGTGACCCTGCCCCAGAGAATTGCCGATGAATACGGCATCTCCGACCAGAAGGAATACCTTGACACCATCATCCATTCATACTCGGCAGATATTATCGGAATCAACACCTTTGATACCTTAATGCACCACCGCAATGAGTATCTGTATTTTAACACCGATCATCACTGGACAGGTCTTGCCGCTTATTATGCCTACAAGGATTTCTGCAAGGCGGCAGGCGTTGATGCAGTACCGCTCTCCAAACTCGAAAAGGGCGAAATTGAGGGCTATTACGGCAGTCTGACAAACTATGTTGACGAGGATCTGCTGAATGTTGATACGGTAGAATACTATGCGGCAGATATGGACACCTCAACCCGTGCCTATAACTCCACGGCAGAGGAATACTCCGCTACAACCATTATTCACAGCTATGCAGAGGGCTACAACGCTTACGGGGTGTTCCTCGGCGGTGACAATCCCCTTGTTGTCTGCAAAAACAACGACGGCAACGGCAAAAAAATCGCTGTTGTCAAGGAATCCTACGGCAATGCTTTCTGCCCCTACATAGCCTACACCTACGGCGAAACGCACATGATCGACTTCCGCTACATTGAGTTTGATTTCTTGCAGTATATCAAGGATAATGACATTGATGAAATCATCTTTATCAACAACGCAATGGCTTCTGCTACTCCGCAGCGATGCGAGGAACTGCAAAGTCTGATAAGCTGATAAAAAACACGAAAGACCGACAGAAATGATTCTGTCGGTCTTTTTGATAGCTTTGATATTAGTATGAAATATCAGTCTGCCAATGCGGCAGCGATCGATCGGATGTATTCGGTGACAGGCTCTATACAGTCCCTGCCGTACTTTGCAATGATACGGACAATGGCACTGCCAATAATAATGCCATCGGCTTTGTCTGCCATTGCCTTAGCCTGTTCGGGAGTTGAAATGCCGAAACCGACAGCGCAGGGAATGTCCGAAACACTTTTTGCAAGTGAAACGATCTGACCGATGTCGGTGGTGATCTCTGAGCGCACACCCGTCACACCAAGCGAAGAAACAATATACAGAAATCCTTCGGCATTGGCAGCTATGGTCTTGATTCTGTCATGTGAGGTCGGTGCTACAAGCGATACCAGCTCCAGCCCATGCGCTCTGCAATAAGGCAGAAGCTCTTCCTTTTCTTCATAGGGCACATCGGGTACGATCAGACCGTCCATACCGATTGCTTCACATCGCGCGGTAAATTTCTCCGTACCATAGCCGAAAATCACATTGCAATAGGTCATGAAAACCAGCGGAACAGAGATATCCCCGCGGATTCTCTCAACCATATCAAAAATCCTTTCGGTGGTCGTACCGCCTGCAAGTGCACGGAGATCTGCCTCCTGAATCACGGTTCCCTCGGCAATGGGATCCGAAAAAGGAATACCGATCTCGATAAGGTCAACGCCGCTTTCTGCCATGCGGCAGATCAGTTTTTCGGTGGTTTCAAGGTCGGGATCGCCTGCTGTAATAAATGCTATGAACGCTTTTTTATTGCGGAATGCCTGATTCAGCTTAATCATGGATATCTACCCCCCTGTATCTTGCAATGGCTGCAACGTCCTTATCGCCGCGTCCGGAGATGTTGATGACAATGATCTTGTCTTTATTCATCGTCGGGGCAAGCCGGAGCGCATAGGCAACAGCATGTGAGCTTTCGATGGCAGGAATAATACCTTCGGTGCGTGAAAGATACTCAAACGCTTGTACAGCCTCCTCGTCGGTGATGGGAACATATTCCGCACGGCCGGTATCCCTGAGGTTTGCGTGTTCCGGTCCGATGCCGGGGTAATCCAGCCCCGCAGAAATGGAATATACGGGCGCGATCTGACCGAATTCATCCTGACAGAAATACGACTTCATGCCGTGGAAGATACCGAGTCTGCCATTAGCCATGGTAGCAGCATTTTCGGGACGATCTACACCAAGACCTGCCGCTTCGCAGCCGATCAGGCGGACATCCTGATCTTCGATGAAGTTATAGAATGCGCCGATTGCGTTGCTGCCGCCGCCTACACAGGCAATGACCGCATCGGGCAGTCTGCCCTCCTTTTCAAGAATCTGTGCTTTGATCTCACGGCTGATCACTGCCTGAAAATCTCTGACGATTGTCGGAAACGGGTGAGGTCCCATAACCGAACCGAGAAGATAGTGTGTATCATCTATGCGGGATACCCATTCACGGAAGGTTTCATTGACTGCATCTTTGAGGGTCATTGTACCACTCGTAACAGGGTGAACCTTTGCGCCTAAAAGCTCCATACGGTAAACATTGAGTGCCTGCCGCTCACAGTCCACTTTGCCCATGAAGATCTCACATTCCATACCCATCAGAGCGGCGACCGTCGCAGTGGCTACACCATGCTGACCGGCACCCGTTTCGGCGATCAGACGGGTCTTGCCCATTTTTTTTGCAAGAAGTGCCTGACCGAGTGCGTTGTTGACCTTGTGTGAACCGGTATGGTTGAGGTCTTCACGCTTGAGGTATATTTTTGCACCGCCCAGATCATTGGTCATTTTTTCGGCATAATAAAGCAGTGACGGTCTGCCCGCATATTCGTTATAGAGTGCGGTAAGCTCACGGTTGAACTGCTCGTCATTTTTATAGAAATTATATGCCTTTTCAAGGTCATTAACGGCATTCATCAGTGTTTCGGGGATATACTGACCGCCGTGTATTCCGAATCTTCCCTTTGACATATTGATTCACCTCTCACAGTTTTTACAATCTGAATGATCTTTTTCTTGTCTTTAACACCGTCGGTTTCTGCGCCGCTGCTTAAATCCAGACCAAAGGCAGGTATGGCAAGAGACGCAGAAAGATTATCGGGATTCAGCCCGCCCGCAATAAAATAAGGCTTTGAGAGTTGCGGAATGATACTGTAATCAAAGGTCATTCCCGTTCCTCCGTAGCTGCCCTTCTGATAGGCATCGATCAATATATAATCCACCGGCAGACTGTCCGCTAAAAGAATGGTTTCACTGTTCCTTGCCCGCACCGCCTTCATGACCGGCGCGTTTGTTTTTTCGCGCAGAGAGAGGATATATGCCGCATCTTCATCGCCGTGAAGCTGTATCATATCAATAATCCCCTCCTGCACCAGACTGACAATGAAATCAACCGATTGGTTCAGAAAAACTCCCACCGCCGTAATATCATCAGAAAGCAAACGCTTCAATTCGGCTGCCTGCTGCCTGTTAACGGTTCTGCGCTTGTTTTCGGCAAACAAAAATCCGATGTAATCGGGCTTCGCTTCATTGACTGCCTCTATATCCTCCGGACGAGTCAGACCACATATCTTGATTTTTTTCATTATATCTGCCCTTTCAGCTCGGCAAGCTTTTTCTTTTTGTCATCGGCGCGCATCAGCGTTTCTCCGATCAGGACGGCATTCACTCCCGCTTCACGCAGAATATGGATATCCTCTGCGGTTGTAATACCGCTTTCGGCAACAAATGTAATATCGTCCGGCACAAGCTTCCTTAACCGGATACAGTTATGAATATCCACCGTAAAGTCCTTGAGATTCCGGTTGTTGACACCAATCAGCCTTGCTCCGGCTTGAAGTGCAGACTGAATCTCCTGTTCATCATGTGCTTCTACCAGTGCCGAAAGTCCGAGTGCATCGCAGATACGGATATAAGCGGCGATCGTATCGGTATCGAGCAGGGAACAGATCAGCAGCACTGCCGATGCACCAATTACTCTTGCCTGATAAATCATATATTCATCTACGGTAAAATCCTTGCGGATGATCGGAAGGTGTATTTCCCTGCTGATTTCTTCAACGTACCTGTTGCTGCCCTTGAAGTATTCCGGCTCGGTCAGAACAGATACAGCCGCAGCACCCGCCGCTTCATAATCCTTTGCGATCTGGAGATACGGAAAATCTCCGGCAATCATGCCCTTTGAGGGGGAAGCCTTTTTTACCTCACAGATAAAACGGATATCCTCCCCACGCAGTGCCTTTTCAAACGTAAAGGACTTTTCCGGCAATGCAAGTGCCATCGCCTGCATTTCTTCCAGGGATACCTTCTGTTTTTCGGCTTCACAGCGGCTTTTGGCAAGCTGCGCTAATGTATCGAGAATGGTCATATTATTCCTCCGGACGGCTGCTGATCTCTCTCAGCTTTGCAAGTGTATCCAGAGCCTTGCCGGAATCGATCAGTTCCGCGGCAAGAGCAGTACCCGCCTTCCAGCTTTCCGCCTTACCGCCTATATACAGTGCAGCACCGGCATTCATCAGAATAGCATTTCTTTTTGCACCCTTTTCACCGTTCAGAACAGCCAGAGCGATCTCGGCATTTTCTTCCGGCGAACCGCCCTTGAGGTCGTCTTTTGTACAGCGTTCAAAGCCGAATTCCTCCGGAGTGACCACATAGGTTTTATACCAGCCATCTTTGATCTCGCAGACGGTTGTAGGTGCGCTGAGTGAAATTTCATCAAGCTTATCCTGCCCGTACACGACCATGCCGCGCCTGATGCCAAGGCTGACAAGCACCTGAGCAAGCGGCTGTACGAGATACTCGTCATATACACCGAGAAGCTGCATGGAGGGTGATGCCGGATTGGTAAGCGGTCCTAAAATATTGAATACAGTGCGGAAACCCAGCTCCCGACGTATCGCACCGACGTATTTCATCGAGGTATGATATTTCTGAGCAAACAGGAAACACATTCCCGCTTCTCTGAGCAGTTCCCGGCAGCGTTCGGGACTCTGGTGTATATTGACGCCAAGTGCCTCCAGACAATCCGCTGTTCCGCATTTAGAGGACGCCGCACGGTTGCCGTGCTTGGCAACCTTCATGCCGCCTGCTGCGGCAACCAGTGCAGAGATGGTGGAAATATTAAAGCTGTTGGCATGATCTCCGCCTGTGCCGACGATCTCAAACACCTCCATACCGGTATCGACCCTTACCGCGTGTGCCCGCATAGCTGCGGCACAACCCGCAATTTCATCTGTTGTTTCTGCCTTGGCACTTTTGGTAGAGAGCGCAGAAAGAAATGCTGCATTCTGTGTGGGAGTCGTTTCTCCGCTCATAATTTCGTTCATGACGGTATATGCTTCATCATAGGTAAGATCCTCTTTGCCAACGATTTTTGCAATTGCTTCTTTAATCATCATGATCTGTCCTTTCTGTTTATAAGCTCAAGAAGTTCTGTAAAATAACCGCTCCCTGCGGTGTGAGTATGGATTCAGGGTGAAACTGTAAGCCGTAAAGAGGACTTTCCTTGTGCCTGACTGCCATAATTTCTCCGGTCTGATCCTGTGCAATAATGTCAAAGCAATCCGGCAGGCTTTCTCTTTCGGCAATGAGTGAATGGTAGCGCGCGGCATCGATCTCTGCAGCAAGTCCTTTGAAAACGGGGGCTGTATTGTCGATGAGTATGCGGTCTGTTTTGCCGTGCATGAGATGCTTTGCACGAATGATCCTGCCGCCGTAGGCTTCACAGATCGCCTGATGTCCCAGACATACACCGAGAATCGGCATTTTTCCGCGCAGTCTGAGGGCAACCTCCTCACACACGCCCGCTTCCTTCGGATAACACGGTCCGGGAGAAAGAATGATGTGGGAAGGTCTTAATGCAAAGATCTCATCAACCGTCATTTCATCATTTCTGATAACTTTTATATCAGGGTTGAAAGAGCCTGCAAGCTGAACAAGATTATAGGAAAAGCTGTCGTAGTTGTCGATCAGTAATACCATGTTACAACCCCCTTATCCGATTTCGGTACACTTCTGAACCGCGTTCATGACGGCAAGTGCTTTATTATAGGATTCAAGATATTCACTTTCGGGAACGCTGTCGGCAACCAGACCGCCGCCCGCCTGTACATAGACCTTGTTGTTTTTCTTGAGTGCCATTCTGATGGCAATGCAGGTATCAAGATTGCCCGAAAAGTCCATATAGCCAAGTGCGCCGCCGTAAATCCCGCGCGGACACTTTTCAAGCTCTTCGATAATTTCACACGCTCTGATTTTCGGTGCACCTGAAAGCGTACCGGCAGGCAGTACGGATTCAACGGCATCCAGTGCGTCACAGTCGGGGCGGATATTGCCTTCTACCTGCGAACAAATGTGCATGATTTTGGAATAGCGGTGTATCATCTTATATTTGGTGACCTCTACCGTACCGAACTGCGAGATCCTTCCGAGATCATTTCTTCCGAGATCAACCAGCATATTGTGTTCCGAAAGCTCTTTCTCATCGGCAAGCAGTCCTTTTTCCAGTGCATCGTCCTCTTCCTCCGTTTTCCCTCTGGGACGTGAACCTGCCACGGGAAAGGTATAGAGCCTGCCGTTTTGCAGACGAACAAGTGTTTCGGGCGACGTACTCATGAGTTCATCACCGTCAATACTCATAAACACCATATACGGCGATGGGTTCGTTGTTCGCAGCACACGGTAGGCATTGATCAGGCTGCCGTCAAAATCAGCTTCAAAGCGGCGCGATATGACCGCCTGAAAAATGTCGCCGTCACGGATATATTCCTTGGTACGTTCAACGACCCTGCAGTATTCGTCTTTAGTAAAGTTGCAGGTAAAATCGGATACCCTTGGAGTCGGCAGCTTCGGAAGGGGCTTCTCGGAATTGAGAAGCCGGGCGGTTTCTTCGATTGCTTTTTCTGCCCTTATATAACCGTTTTCGATATCGTCGGAACTGATATTGACAAAAACGATGATCTTTTGTTTCAGATGATCATAAGCAATCACCTTTTCAAACAGCATGAGGTCAAGGTCATTGAAATCGCCGCTGCTGATCCTGAGCTTCGGCTCGGCATAGCCGATCATCGCATAAGCAAAATATCCCACAAAACCGCCCGTAAACGGCGCACCGTCACAGATCTCCGGTGCTTTGTAGCCCGACAGTATTTCACGTACAATATCAAGAGGACGGGCTGTGCTGATCGTTCTGATTGTACCGTTCTGTTCAATGGTAACGACCTGATTTTTACACGTCACGTGCATCACAGGGTCAAAACCAAGGAAGGAATATCTGCCCCACTTGTCGCCGTTTTCTACGCTTTCGAGCATAAAATATCGGGTACTTCTGCCGGCAATGCGCCGGAGCAATGTGATCGGCGTTACAACATCGGCATAGAATTCTTTGGATACGGGAATGGTGTTATAGTTTTTTGCAATTTCTCTTACTTTTTCGATTGATGGCTCAAGCATTTTGTTTACCTCCGTTCGGAGCGGCAGGAGTGTCATACAGCAGGCAAAATAAAAAGCCCTTGTCCCCACACATACAGGGACAAAGGCATAAATCCTCTGCGGTACCACCCAGATTGATGAAAAATCATCCGCTCATTCAATGTACAATTATACACGTCTTGCTGATAACGGTCAAGTTTCCGTCGGCCATTACTTTCGCAACACAATACTGCGATTTCCTGCCGCCCTTGCAGGTCCATTCAAAAAAGGTTAATCCGCTGTACTCACACCACCCGACAGCTCTCTGAGGAATCGCCTTGATTTACTACTCCTGTTCAACGGTTTCATATATCATTGTCATCATTATAAATCCTCCGCATTCATTTGTCAATAACCTTTATGTATTTTTTTCATGTCCTGTATTTTTTCTTCATGTCCGAATACTCCAAGTGCCTTTTTACAAAGTTCTCCGAGTGCCAATGTGTCGCCTCATTTATTTACAGAAGAAAACCGCCCTCAGTGAAAACTATTTTATCCACTTTGTCAGTCGCTTTACCTTTAACAAAGAAACACGGGTTTGATAAATAGCCGCTCCCCCTGCGAAAGTCGCACGAGAAGCGGTGTTTTTGAGTGACCCATCGGAGATTCGAACTCCGGACACCTTGAT
>CACYDW010000031.1 GCA_902773325.1 uncultured Ruminococcus sp.
CGCTATTGCCGTAACCGCTATTGCCGTAACCGCTATTGCCGTAACCGCTATTGCCGTAACCGCTATTGCCGTAACCGCTATTGCCGTAACCACTATTGCCGTAGCCGCTATTGCCGTAACCGCTATTGCCGTAACCGCTATTGCCGTAACCGCTATTGCCGTAACCACTATTGCCGTAGCCGCTATTTCCGTAACCGTTATCGCCGTAACCGTTATTGCCGTAGCCGTTATTGCCGTAGCCGTTATCGCCGTAACCGTTATTGCCGTAGCCGTTGTCAAATTCTCCGTTTTTGCCCATATTGCACCTCAGATTTTTTATGATTCCTTATCTGAACTTTCTCCACACGGTTTTACTGCCCTTTGAACTACCGGTCGAATACGAGTACTTATAGGTGACGATACGTCCCTGTGCACACAGAATAAAATGCCTGAGCATAAAAATCCAGATCACTACAAGGGGCACAAGCATGATCAGGATCAAAAAAGCAGTGATGTTTTCTTCACGGAACAACCTTGACTTAGAAGGACTCGCCGGGTCTACATAAACCGTAATGGTCTGATCCTCGCGTAATTGTCCCGCCCGCATACTTGTTTTTCCGGAATACATCTGATCTTCATAGACATACGTGTAGGAAGCATAATAGTTCGTTCGGGTCGTCTTTCTGGATCTGTGAGTTTCACTCCATGTTTTCGTTACAGTACCATCGACTGTCACATTACAGCTTATGATCCTTTCTGTTTCTGCTCTTGAGGTTTCTGCCAGATAGACAAAAAAACCGAATATTGCCGCAAATACAAGCAAGATCAGCGTACTGACTACCAATACGATCATGCCGTCCTTTGTGGTCGCTATTCTGGCATCGGGGTGCTCCCGCAGTATTTCAACAGGAACATCCGTTCTTCGCATACCGCCGTAATCTATTTCATTCCATCGCTGACCGTATCTGTCGTCATCATTGTATCTGCCGTAATAGTCATCGTTCTTTCTCATGGCACTTTTCACTTCCTGTTTTTATTATTAGAACTGTCTTACCTATTTATAGCACGTTTTTCTTGAACGTTCAATGCCGCCGGATGATTTTCTGCCGAATGAACAAAAAACAACAGCGATTGCCCATTCGCTTTAGGATATCAGGCAGGCGCAGGCGACTTATCACCCGCTGTAAGATACAATGCCGCGCAAATTGCCACGGCAACCGCAAATATTTCCTTGTTGTCATGATAGATTTTCAGCTCATAGCCGTCACCGTATTCGCCCCAGCATTTTTTCTGGGTCATGACCGGACTTTTGTCCACATCAAAAAGAGAAAACCTGCCGCTGGCAATATCGCCTAAAAAGCGGTATGTGCTGCCATAAATCGCAAACCCGAACCGCTCCTTCATGCACGGCACAAGAATATAGCGTCTGCCGCCGCACTTGATGGTAAAATAGCCCAGAACCAGCGACTTGTGGTATATTTCGGCTGCTTTTCCGCCTTCCGCGTCGATCAGGGTGATATGGCATCCCGCCGTATCAGTTACATTCACAGCATGGTAGCGGGGCATTGCCGTTTCATCAAAGACACAGAAGCCGCCGTCTGCATCGGAATATTCTCTTGCCAAAAACAGCTTCATTGCAATCCCCCTCCTTTATGTATACAGGTCAGCTCAGACCATCCTCAAAGATATCCTCCTGCTTTTCCGGTGGAATATGCAGCACCTGCGACACATACTCCGCTGTCAGCGTATCCATATATTCAAATTCAGACTTCATCAGATACAGCAGCAGATATGCCGCAAAGCAGTCTGCCTCCCGCTCATATTTATTCACGCAGAACGCTGTATTCAAGCTCAGATTCAGTGTGTTGGTTTCGCCGTGGAGCTGTGTATGTCCCAGTTCATGCGCTATTGTAAATCTCTGCTTGTAATAATTCATATTGCTGTTGACAACAATAAACGGGATATCGTGCATCGAAATCGTAAAGCCGTTCACGCTCTGCGGCAGGTCCTGCCTTATCACTATTATTCCCAGATTTTCACAGATATTCTCTACATCACAGTTATTATATCGTTGTGCAAGCTCTCTGGCTTTTTCACGGCATTTTTTCATGTGCGTCCCTTTCCGGTATATTTTCTCCGGTCATTCCTCGGTGTACATTTGTGTTGTGTTGCGCTGCTCTCAGGTTTTGCCGGGGGTTCTTTTATACTGCTGCTGTGCGATAGCGGCAACCACTCTCACGGCATCTATGATTTTCATGCGGTCATCATCATCAAGGGGTACTCCGTCAAACATCAGACCGGGCTGCGTGGAGAGCTTCCCCGTAAACTCCTCAAAAATCTCTGAAATATCCACACCTGTCGTTTTTTCGGCAGTGGTATTGCCCAGAAGGTAATCCGCTGTGATACCGAAGATATGGGAAAGTCTTACCACTGTTTCGTTATCAGGCTCTCTCCTGCCCTGCTCATACATACCGATGGCAGACGGGGATATACCGAGTTTTTTGGCAAGCATGGACTGCGTATAGCCTGCCTTGCGGCGAAGCTCTCTGATCCTCTCTCCGATTTGTTTTTTCATAATCGAACCTCCTGATGCAAGCTTTAGCACATTATATCATACACGAAGTGTGTAGTCAAGATGTATTTTGATTTTTCATCGGATAGAACAAAATATGTCGTCTTTTTTGTACAATCGAACAAATATTCGATTTTGCTGTTGATTTTTCCCAAAAATAGTATATACTTAAAAGTATGAAGCGGATTTTGTGAATAATCCGTGCCTGCTTTCGCCACAAGCAAACGAATAACACGTTTTTGTCACCGGATTCTGTTTGTTTTCGTTTGTTCTGACAGTGCACAGCCACATAGACCGCTTCTTTCATCGCAGATTGTTAACACACGATTCGTGTAGAAAGGACGGGTAAAATGACATATAAAGAATGGGCAGACGACTACCTCAGACAGGCAGACATCATCAAAGGCAAGCTGATCACACTCCGGGATCAGCTCTGTACCGCACCGTGCACAGAACTCAAAGAACTGAACCACCGCATCGGTCTGCTTTATAAAATGTATCTGGACTGTATGCACACCGCAGATATTCTCTGCACTAAGCAAGGAGAGGTGTATTGATCTGAGAACCAGTATGCAACCGTTGACCATCGAAAACATTACGCAGATATCGCTGGAAAGCTTTATGGAGGAGAATTGCGAACTCAACTCCGATATCAGAACGCGAATGAGAAAACTGCTGATGGCAGGTATCGAAAATGAGCTGACACAGCGTCAGAGGGATTGTATGCAAATGTATTATTTTGAAAAGCTTGACATTGCCGACATCGCTTCACAGCTTCACATCAGACCTACAACCGTTTATAAGCACCTTAAGCTTGCCAAAAGGGCACTTCGGAAATGTGCAGCCTATCTGTGAAAAAGCAATGGTGCTGATATGTATATTTTCGCCGTATCGCGGCAAAATAATCATATCCCACAAACAGGAGGTATGAAACAATGATTGATAAGCTGGCAATGATACTGCTGATTATCGGCGGTCTGAACTGGGGTTCAATCGGCATTTTCCAATTTGATATCGTGGCATGGATCTGCGGCGGTCAGACCGGCATCGTAAGCAGAATCATCTACACACTGGTAGCACTCTCTGCAATCTGGTGCATTTCACTTCTTTTCAGAGATACAGAAGCCTCAAACAGTCTGCCCTCACACACCTGATACCATCTCAGACTCCAAAAATCCCCGACAAACCGGAACCGCTTCCGATTTGTCGGGGATTCTTATTGGCGGCTCTGCCCCAAAGTTTCTCAGGGGATTCCGCACTCTGCGGAGTGCGGCCAAAGGCTCTGCCTTTGGAAACCGCAGCCTTTGAAAAGGCTGGCGAAACTTTTAACTTTATCGGGGTTCAGTTGTCTGCGGAAACAGGAGCAATTTCCTCGGCGGAATCGGGTACAACTTCCTCTGCGGGAGCAGGTACAACTTCCTCTGCGAGGTCAGGCTTTGCGGGGACATCTGCCTTGACAAAAGCGCAGCCGTCACGCGGTATGATCAGCTCATCGCCGTCCAGTTCCGTATCCATATAGGCCTTACCGCCGATAAATTCCTGCGGCACTCTGAAACGGATCGTATCATCAGAAGCATTGAACACACAGAGCAGCATATCGGTATCGTCCTCACGGATATAGCCCATGGTTCTGCCGGTAGAGCCAAAATTTCTCAGGTCACCGTCAACAAGGCAGGAGCAATCCTTTCGCATTTTGCCGAGGGCGATATACCAGTTGAGCAAGTCCTTGTCCTCTCTGCCCCAAGGGAAGGTTGAACGGTTAAAGGGGTCGCGGTAGCCTTCCACACCGACCTCATCTCCGTAATAGATACACGGAATACCGGGGAGTGTATAGAGGATACCGGAAGCGATCCTCATGCGGCGGAGTCCGTATTCACGCTGTTCGGGAGAAAGCTTTGTGACTGCTTGCCACTCTCTGCCCCTGCCGTATTGCTTTTCACCTGCAAGGAGTGTAATAACGCGTTCGGTATCGTGCGTACCGAGAAGATTCATCAGGGAGCGCAGCACGGGACGCGGATAGTTTTCGGTGATATTCAGAACGATCTCAATCATATCTCTGCCGTCGCCGCAGTCCAGAAAACCGAGGATCGCATCTCTGAAAGGATAGTTCATTACGCTGTCAAGCTCCTTGCCGTAGAGGAAACGTCTGCGCGAACCGTAGCTTTCTTTATTGGAGGCATCTTCCCATACCTCACCGAGAAGCAGTGCTTCGGGATTTTCGGATTTGATGGCTTCACGGATATATTCGATGAATTCATCGGGCAGTTCATCGGCAACGTCAAGACGCCAGCCGCTGTTGCCGCAGCGAATCCACTTGCGGATAATGCCGTTCTCACCGTTGATATATTCATTGAAGGAGGGAGAAAGCTCCTCAACCTCAGGAAGGGTATTAAAGCCCCACCATGAATTATAGATGTTAGGCCATTCAATAAACTTATACCATGTATAGTAGGGTGAAGAGGTAGAGTTATAGGCACCGTTCTGCGGGTAGCGGTTTTCACGGTTAAAATACCTGCTGTCGCTGCCGGTATGGCTGAACACACCGTCATTGATGATGTGGATACCAAACTTGGCAGCTTTACTGCACAGTTCCCGGAAGTCCTCTTCCGTGCCGAGAACGGGGTCGATTTTTTCATAGTCACCGGTATCATAGCGGTGATTGGAATAGGCTTCAAAAATCGGGTTCAGATAAATACAGGTAACGCCGAGTTCACTCAGATAGGGCAGCTTTTGCGTAATACCTTTGAGATCACCCTGAAAGAAGTCGGAGTTTGTGATCATGCCGTATTCATTCGGGCGCCAGTCGGGAATAACGTCCCAGTCGGTCTGGATTTTCTTATCGGGATAGACGCCCTCTTTTTTCTCGCCGGAAAAGCAGAACCTGTCGGGGAAGATCTGATACATGATACCGCCCGGCAGCCATGAAGGTGTCTGAAAATCCGCTTCATAGCACATCAGCTGAAACCGCGGTTCATTTTCACTCAGGCTAAGATTTCCCTCACCGCCGAAACCTCTTGTAATGTAGCGTTTGCCATATCTTGTATCGAGGGAGAAGTGATACCAATATAA
This sequence comes from uncultured Ruminococcus sp., assembly GCA_902773325.1. Lineage (GTDB taxonomy): Bacteria > Bacillota > Clostridia > Oscillospirales > Acutalibacteraceae > UBA1213. The sequence goes on from CACYDW010000031.1 coordinate 5,621, forward strand.
ACCGACTCTGCTTGCATTGACATCGCATTCCCATTGTTCATGGTCATCGCCCACCATCCCCGCCCAGAACATACCATAGGTATCGGTATTGCCGTAGCGGTCGTCTTTTAATGCCAGAACCGCGCCCGAGCAGTTCAGATCTCTCGGCAGGACAATTCTGAAATGAATATTTGTTCCGAACGGAACTGCACCGAAAGGACTGCGGAATTCCGGTTCTCTTGAATTAAATATTCTCATATAAAAAACCCCTTTAACATCAGACATAATGGTCTTTCAGAAAAATTCAGATATCTTCAATAACAACAAACCTTCCCCATTATACCCCTTTGTTAAATATCTGTCAAGGCAGGCAGCGCAACGGCAGCGTCGACGCTGCACCCTATTTCGCGTTTTCGCTCAGCACCATAGGGAACTTCCCTCTGCTAATAAGCTGAATAACATAATCCGTCCTATGCTTCTATCCAACCGAGCTATCGCTCTTAAATCGAAAGATTGGTGCTATGCCGCGCCGGAAACAACAGTGGTCTGTTGATATGGAGCGTTGGGAGCACAAGGGGTGCTTTTCTCGCATATAAG
>CACYDW010000032.1 GCA_902773325.1 uncultured Ruminococcus sp.
CAGTGACATCGCGGGAATCGTTGCTGCCGAGATCAAATCGGTAGAGGAACACCCGAAATCCAAAAAGCTTCATCTGCTCAAGGTGGATACCGGAAGCGGCGAGCTTACCGATGTTGTATGCGGCGCGCCGAACGTCAGAGTCGGCATGAAAACCGCCTTCGCACAGATCGGTGCTAAGATCGGCAACATTACCATTGCCCCCCGTGACCTTGCAGGCTATACCTCTTACGGTATGTGCTGCAGTGAATCGGAGATCGGTATCAGCGACGATCATTCCGGCATTATGGAGCTGACCGATGATATTCCTCTGGGTACAGACCTCAAGAAATACTATGAGATAGAGGATATTATTTTTGAGGTAGATAACAAATCCCTGACGAACCGTCCCGACCTCTGGGGACATTACGGCATTGCCAGAGAGTTTGCTGCCCTTGCCGGCAGACCGCTGCTGCCTATCGACACCGCCGACCTTACCGTCTATGACAACCTTCCCAAGGTCGATATGAAGATCGAGGATACCCTCTGCAAACGCTACAGCACCATCAAGGTAGAAAACATCAGCCGTACCGTCAGCCCTGTCAATATGCGTATCCGTCTGTATTACTGCGGCATGAGAGCCATTAACTTCCTTGCCGACCTTACCAACTACCTCATGCTGGAAATGGGTCAGCCGATGCATGCCTTCGATGCGCGGAAGGTGGAAAAGATCCGCATTAAGCGCTTTGACGCTCCCTTTACCTTCACGACCCTTGACGGCACGGAAAGAAATATTGATGAGAATACCCTCATGATCTGCAACGACAATACCCCCGTCGCCATTGCCGGCATTATGGGCGGTCTGGATTCCGAGATCGTTGCCGATACCACCACTCTGACACTGGAATCCGCCAACTTTGACGCTGCGTCCGTCAGAAAATCCACCGTTCGTCTGAGCCACCGTACAGACGCGTCTATGCGCTACGAAAAAAGCCTTGACCCCGAAATGACGGTTCCTGCGATCGGAAGATTTCTCTATCTGATGCAAAAATATGACAGCGGCATTCAGGTCGTATCCTGCCTGACAGATGAATATGCCGTCAAGTTCCCGCCGGTCACACTGCATTTTGACCAGAGCTTTGTTGACCGCTATACGGGCATCTCTATCGACAGTGATACCATTGTGAATACCCTCAGAGGGCTTGGCTTCACGGTCGGATATGCCAACGGTCAGTATACAGTCGATGTTCCCTCATGGAGAATCACCAAGGACGTTACCATGAATGCGGATATTATCGAGGAAATTACCAGAATCTACGGCTATGATAACTTTGAAGTCCACACCACCCGTTCCCCGCTGTATCCCGTGAGAGTGACGCAGGTCAAGAGCAGTGAGGAAAAAATAAAGGATATGCTTGTCAAGCGTTTCAGTCTGCACGAGCTGCATTCCTACGTATGGGCATACAATGACGAGCTGAAGGAGCTGGGCATTACCCCCGAACCCAATGTGCGCCTTGCCAATGCAACCAACCCCAACATCGAAACGCTGAGAAACTCCATCATTCCCACACAGCTCTGTCAGGTAAAGCAGAATGTGGGTTATGCCCCCGAATTCGGTATCTTTGAGATCGGCAGGGTCATCAGCGGTCTGGACGAGAACAACCTGTGCATCGAAAAGAAAATGCTTGCCGTCACTCTTTTCAGCAGGACTGCCAATATGAGGACGCTCTATTTCAGACTGCGAGATATGCTTTGTTCGCTTGCACTGGATATCAAGCACGATACGCTGACCTTTGTATCCGCAGAGCCGACACACTCCTACGAACACCCCGTCAACCTCAACAAGGTACTGCTCGGCGGCAAGGAAATCGGTATCATGGGTATTGTTCACCCTGTTGTCGGCAAAGCCATTGACAAAAAGGGCAATATCGTATTTGCCGAGATCGATGTAAATGCCTTTGCATCTGCCAACGACAGCGGCATTGTCTATGATGAGCCGTCAAAATATCCCTCTATGGAGTATGACCTGAGTATGGATATCCCCGAAAACGTTTTGTTCAGCGATATTCAGGACTGCTGGAAGCAGGAAAACAGCGCGATACTCAAGAATGTCAGAGTCGTTGATACCTACGACACCGATACGATCCACAGGATCACCGTCCGCTTTGAGTTTTCCTCCAACGAGAGGACCCTTTCGTCCTCGGAGGTACAGGAGTTTGTCAACGGAATCACAGAAAACCTCTCCCGCAAGGGTGTTACCATACAATACGCTTGATATGCCCGTGCATAAGGAAATTCAGTGCTTTTTTGTAAGATGGCTTCTGTGACCTGTTTCTTTGCGGAAAAGAATACCCTAAAGGCAGGAAAATTAAAAAACAGATAAAATTCTATTGTAATTATCAAATAAATATGTTAGAATAATCAAGTAAGCACCCGGAATTTGTTCGGGACAGTCGGTGAAATATATGGTCAGGCAGTATGTATACGGGTTTTCCGGGATATCTGCTCAACACGGAGGCGACATTGATGGACGACAAAACAATGATTTTTTCGATTCCCGACAATAAGGACGATATGGTCAGAACGATTCTCACATCGGTATATGATGCTCTGGAGCAGAAGGGGTATAATCCGGTCAACCAGATCGTTGGCTATATCCTGTCTGAAGATCCCACCTATATCACCACCCATAACAACGCAAGAAATCTCATACGGAAAATTGACCGTGACGATCTGCTTGAAATTCTGTTGAAGAATTATCTGAGATCATGATGCAAGGAGGCTATCAGTAATGGCAGAAAGCAGCCAGTTCCTTATGTATAAGGGAAAACCGCTTGTCAGGAGCGGCGATACACTCTATTACGGAAACATGAGCGATAAATATGTTGTAAAAATGCTCATCAAGTCAAAAAAGAAGTCCGGCGATCTTGAAATTGCCGATAAGGTGGCGATCCAGTTGGTTTCTACCGACCGGAATATCAGCCCCAGAAGAGCTGTTGTAAAGTCGAGCGAAAAGTCTACGCTGTTTTTAGCGATCGACATCGGCTGTGTATGGCTCAACAAGGCGCTCAAGGAGTCTGTAAGTTAAGAAAACGCTGTGATAATCAGCACCGTATAATCATATCGGGCTGTTCTCTCCTGCAATACCGCGGGAAGAACAGCCCGATCATTATTTTTCCTTGAACAGCTTGACGGTAAAAACCGTGCCCGCATTGATCTGTGATTCGGTGAGAATATAGCCGTTGTGTTTTTTGATGATCTCCAGAGAAATAGCAAGTCCGATACCAACGCTGTCGCTTTTGGAATGCTTGGTTTTATAGAAGCGTTCAAAAATATGCGGAAGTTCCTCTTTGCTGATGCCGAAGCCGGTATCCCTGATGGTGATGACGGAAACAACGGCATTTTCCTGTGCTGAAATCGTAACACTGCCGCCTGCCGGAGTGTTTTCAATGCAGTTTTTCAGAATATTGCAAAGGGCTTCACAGAGCCATTTTTTATCGCAGGATAATGTGAACAGTTCGGGACACTCGGAAACAAGGCTCACTTCCCGCACCTCGGCGATGATTCCCACCGTGCGGATACAATCCTTTATAACCTCGCTCATGCTTTCGGGACGGGGGTGAAACTCTATGGAACAAGCCTCCAGCCTTGAAAGCTTCAGAAGTGCCTGCACCAGAAAGCTGATACCGTTGACAGAATTCCTGATATCGGCAATGAAATCATTTCTGACATCGGGGGGCATTTCCGGGTCATCGATGATGTTATCCAGCATGATCTGAATGGAAGTGATCGGGGTTTTGAGCTGATGTGATACATCGGAAAGTGCCTCCTTGAGCATGACCCTGTCGCGCATGACGGTTTCGTTCTGCTTTCGGAGCATGACGGTGGTTTTGTAAATCTCGTTATGCAGAAGAGAATATTCGTCCTCCGAATTGCTGTCTGCCTGCATAGCATAGTCACCCTTGTTGATGCGTTCCATGAATTTCGTGAGCAGAAGTGTTTCCTTTTTCTTTTTGTGTACAAAAACAAGAAAAACTCCCAATGCCGCCCCACCGGACAACAGAGATATCAGCAATTGTTTTGCCGCCGCCGAAGCAGGATAGGCTTCATTGACCTGCAGTGCATTGTAGCTGTCTATGCCGAAGCTGTCCAGCATATTATATGTATCGTTTGTGGGTGCTGTGCCGTTCAGTATTTCAACGATCTGCAGCTCGTCAACGTCCGGATACTGCTCGCGGATATTGGCAATGATCTGAATGACTGTACGGTTAGCCGACCGCTGCACACTGCGCGCCTGATCATACGCCGTCAAAGCCGACAGAACGGCAAATACGGCGATGAAGGAAATCCATACAGCGATGAATTTATGTGACTGTTTCATTTTTCCTCCATTCTGTATCCGATACCCTTAATGGTTTTAATGAGGTCGGTATCAAGCTTCCGGCGGATACGTTTGATATAGACAGAAAGCGTGTTATCGTTGACATAATTGCCGGAGATATCCCATATTTTCTCCAATATGATTTCTCTTGTGACGGTTTTGCCGAGATTCTGCATAAGCATAGAGAGTATGCGGAATTCAAGGGCAGTCATTTCCACGGGAGCGTCATTCTTTGTGACCGTGAGGGTATCGGGATTGAGGGTGATATCACCTGCGGTAATGGTATTGTCGATGGTTCTGCTGCGTCTGATAATACGGCTGAGTCGTGCAAGAAGCTCACGGTTAGAGAACGGCTTTGTGATATAATCCTCTGCGCCGAGGTCGAATCCCCTGACAATGCTGTCCTCATCGTCCATTGCTGTCAAAAAAACAGCGGGGGCATGATTATAGCGTCTGATGGTTTCATACAGTTCAAAGCCGCTGCCGTCGGGCAGGGTAACATCTATAATCATCACGGCATAATCCTCGCCGGAATGTCTGAGAGCCTCTTCAAAGCAATCGCACAGGGTCACCTCATATCCGTTTGATGTAAGCGTATAGGTCAGTCCCTTTGCAATCGATTTATTATCTTCCACAAGCAGCAATTTCATAAAGCACCGCCCAAAACATAAAATTCCCTTGCCGCCGTATCAACAGCGGCAAGGGTCACCTTTATTATAATTTCCCATTTACCTTATGTCAAGATGGGGAAAATAATGAATAACGGTTTGCTATTTTGCTTTATTCCCATAGAAGAGTAGGCGGTTCTATGCTTATTTACTTGCATAGTAAAAAGTTGCGGGGTCCAGGGGAACTCGAGTTCCCCTGGCGGGGTCAAGGGGCAGAGCCCCTGCGGGGTCAGGGGCAGAGCCCCTGCGGGGTTTGGGGCAGAGCCCCAATTAAACGTTTTCGTTGCGAATGGTTTCGATGATGTTTTGTTTGCGGACCTGGCGGATGGAGAAGTCCATGATGAGAATGATGATGAGGAGAACGGCGAGGATACATTCGAGGACGGCAAGCCACGGGAATTCGTAGGGAACAGCCGTAATGCCGGTGGTGTTGTCGACGAACAGGAAATTAACAAATATACTGCCGATAATGCCGAGGGGAAGAGCGATCAGGAGAGATTTGACGGTGTAGAACAGGCTTTCAAGGCGAATCATGCGGTTAAATTCCTGTTTGGTCATGCCGACGGAGAGAAGCATGGCGAATTCCTTGCTGCGCAGCTTCATGTTGGTGTTGATGGTGTTGAAAATGTTGGTAATGCCGATGAGAGTGATCACGGCAATGAAACCGTAGATGAAGATCTCTACTACCAGAATCATGGCATGATAAACTTTAAGCCGTGCATCATAGTTTACGGAATCTGTGCTGGTATCTGAGCTGAACATCTTGCTGATGGTGTCATCGGTCTTTTCGGCGTCTGTGGACTTGATATACATGGTGCTGCCAATGACATAATCCGAATGAATCATCGACATAAAGGTGTCCATGTCTACAAGGATAGAGGCTTCTGTGTCCAGAATGGTTTCCTTGTAAGTACGGCTGATGAAGCTTTTGTCAGCAGCACCTGCCACTGCAATATCCATTTCCTTGTTGGGAGAATCCTCCTCTACGCTGTAGGCATCTTCACTGACGTAGGCATGAATCAGATAATTATCCGCGCTTTTGAGAAAATCATGCGTGACCGCTTCACTGCTTCCGTCCTCATTGTCGACCCATTCAATATAAGTGTTGTTGAACAGACCCTTGCCCCTGAGCTCGCTGTAATCATAGCCGGAAGCCTTGGCAATCTCCCGGAAAATCTCGTTCCTTACACCGATAATCGGAAGGTGTACATTGATAGTAGAACTGTTCAGGAAGTCCTGATGGCTCTGCTCCGCGTCCTCATTGTAATCGCTGTCCTGAGATAAGGCTTCAAAGTATTTGACAACAGAGGGGTCAAGATCGTTTTTGTTGAGATCACAGCAATATGCATAACAGCTCATGACATAAATATCACTCTCGATCTCGGGCAGCTCCGCAATGGTTTTCAGATAGGAGAGCAGACGCTCCTTGCTGTCGGGAATTTCGGCTTCGGGTGTGCCCTCCTCGGGTTCGTCGCCCCCTGTTACAGACATGGAAACATAAAGATTATAGGGCTTGTCCAGCTGATATACAGTGAAGCGCATGGCATCTCCGATAAATGAAAACGCGATGATATATACTACAACGCTCACAATGATCGAAACAACCGTAGTACGGTATTTTTTGCGGCTGCGCTTGAGGTTCTTCCATGCGATATTGCCGCCTGCACCAAAGAACCTTTTAATGAATTTCGGGGTGGTGTAGCTTTTGCTCTTTTTCTTGCCTGTGATCCTGATATCCTTGTTGCCCCTGATGGCTTCGATCGGAGAAATGCGTGATGCACGAAGGGCAATGTTCAGCGATGAAAGGAAGATCGTCAGCGCACCCAGCAGAATGGCAGCCGCTACGGCAAGCCATGAAATACTGAATACCAATTCCGCACCGTTGAGGTATTCGCCGAGCAGAGAATTGCACAGCCATACTAAAACATTCGTTACACCAATGCCCAGAAGCAGACCTCCTGCCGTGCCGAAAATGCCGAGCAGAAAACTCTCGTAAAGCACATTCGTACAAATCTGTCGGGGCGTTGCGCCTACTGATGACAGCATTCCGTAAAGGCGGGTCTTTTCTGTGATGGATATCGAAAAGCTGTTGCGGATAATAAATACACTGGCGAATATGATAATCAGAATGACCGCAGCGGCAACACCATAGAGAATTTGCAGCAATCCGTTACTGAGGTCAATGCCCTTGAATGCCAGCAGGAATCTGTTTACATTAAAGCTGCTGATGTGCAGATCGTTATCGTCAAGGGTTGAAAACATGTGTATGACTTCGCCGAACTCCATGCGGTCGTTAAGATATCTGCGTAACGTTTTGGCGTCGATATCGGTGAATGTCGAGAGTACATCAATATATTGGCTTTCGCCCTCGTCTGTCAGCTTTAAGTAAGCTTCGGGATAATCATTCGGATTCAGACAGGTTTCTTTGGCAACATCAAATACCGTATAAACGGGTACGGATGCGCTGTAGGAGCTGAACCGTATAGCACTGCACGTGCTTCTGAGAATACCGGTGACGGTGAAGGTGCGCTTCTCAACCTCAATGAACTCCTCCTGTTCACCGTAATAGGGGGAATCCTTTGAAACAGCGAAAAGTTCATCCTCCGTGTCGGCAATATCTGTGTCCTCCGTGTAAACAACATCTGCATCTGTATCCACGACGACCTCATCGGGAATGTACCAGCGTTCACCGACAGAAAGCGTAACCGTATCGCCTACCTTGAGCGAATCGCCGAAATACAGCGCAAAGTCAGGAGAAAGAACGATCTCGGAGCTGTTCTGCGGCATACGTCCCTCTGCTAATTTGCAGCCAAGGTCAGCGAATGCACCCTCCGTGATTCCTTCAACGGCAAGAAAATGCTTGATGCTGCTGCCCTTGTTTTCATAGAGTGCCGTGCCGATATGTGCATACATATATACATCTTCTACATTGCGGTTCGCCTTGATGAATTCAATATCCTTCTCCGTGAATTCACCGAGCAGGGTAATGCTGTTGTTGCCGTTTTGCTGAATGGCAACATTGATGACCGACTGTCTGACGCTTGACGCTATGCCCGCTACGACCGTAAGCAGCGCTACGGAAAGCATAATGCCGATAATGGTAACAATAGTACGCAGCTTATTGCGCATGAGATTCTCCCGTGTGAGCTTTCTCATCAGTTTCACGGCTTACACCTCCTCAGTAATTCTGCCATCCTGTATACGGATAATGCGGTCTGCCTGTCTGGCAAGCTCCGGATCATGGGTGATCATGATAATGGTCTGATCATACTTTTTATTGGTCAGCTTGAGGATATCCATAATATCATTGGCAGCTTTGGAATCGAGGTTTCCGGTGGGTTCGTCTGCCAAGAGAAGTGCAGGATTGTTGATGATGGCTCTTGCGATGGATACGCGCTGCTGCTGACCGCCCGAAAGCTCATTCGGCAGGCTCTTGCGCTTGTCTTCGATGCCAAGGCTCCCGAACACGTCGTTCAGCCGTTCCTGATCGATGCTCTGTCCGTCCAGATCCATCGGGAGAGTGACGTTTTCCTCGGCGGTAAGAATCGGAATGAGGTTATAGAACTGATATACGATGCCGATCTGTCTGCGGCGGAAAATCGCTAACTTGTCATTGTTCATTTTATTGATCTCATTGCCGTCAATGAACACGCTGCCCGAGGTGGGACGGTCAACACCGCCTATGATGTGCATGAGAGTGCTTTTGCCGCTGCCGCTTGCGCCGACAATAGCGACAAATTCGCCCTTTTCAACGGTCATAGAAATACCGTCTACCGCATTGAAGGCATTTTCATCTTTTCCGTACGTCTTGACAAGGTTTTCTGTTCTTAAAATTTCCATAGCACATTCTCCTTCTTGACTGCCGTCCGTTGTTTTTCCGACTCTTTCGTTCGGTCTGGCTGTATTATATCCTGCCAAAATGACAATAAAGTGACATGCAAATTATTTTTATAATTTTTTTCCCTCCCCCCCTTTTCTGCTAAAAGCATTTTTTATGCCGCAGAATTTTGAGAGTTCTATATATGATTCTGAAAAATGAGAGCTTATTTGCTGCTTTAACCCCCGTTACCGTTGGTATACCATGCGGTAACCGCTGTCGGGACAAATGGATACACAGGTCAGGTTAGGATAGGTTAGGATAGGTTAGGTTAGGTCAGATTAGATAAGATAAAGATAGAGAGAATACTTATCGGTTTGCACCGACACGTGCGCGCTGTTTTTATAAATTGGGTCAAAATATCAAGCAGTCATTTTGCACGAAAATTAGACACGCTTTTTATGCAAAATGTCGGTTGGTAAATCGAATAAAATATGTTACAATCAAGATGTATGCGATTTTATAGTATATATTGAATGGCATATGATTGAAAAGAGGAAAAAGTCGTGCCGCTGTCTGTATGACAGGCAGGGCATGAAGCAGCGAACGGAGGAAAAGGTATGAAATTACACGGTATTAAAGTACCGCATAAGAAGCATACGGCAGAGGATGCCCCTGTCAGACTGCCTGTACCTAAAACCGTGACCATCCCTATGTCGATGCACATAGGGAAACCCGCTAAGGCGGTCGTCAAGCGCGGGGATCAGGTCAGGGTCGGACAGCTCATCGGTGAGGCGGACGGCTTTGTATCGTCCAATATCCATGCCAGTGTTTCGGGTACGGTACAGAAGGTCGATGAAATGGTTTCATCAATGGGCGCAAAGATCCCGTGCGTGGTAATTGAAACCGATGGAAAACAGGAAAAGTATGAGGAAGTAAAACCCCCCGTTGTCAAGGACTTCGAGAGCTTTGTTTCATCAGTAAAGCAGAGCGGTGTAGTCGGTCTGGGCGGCGCAGGATTCCCGAGCTTTGTCAAGCTGAGCGTCAAGGATCTGAGCAAGGTCGAAGCGGTGGTTATCAATGCCGCCGAATGTGAGCCTTATATCACCTCAGATACCCGTACCATGGTGGACAAGGGCGAATATGTATTCAAGGGAATCGAAGCGATCAAGACCTATATGAACGCAAAACGCTTTATTATCGGCATTGAATCCAACAAGCCCGAGGCAATAAAGATCATGAAGGAGCTTGCCGCCAAAACTGAGGGTGTGGAGGTGCGTGTACTGCCGTCTATCTATCCGCAGGGCGGTGAAAAGGTGCTGATCTTCAACACCGTGGGCAGAATCGTTCCCAAGGGCGGACTGCCGCTCGATGTCGGCGTGATTGTCATCAATGTCACGACCCTTGCATTTATCGCAGAATACCTTGAAACCGGTATGCCGCTGGTAGAAAAGTGCGTAACGGTGGACGGTTCGGCTGTGAAAGAGCCGAAAAATGTCATCGCACCCATAGGAATGTCCATCAGGGATATGATCGAGGGCGCGGGCGGTCTGAAATGTGACCCCGCCAAGGTCATCTACGGCGGCCCGATGATGGGTCTTGCCGTGCCGAGTATGGACGAGCCGATACTCAAAAATACCAACGCGGTCGTCGCTATGGACGCAGAAGAAGCAAAGCCCCGCAAAACGACTGCCTGTATCGGCTGCGGTGCATGTATGACGCACTGTCCGTTCCGTCTTGACCCGAGAGAGATCTCACTGGCATATAAGAGAGATTCGGGTGAGGATCTGGAGGCGCTTTGTGTCGATCTGTGTATGGAATGCGGGTGCTGTTCGTATGTATGTCCTGCCAACAGACCACTCGTGCAGACCAATAAGCTTGCCAAGATCAGGCTGAGAAGCTATCTTGCCGCAAAAAAGGAGGGTAAGTCATGAGTAAACTGATTGCTTCTGTGTCGCCGCATATTTCCTCAAAGCGTACTACACAGAATATCATGCTTGATGTGATCATCGCCCTTCTCCCCGCAGCGATCGCGTCTGTGGTGATCTTCGGTCTGCGCAGCGCACTGGTGATCTCTGTTTGTGTCGCCGTATGTGTAGCGGCGGAATTTTTGTTTGAAAAGCTGTGCAAAAAGGAAAATACCATTTTTGACCTGTCCGCCGTGGTTACGGGTATGCTGTTGGCATTCAACCTGCCGGTCAGTATTCCTCTGTGGCAGGCAGCCGTGGGAAGTCTGGCGGCGATCGTGGTCGTCAAGCAGCTTTTCGGCGGTATCGGTCAGAATTTCGCGAACCCCGCCATCACAGCAAGAATTATGATGCTGATCGCCTTTTCGGGTACGATGACCAACTGGGTCGCACCCTTTACCGATAAAATGCCCGATGCCATCTCCTCTGCAACACCGCTGACTGCGGCTGCAAAGGGTACTGCTTCGATGATGCCGTCTTATCTTGACCTGTTTTTAGGCAAACACGCCGGCTGTCTGGGTGAGACCTGCGTACTTGCCATTCTGCTCGGCGGTCTGTATCTGCTGGTAAGAGGCATTATCACGTGGCATACACCCGTTGTCTATATCGGCACGGTGGCATTGATGTCCTTCCTCTGCGGACAAGACCCGCTCTATCAGATCATGTCCGGCGGACTGATGCTCGGTGCGTTCTTCATGGCGACCGACTATGCTACCACACCGTCCTCCAAATGGGGCAAGGTGATCTTTGGTGTCGGCTGCGGTCTGATCACCATTCTCATACGCTTCTGGGGCAACCTGCCCGAGGGCGTATCTTACTCCATTCTGATCATGAACATCTTTACACCTTATATTTCCAAGCTTACGCGCAACAGACCGCTGGTCGGGGAGGTAAAGAAGAAATGAAAGACATTATCAAACCGATCGCAGTTCTTGCTTCGATCTGCCTGATCGTTACGGCACTGTTAGCGGCTGTCAACGCGGTCACCGCGCCGATCATTGCCGCCGCGGAGGAAAAAAACGCCGCGCAAGCACGTGCGGAGGTTCTCAGTGAAGCCAAAAGCTTTGAACTGCTTACGCTCGATAAGCTGCCCGAGGGTGTTACAGCCGTCTATAAGGGCAGCGACAACAGCGGCTATGTGATGATGGTGACATCAAAGGGCTACGGCGGCGATATCAGGCTGATCTGCGGTATCCGTGCCGACGGCAGCATTGAAGCCGTCAAGACGCTTTCTCACAGTGAAACAAGCGGTATCGGCTCGCGCGTCACCGATAATGACGGCGGCTACCGCAACAACTATGCCGGCAAGACTGCCGATACCTACAAGGATGTGGACGCGCTCTCCGGCGCGACGATCTCTTCCAAGGCATACAAAAAAGCGATTGCTTCGGCATTCGAGGCATACAGCATGGTAAAGGGGGCGCAGTCATGAATCAGTTGAATAACTTTACAAAGGGTATCATCAAGGAAAACCCTGTTTTAGTACTGGTTTTGGGCACCTGCCCCACACTGGCGACCTCTACGAGCGTCATCAATGCGCTGGGCATGGGTGCTGCGGCAACTATTGTTCTGCTTTGCTCCAACATGGTTATTTCGGCGCTGAGAAAGGTGATTCCCGATAAGGTCAGGATCCCGTGCTATATCGTTCTGATCGCGGGCTTTGTGACCATGGTGCAGATGCTTGTCAAGGCCTATCTGCCCGCTCTTGATCAATCTCTGGGCATTTATCTGCCGCTGATCGTTGTAAACTGTATCATTCTCGGCAGAGCGGAGATGTTTGCCAATAAGAACGGTGTGTTATCCTCTGCAATAGATGCGCTCGGCATGGGTGTGGGCTTTACGCTTGCCTTGTGCCTGATGGCGACCATCAGAGAGGTATTCGGCAGCGGTACCTTCTGCGGCATGGAGCTTCCTGTGCTGATCGATAACCATATTTCGATTCTCACCATGGCTCCCGGCGGATTTTTGGTATTCGGTCTGCTGATCGCAGCCATGAATAAATTCGCAAAGCACAAGCCCAAGAAGAAGGACTTCGGTTGTGCGGGCTGTCCGCAGGCAGCTTCCTGTACCAAGGCAAGCTGTGACGAGGTAACGGAGGAGGCGGCTGACAATGACTAATCTGATCATCATACTGCTTTCTGCGGTATTCATCAACAACTATGTGCTTTCAAGATTTTTGGGTATCTGTCCGTTTCTCGGTGTATCCAAAAAGCTGAATTCTGCGACCGGCATGAGCCTTGCGGTCATTTTCGTCATGCTGATCGCAACGGCAGTAACATGGCCGATCCAGACCTATCTGCTTGTACCCAACAAGCTGGAGTATCTGCAAACGATCGTGTTTATTCTCGTCATTGCCGCCCTTGTACAGCTCGTGGAAATCGTACTCAAGCGGTATGTCCCCTCTCTGCACAAGTCACTGGGGGTTTATCTGCCGCTGATCACAACGAACTGCGCCGTTCTGGGTGTTACCATTCTGAACATTGACGAGGGCTATACCTTCATCGAAGCAATGGTGAATTCGCTGGGCAGCGGTCTGGGATTTTTCCTTGCAATGGTGATGTTCTCGGGTGTGCGCTCCACGATGGAGGGCAGCGATATCCCGAAGAGTTTCAGGGGACTGCCCGCAACGCTGATCGCGGCTTCGATCACCTCGCTGTCGTTCATGGGCTTCAGCGGTATTATTGAAAACTTATTTGCATAACGGGAGGTGCTGTAATGTTAGAAGCAATTCTGACTGCGGTGATTCCCGTAGTCATTATCGGTGTGATCTGTGCGGCGGTGCTTGTCATTGCGTCAAAGCTGATGGCGGTGAAGGAGGACGAGCGGTTTCCTGCCGTAAGAGAATGCTTGCCGGGCGCGAACTGCGGTGCTTGCGGCTTTGCGGGCTGTGACGGCTATGCCAAGGCACTCTGCGAAAATCCCGACACCCCCACGAACCTTTGTGTACCGGGTGCTGATGCCGTATCCAAGCAGCTCAGCGAGATACTGGGTGTTGAATTTGCCGATGTTATCGAGCAGGTAGCAGTCGTACACTGCTATGGTGACTGCGAAAAAACGCAGGATAAGGTAGAATATCAGGGAATCGAGAGCTGTGCGGCGGCAAAGCTGATGTACGGCGGCAAAGGAAGCTGTATTTACGGCTGTCTGGGACTGGGCGACTGTATGAAGGTTTGTCCGCAGGAAGCCATCTACATCAAAGGCGGCATTGCACATGTCAATCCCGCCGACTGTATCGGCTGCGGTCTTTGTACCAAGACCTGTCCGAACAAGCTGATCACTCTTATCCCCGATGTCAAGACCACTGTTGTAACGTGCAGCAACAAGGACAAGGGTGCTGTTACCCGAAAGGTATGCAGCAACGGCTGTATCGGCTGTAAAAAGTGCGAAAAGGTCTGTCAGCACGATGCCATCAAGGTAGTCGACAACGTTGCCGTCATTGATTATGACAAATGCGTCGGCTGCGGCGAGTGCGTCAAGAACTGCACCACCAAATGCATTAAAGAGCTTGACCTGAAGGGCGCACACCGCTTTTAGTATTGGGGCTCTGATTCTCGTCTGTCGCCTCGGTCGGGCTTCTGCTGCGCAGAGGTGTCCACCGGACACCCGCACCCCTGCACCCCCGCAGGGTACACCCTCACAGAACCCGCCCGCGCAGCCGCCCGTTCAGAGCGACGACACACAAGCTCAATCCTGACCTCATACTAATATCAAAATGGAAATCCGGACAGCTCACAGCGAACTGTCCGGATCTTTGTGCACCATAATGATATGTGATATGAAGGCACACTGAATCATGTTTTTTATAAAACCGTGATTGACAAGCACGGCAAAATTGCGTCGATGTTTTCGACAAACCTATAACAGCTCTGTCCGGTTGCCGGACAGAGCTGTTTTTCGCGGGAACAGGTCTGTTGTATTACAGCAGTCCTGCCTCCTCCAGATTTGCAAGGTGTTCACTCATGGTTTCCGCGTAGTATGCAACGGCAGGTTCATCATCGGTTGCTGCCTTATGACAGAAGTAGTAGTATTTGGTTTCAGAGGGAGATACCGCCGCTTCGATCGCCGCCAGACTCGGATTACAGATCGGACCTGCGGGCAGTCCTTCATACTTGTAAGTGCTGTATTTGCTGACGTAGGTACTGCGAATCGATGCAGGCACGTCCTTCTCTGATGTATACGGATAGTATACGGTCGAGTCAAGCTGCAAATAGCCCAGTCCGCTCTCACCATTGACATTGACACCGCCGTCCTTCAGGGTTGCCAGACGATTATACAGAATTGACGAAATTACATACATATCGTCCTCATCAGCAGCCTCCGCCTGAATCATAGATGCCATGATGATAACGTCCTCCATCGTCATTCCGAGTGCTTCCGCTCTCTGCTCGATGGTGACCTTCTTATCAAAGCCCCTGACTCTCGACTGGGTCAGATAGCACTTGCGGCGATAGTTGGCAAGGAATTTCCTGATAACCGAATCAATATCCTCGCCCACGTAGAAATCGTAGGTATCGGGGAAAAGATATCCCTCTAACTTATAATACCTCTGAGCGGCATTTTTAATGTTTCCGATAAACTCATAATCCTCATCGAATGCGTCAGAACTGCACATTTCCAGAAAATCATCTGCACCGCAGACCTGATTTTCTTCGAGCAGCTTTGCATAATCAGTAAGCTTCATACCCTCAGTAAAGCGAATGGTAACCACGTCTGTACGGTTCATATCGGACTGCATATAGTCGATCAGCGCCATATAGTCCTTATTGGTCATGATGTCAAATGTACCATTGGTAAAGCCGGAGGTAGACTTAGTGAAAATTGCATACAGCTTGAAAAACAGCTTATTATTGATGACATGATTATCATAGAGAATATCGGTGATCTCATCAATATCGGCATTCTTTGGAATGGTAACGGAAACGCTGTTTTCCGCCTCACGTCCCACTGCAAGGAAGTCGTTGACTCCTACATTGATATACTGCCCGATCATGATGGATGCAAACAGGATCATCGTAAACCATACCAATCTGAATACCACCCGATTGCGCTTGGCTCTGATGCGGGTACGCTTCTTGTCAAGCCTTTTTTCTTTGCGGAGCAGCTTTTTTTCTTCCTTCGTCAGTTCCCGCTCCGGCAATGGTGCGCCGCTGCTGACGATATTTTCGGGGTCGTCCTCGTCATCAAAATCAGAATCCGACAAATCGTAGTTCACCGCATGACGCGGGGTTTCCGGAGCTGTCGGAAAGCTATCGTCTGTTTCGGAATCTGACATCAACGTATCATCGCTGTTGTCGGGAAGTGTACTGCTCAGCAGTCCGCTGTCCTCCTCCTCTTCGCTGATATTCAGCTTAAAGCTTGCGACCCTTTCTTGTCTTTTCTTTTCCAGATCTTCATTCATTTCACACAATGCCTCCCAATCGGCTCTCTACTTGTCTGTGAATCTTTCTGAAATACTTATCTGTTACCAGAAGATCCACCGCCCTGTCATATTTACCGCAGGGCAGCCGCCAACAAACACACCGGCTGCTGCATATTCCGACAACCGTCCCGCTGTAACCTGCTAAAAAACGGTCATAATATCCCTTGCCGTAGCCAAGGCGGAAACCCCGGCTGTCAAAGGCAAGTCCCGGAACAATACAAATACTGTTACGAAAGTTCTTCTGGAGCTTACAAAGCTCCTCTACAGGCTCATAAACCCCAAAGCTGCTCTTTTCAAGCTGCTGCAAGCTATTGATATAATAAAACCGCATCTCATAGCTGCCCTCGACACATCTGGGCACAGACACCTGTTTTCCGTCGAGAAGTGCCGCTCTGATCAGCTCCAGCGTATCGGTTTCATTACCTTTTGACACGTAGGTCATAACGACCCTTGCATTTTTATACTGATACAGTTTCATCAGTCTTTGACGTATCTGTGCATCTGTTTCAAGCTTTTCGTCCGGAGAAAGACTCCTTCTGATATCCCTGTATTTTTCACGCAGCAGATTTTTCTGTTCCTTTACGCCTGTTCCGCGCATTGTATGGATTTCCTCACTTTATCCGAAGCTGCACTGCCCCTTACGGCAGCAAGAAGCGCAAGTCCGAAATCGACCGACACGCCCATTCCTCTTGCAGTAATGATATTGCCATCTCTCACCACATAACTGCTGCTCAGCACAGCACCCTTGAGTTCCTCCTCAAAGGAGGGATAAACCGTAGCCTCTTTGCCGGCAAGCAGTCCGCAGTGACCGAGTATAGACGGTGCAGCACAGATCGCGCCGATCATCAGTCCGCGTTGTGCGCAGAACTGTACAGACTTCTGCACACACGCCGAATGCTCTAAATTGATCGTACCGGGCATTCCGCCGGGCAGTACAATGCCCTCTACCTCATCATCAAGCACAACTTCGTTTTCGGTGATGTCCGCTTCTATATTGATACCGTGAGAGCTTCTGATGATTTTGCCGCCGACACCAACGGTAACGACCTCCGCACCGCCGCGTCTGAGAATATCAACGGGTGTAAGAGCTTCAATCTCCTCACAGCCGCCCGCAAGAAAAACATATACCATAATATATACCTCCGATTCCTATTGCTGTATGAACAGCCGCCGCACCTCTTGTTTTTCCTCCAAGCCGGTCGGCAGCACGGCTCTTAACCGAAACTTATAAACTGAAACTATTATATTAGATACTTCCCAAAATGTCAACCCGGCGCAGAGCCTGCGCACCCTATTTCGCGTTTTCGCTCAGGCAGCGTCGACGCTGCACCCATGTTCGCGTTTTCGCTCAGCACCAGAGAGAAGTCCCCTCTGCTATACAAGTCGGACAGCATAATCTGACCTGTGCTTCTGATCTACCGAGCTATCGCTCTGAGTATGGGAGATTGGTGCTATTCCGCGCCGGAAACAACAGTGGTCTGTTGATTATGAGCGTTGGGAGCACAAGGGGGACTTTGATATCCTGTCCGAATAATCAGCATTTTTTCCAAAAACTATTTTACATCAATATTATCGTATCAGGGTAATCGATTGTGCCGGACATGGGAGAAAGAATAAATAATGAATACTGAAAACTGAATAGTGATTTGCTATTCTGCTTTATCCCAATAGAAGAAGTTATTTTTCTATTTCATTTACTTGCATATTATAGTAGGCGACAAAAATACTCTTACTTAGAGTGATATCCGAAGGGGTTCAGAATTTAGTGGTGGCGGTAGTGACGACGCTTTTGCCGGAATACATGTTGCAGTTGGTGCCGGTTTTGAGGATGAGGGTAGCGTTGGCAGCACCGACAATGACGGGCTTGTTGAGAGCAAGGCCGACGATGGCGGCATGGGAGTTGATACCGTCTACTTCGGTGATGATTCCGGCGGCTTTGCGCATGACGGGAAGAAGGGCATTGGAGGTTTCGTGAATGACGAGGATCTCGCCTTCGGTGAAGTGGTCGAGAGCCTCCTGCTCGTTATGACAGACAAAGAGATGACCGTGTGCATCGAGATTGTTGACGATAGTCTGACCGCTGACAAGAATATTGCCTACGAGGTGTGCCTTCATAAGATTGGTCGTGCCGGAAATGCCGAGGGGAACACCGGCTGTGATAACAACTAAGTCGCCGTTTTTGAGCAGACCGTTATCCTGCGCGACAGAAATAACGTGATCGATCAGATCGTCGGTGCTGTGCTTTTCTTCGATCATGAGAGGATATACACCCCACGACATATTGGTCTGCCGCCATACCTTTTCGCTGGGTGTACCGCTGATGATCGGACAGTGCGGGCGGTACTTCGACAGCATACGGGAGGTCATGCCTGACTTGGATACGGTAATGATCGCAGAAGCCTGCAGGTCGTGGGCGGTCGTGCAGGCGGCATGGGAGATCGCGGAGGTCACATCGGGTCGCTCATGGATATCCAGCTTGTTGAAACGGTCTATATAGTCGATATTGCCCTCGGTGATTTCGGCGATCTCTGCCATTGTTCGGAGTGCGTCAACAGGGAAAGCACCTGCGGCGGTTTCGCCGGACAGCATAATGACACTTGTGCCGTCATAGATCGCATTGGCAACGTCTGTCGTTTCGGCTCTGGTGGGACGCGGATTCTTCATCATCGAATCCAGCATCTGTGTGGCAGTAATGACGGGCTTGTCGGAATTTCTGGTCTGACTGATGATCTTTTTCTGAATGATCGGCACTTCGGCGATGGGAATCTCTACGCCGAGATCGCCGCGGGCAACCATCACACCGTCCGATACGCGGAGTATCTCGTCTATATTGTCAACACCGTCCTTGTTTTCGATCTTGGCAATGATCCTGATGTCGCTGCCGCCGTATTCCTGCAAAACAGCGCGCATCTCACTGATATCGTTGGCATTGCGGGTGAAGGAGGCCGCAACAAAGTCAACATCCTGCTCCACACCGAATTTCAGGTCTGCCTTATCACGCTCACTGAGGAACGGCATCGACAAGAATACCCCCGGCACGTTAATGCCCTTATGTGAGGACACCGGACCGCCGTTGATGACCGTACACAGAATATCCGTGTCCGTAACATGCTTGACCTTCAATTCGATCAGCCCGTCATCAATGAGGATCCTTGTGCCCGCTTCCACATCCTTGGGCAGATCCTTGAAGGTGATCGAGCATTTTTCGGTGCTGCCCTCACACTCAAGGGTGGTAAGGGTGAAATCCTGTCCGTTTTCGAGCATGACCTTCTGGGGGAAATTTCCGGTGCGTATCTCGGGACCTTTGGTATCGAGCAGAATAGCCACCGGTCTGTTAAGCTCCCTGCGGAGCTTCTTGACCATATCCATCTTGATCTTATGCTCCTCATGAGTGCCATGGGACATATTGACGCGCGCAACGTCCATGCCGTTGAGCACAAGTTCCCGCAAAATCTTTTCGTCATCGGTTGAAGGTCCCAGTGTACATATAATCTTTGTTTTACGCATAACAGATCAACTCCGTTAAATAATAATAATTCATGATAATAATTCATGTTCTCTAATAATATTCCATTATCTCTATTGTACTATGTGAAGCAAAGTAAATCAAGAAAAAATGAAGAACCCTACCGTGATTTTTGAAAACGGCGTATCCCCTCGTCATTCCATGAAGCGTCACACAGCCTGCAAGCTGCTGTCTGCTGTCAATGCGAACGGTATTTCGCAATACAGCAGACGAAGATGTGAACGGGCGGTCTGTTCTTGTGATGTATGCTATACATTTTTCAAGCAAAACCTTGAAGCTCTTTCAGAAATCAGATAATAATATACAATTTTCCGCCAATATTTCAGCTTATTTTTTGTCGTTATAGCCAAACTTGATTCTTGTGTAAAATAAATAAATATACGGTGTATTAATTAGCGGATAGTTCTAAACCCGCTCTTTTTTTAGGTGATTTTATCAAAAGCAGTTCGTAAATTTACACGCAAAATGCACAAATATAATGATGATTAAAAAATATTTTCGTGTAATAAAAGGCAAATATTTTTGTAATGTGAATTTTCAACCGCTTTACATCACGGTTTTTGAATTGCTATAATAGAATTGCAGAAGTCGGACAATGTGCCGTCCGATCGGAATATGTAGCTTTATTTTTTTAAGGAGCGTGATTTTTTTATGAACAGTCAGGCAAAGAAAAGATCTGCCTTTGTCAGAAGGCTGTCAGGTATTTTCCTTTCGGCAGCCCTGATGGCAACCGGAATGGCAGGACTTACCCCCCTTGCAGCCTCCGCTGCGCAAACAACTGTCAACCTCGATGATTACGGACTCATGGATACCGTTCAGGAAGGCGTCATCCTGCACACCTGGCAGTGGTCGTTCAACAACATCAAAAACAATATGCAGGCAATCGCCGAAGCAGGCTATTCATCCATTCAGACCTCTGTTATCCAGCAGGCTAAGGAAAGCACTCTCAGCGCAGACAACAGTGTGTGGTGGGTCTATTATCAGCCCGCGAACTTCACCATCGACAACACCGGCAACTCCGCTCTCGGCACAAAAGCGGAATTCGCAGCTATGTGTGAAGAAGCACACAAGTATGGTATTCACGTTATTGTTGACGTTGTTGCCAACCATCTCGGCAATGAGGAAGGCTATGACATTTCTTCCGCAGTTCCCGCCGATATCCGCGAGGATCCCACCTGCTGGCACATAGACGGCTTTACCGAAATCAATTACAAGAGCCGCTACAGCATTACCAACGGCAGTATGGGCGGTCTGCCCGACCTTAACTCCGAAAGCACCAAGGTACAGAATTACGTGATCGACTATCTGAAGGAATGTATCGACTGCGGCGCAGACGGTTTCCGCTTTGACGCTGCAAAGCACATCAGCGTTCCCGATGAGGGCAGCGAATATACCTTCTGGTCAAACGTTATTCCTGCGGCTAAGAATTACTATACATCAAAGGGCTATTTCGGCTCTCTCTATGTTTATGGTGAGATTCTCGGCGGCACAGGCGGTCCCTCCATCTCCAGCTATACCAAGTATATGGCGGTCACCGACAACTCCACCGGAAACGGCATCAGAAACTGTGTTGCAGGCGGCAACGCAGCCGGCGCGGCTACCTCTAACTATAACGCAGGCGCAGGTGCAGCCAATTCCGTACTCTGGGCTGAATCACATGATACCTACTCCAACATGGAACAGGAATCTACCAACGTTTCTGTATCCAACATCAACAAGACATGGGCACTCGTAGGCTCCAGAAACAAAGCTACCGCTCTCTATTTCGCCCGTACAGCCGGCTTCAGAACCGGCGCGATCGGCGAGATCGGTTCAACAGCCTGCTTCAACCCTGAGGTCGCTGCTGTTAACAAGTTCCACAACTTCTTCAACGGCGAAAGCGAATACCTCTCCTCCAGCGGCAGCATCGCCTACAACGAACGCGGCACCACCGGTGTAGTTCTCGTCAACTGCGGCGGCAATTCCGCTACCGTAAGCGTTACCGCTCATGCTATGGAGAACGGCGTCTATACCGATCAGGTATCCGGCAACACCTTCACCGTAGCTAACGGCACGATCAGCGGCAAGATCGGCAGCACCGGTATCGCCGTTGTCTATAACCCCGATGAAGCAAGAGGCTCTGTTGCGGCTTCTCCGTCCAACCTCTCCTTCACCTCCGACACCCTCAACGTTACCCTCTATGCGGATCAGGTCACCAATGCTACCTATACCACCTCTGAGGGCGCAAGCGGTACATACACCAACGGTCAGGTCATCACCATCGGTGCAAATGCAAGCTACGGCACTACTATTACTGTAACCCTCACAGGCACCAAGACAGATGATACCACCGCTACGGCAACCTACACCTACAAGAAGAAGGATCCCGCTTCTTCTACGATCATCTATTTCGACAACACCACCTACCAGTGGTCTGACGTCTATGCTTACATCTATGCGGAAAGCACCGCTGAACCCGGTAATACCAACGACCAAAACATCTATTTCACCAACAACCGCAGTTGGGGTACCATCAAGGCATATTTCTTCAACTCTCAGACCGATACCGGTGTCGGTGCCGCATGGCCCGGTACCGCAATGACCTATGTGGAGGACAATGAGCAGGGTCAGAAGATCTATAAGATCACACCTCCCAGCGGCGCGGATTCCGTTGTATTCAATGACGGCTCCAGCAAAACACAGGATATCGTCTTTACAAGAGGCTACGGCTACTACCTCAAGGGTTCGGCTTCTACATCCACAGGCTGGGTCACTGGCTCCTGGGCATACGGCGCTACCGAAACGGAAACACTCCAGAACGGTGAATGGCCGGGTCTGCCCATGACCTACAACAGCTCCCTCGGACTGTATGTCTATGAGGTTGAGGACAGTCTGAAAAACGGCTTCGTCATCTTCAATGACGGTATTGCCAGCACAGACAACAGATATCCCGGACATCAGGAAACCGGTCTTTCCATCAACAGCACCAACATGATCTTCGGCGCAGATTATTCATGGTCGGAATATGAGGACGCTCCTCAGGCACTGACCAATACCTCCTCCCTCGCATCCGACGTCATCACACTCGGCAACGCACTGACCGTCAACTGCTCGGCAGTCGGCGGCACAGCTCCCTACACCTTCGCTGTATACTACAAGCAGAATAACGCTACCGCATGGACAACCGCTCAGGGCTTCTCATCAGCAGCGACTGCTTCCATCAAGCCCACTAAGACAGGCGGCTATGATGTATGTATCAAGGCAAAGGACAGCACCGGTGCGATCGCAAAATCCTACCCCATCTTTAATGTAGACGGCAGCGGCGTATTTACCTGTACTCCTTCCCTCTCTGCTTCGAGCATTGCACTCGGCAGCTCTGCAACCGTTACCTGCTCTGCAACCAGCGGCACAGCACCGTACACCTTCGCAGTATATATCAAAAAGTCTACCGATACCGCGTGGTCTACCGTACAGAACTTTGCTTCAACCACATCTGTAAAGCTCACTCCCTCCAAGGCAGGCTCTTATGAGGTCTGCGTCAAGGCTAAGGACGCTGCCGGCACTATTGCAAAGGCTTATCTCACACTCACCGTTACCAGCAGCGGCGCACTCACCTGCACACCCGCTCTCTCGGTGACCTCTATTACTCCCGGCAAATCCGCAACCGTCAACTGTGATGCCAACGGCGGTTCAAGCTCTTATACCTTTGCGGTATACTATAAGGAAGCTTCTGCAAGCAAGTGGACGACCGCTCAGAACTTCTCCTCTAAGACAGCCGTTAAGGTTGCTCCCTCCGCTGTCGGCTCATACAGTATCTGCGTGAAGGCTAAGGACAGCAGCGGCACCATCGCAAAGGCTTATCTGACACTCACTGTTGCCAGCGCACTCAACAACACCTCCACTCTGGACTCCTCTCTCATCGACTATGATTCCAACGCAGTGGTAAGATGCAGTGCAGAAGGCGGCACAGGCGGCTACACCTACGCTGTTTACTGCAAGGAAGATTCTGCAAGCGCATGGACGACTGTTCAGAGCTTCTCTTCAACCAATGTTGTTACCTTCAAACCCGGCGATATCGGCACATACAGTGTCTGCGTCAAGGTCAAGGACAGCAGCGGCACAATTGCAAAGACCTACCTGCCACTCAATGTCGGCGTAGTGTACATTGCAGTCCAGTAATGAACCACCCATTCGGCCGATAGCACACGGCTAAGAACGATTCCGAATTCGCTGCTGATGCGTTGACCGCGTCAGCAGCGAAACGAATATAAATATATAGATTTATGAGGAATTTTGTCCGTAATTTGTAGTTTCTGCGCATTGACAAAATTCCCCTGAATAATATATAATTGTGGAGGTGTGCGGGTGATACACTTCGCTGTGTGCAGATCGTACATACTATATTATATTTTTAGGATGTGTGAACAATGATTAAGCAAAGAAATCCGGTTCTCGTACTCGTTCTTTCCATCGTTACCTGCGGCATCTATGGTCTGTACTGGGTTTATCAGTCACTCCATGAGCTTGAGCAGACAACAGGCAAGACAGATTCTATGAACTCTATGGTAGTTCTTCTCCTCTGTCTCTTCCTGCCCTCCGTTGGTTATCTTCTCTACGGCATGGTACTCAACGATCAGCTCAACGCTCTCAGAGCTATGCACGGTCAGCCCGAAGAGGACAACAAGGTTCTTTACATGATCCTTGGTTTCTTCATCTTTGTTGTTCTTCTGTTTATGGGTCAGTCTGAAATCAACAAGTTCGCTACAGAATAATCTCTGTAACCGACCTTTTGATGTATGGACAAGGAGCAAATCAAACGCACAAAAAGAGCTGCAAGGTTTGCAGCTCTTTTCGTTTGTGCCGGACTGCTTTACGGCATTGCCGTATCTAAGCTGGGCTTCGGGATACCCTGTATGTTTCATCTTGTCACGGGACTGCGCTGTCCCGGCTGCGGTATCACCCATGCCTGTGTTGCGCTGCTGCACCTCGATTTTGCCGAAGCGATGAGATCCAATGCCATGCTGCTGCCTACTGCAATTTACCTCGGTATCGTGACGGTCAACTGTACTGTCCGATACATCAAAAAGGGAAAATACAAGCTCAGTTCGGGAAGTGACCTGCTTGATGCTGCCTTCGGCGTACTCATCATACTATGGTGGGTCATCAGAAATATCTACGGAATTTAGCCGCCTGTGATCATAAAAATCACAGACGGCTTTTCTTTGCTGTTCGGCAGGATTCTGTTAATTATTCACGACGGAAGGAGTATAAATAGGATAGTATTATTTTTTGTGCAAGGAGGAACACCATGAAAGCAACCGCTCAACAATCATACATGGCATACAACGCGCTCTGTGCCGTATTGGAACACAATGACATTGACTACCGCAGCAACAAACAGAAGCTCTGTGTGACCTGCCGGGTATGCTGCAAGGACATTGAACCCGATTTCGTTTTTCTCATCGACCCGCCAAAAATGCTGGCAACACTTCATGTACCGATTCCGGTCATCATACACCCCGACAATCTGTCCGACCTCTCCGTAGGTCTGTGTATCATCAACAACACCCTCACGGACGGACAATTCTGTCTGGACATTACCCGCCGCAGGATCACCTTCCGGCTCACCTCCAGCTTTTACAACAGCCGCCTGCATCCGCCGGTCTTTGAATATATGCTTTCTGCCGCCGCCGATGCCGTAGACGAGTATTATCCCAAAATCCTGCTTCTTTCCGCAGCCTGACAGCATATTTCCGCATTCACCGCATATCTATAGAAGGAAACGCAGTCACTTCCGTATGACCTGCGTTTCTTCCAACGATATACTATTTAAGGAGCGGTGAAATTGTATTTTATTCTCAAGCGCAAAACGCTTTTAGCCGGCATTTCTTTAGCACTCGTATTATGTCTGACGGTCATCATCGGTTCGGGATTATATGCCAATGATACGCTCACCGTTTCTGCCGATGCAAGCTGGGGACTGAGCTATCAGACGGAGATTCCCACGGGCAACGCTTCTGCCGAACAGCTTGCGGGATACAATGCCCTCTACCTCGGCAATACCGCCGAAAAAACCATCTACCTCACCTTTGATGCCGGCTATGAAAACGGCTATACAGCCTCTATCCTCGATACGCTCAAAAAGCATCATGTCAGCGCAACGTTCTTTTTGGTCGGCAATTTTCTCTCCACCTCGCCCGACCTGGTCAAGCGCATGGTCAGCGAAGGACATACTGTTGGCAACCATACCATGACCCACCCCGATATGTCTGCCATTGCTGATGAAACAGCCTTCAAAAAGGAGCTGTCTGACCTCGAATCCCTCTACCGCAACATTACCGGAGAGGAAATGACAAAGCTCTACCGTCCTCCACAGGGAAAATACAGCGAACAAAACCTCGCTATGGCGCAGCAGCTCGGATACAAGACCGTATTCTGGAGTCTTGCTTACGTCGACTGGTACAACGACAACCAACCCACCAAAGAACAGGCATTCGACAAGCTTCTCCCCCGTATCCACAACGGCGCAGTCGTACTTCTCCACAGCACCTCCAGAACCAACTCTGAAATTCTTGACGAGCTTCTCACCAAATGGGAAAACATGGGCTATCATTTCGGCTCTTTGACAGAATTGATATGATATAGTATAGTATAGTTTTTTGTATATGATATAGTTTTTTGTATATGATATAGTTTTGTGTATAAAAGCACAAAGTTTCGCCAGCCTTTTCAAAGGCTGCGGTTTCCAAAGGCAGAGCCTTTGGTCGCTGTCCGCAGACAGCGAAACTCCCCCGCGTCCCCCGCAATGAAAAGCCGCACGGCTAAGATATAGCTGTGCGGCTTTGAGTTTGATAAGGGATTATTTTTTTTGCTTCTGGGTTTTGATGACCTTAAGACGTGAGAATTCCTCGCGTTCCTTTTCTTCAAGTGCATCGGAAATGAACTTGACGATTTCTTCAAAACGGGGAATCATGATATTTTTCAGGGCATTGGCACGTTTCTGTGTTTTTTTGATCGCATCTGCAAGGCGGTAAACACTGTTTTCGACCTCTGCAAGACGGGCGGTGAGCTGTTTTACCTCCTGAAAGCTCATATAGGCTTCATCGAAGGCGGCATTGGTTGAATCCAGACCATAGAATATATCGGTTCCGGGGGTTTCATCAATGGTCACGATGGGAATCTCCACACCCATGACACTGCGGTAGGAAAGCCGCAGTGAGGTTTCTTCGGGAACAGATTTCGCCATATCGTCAATATATCCCAGCGTGATATTCGCTTTCTGGAGGGCAAGATATGCTTTGCTGTAGGTAATATCAATTTTGTTCTGAATTTCCGAGGCACTGTCGATCAGCGTCATCATTTCCCTTACAAGGATATTTCTCTTTTTGTCCAGAAGCTCATAGCCTGTTTTAGCAAGGGCTAAGGACTTCTTATAGGTCATCAGATTTCCCTTGGTTGGTACTGCCTGAACTGCCATAACAATAGGTCACCTCACGATTCAAACGGATAATTGCCTTATTCTTCCTCTTCTTCGTCATCTGTATGTCCGGCAAAGCTGCTGAAGGTCAGTGCATCGGGATTGGTAATGTAGAATTCGTCAAGAAGCGCATCGTCCACACGGTCAAGCTCGGTTCTCGGCAGGGTTGAAAGCAGCTTCCAGCCGAGATCAAGGCTCTGCTCGATGGTTCTGTTTTCATTGAAGCCCTGATTGACAAAAAACTGCTCAAACAGCTTGCCGAACTGCATATAACGCTTGTCAACGGGTGAAAGCTCCTCTTCGCCGATAACAGAAGCCAGCGATCTTGCGTCCTGTACTCGTGCATAGGAGGCAAACAACTGGTTGGCAAGCGGCTGATGGTCAGCGCGGGTATAGCCCTTGCCGATACCGTCCTTCATCAGACGCGACAAAGACGGCAGTACCGACACCGGAGGATAGTATCCTGCGCCTTCGAGGGCACGGTCAAGAACGATCTGCCCCTCGGTGATATAACCGGTAAGATCGGGTACAGGGTGGGTAATATCGTCATTCGGCATGGTGAGGATCGGAATCTGCGTGACCGAGCCTTTACTGCCCTTGATCATGCCGGCTCTTTCATAAAGGGAGGCAAGGTCTGAATACAGATAGCCCGGAAATCCCTTTCTGCCGGGAATTTCACCCTTGGAGGAGGAGAACTCACGGAGAGCTTCGGCATAAGAGGTCATGTCGGTCATAATGACCAACACGTGCATATTACATTCAAAAGCAAGGTATTCTGCCGCCGTCAGCGCACAGCGCGGGGTCAGTGTACGCTCAATGATCGGGTCATTGGCAAGATTGAGGAACATGACAACGCGCGAAAGTACCCCACTTTCATCAAAGCTGCGTCGGAAATAATCCGCCACATCGTTTTTAACACCCATTGCGGCAAACACAATGCCGAATTTATTGTCCTCACCGTCTGCGATCTTTGCCTGACGGACGATCTGTACGGCAAGCTCATTGTGCTTCATGCCGGAGCCGGAAAAAATCGGCAGCTTCTGACCTCTGATGAGGGTCATCAGCGTATCTATGGTAGAGATACCCGTGTTGATATAATTTCGCGGATATACACGGGACACGGGATTCATCGGCGTTCCGTTGACGTTGGCTCTTTTTACGGGATAGACCTCGCCGAGTCCGTCAACAGGTGCTCCTGCACCGTTGAAGATCCTGCCCATGATCTCGGGCGAAAGCGTCAGTTCCATCGGGCGGGCTTTCAGACGGGTTCTGGTGTTGTCAAGAGAGATGGACTTTGTTCCCTCAAACACCTGCACAACCACTCTTTCGCCCTCGATCTGTACAATTCTGCCATGTCGCACAGAGCCATTGTCCAGACGGATATCCACCATTTCTTCAAAGGACGCACCCTTTACACCGTCAAGCACGATCAGAGAACCGTTTATTTCTTTTACGCCCACATAATCAAGTATCATTAAATTCACTTCCTTGATAAAATACAAGTACAATCGTCTGAACAGCGTTATGCGTCCGCAGATATGCCTGCCAGCGCACGATCCATCTCTGCCATCAGCTCGTCAAACATCTCCGGCTTACTGTTGGGAATATCATACTTCATCTTAGCGAGCTTTTCAAACAGTCCCAGCTCCATGATACGCGATATCGGAATCGCCGCCGCTATAATGCGTTTGGACTTGTCATAAAGATGCAGGATTGCCTTCATCATCAGCTTCTGCTTTTCGAGCGGAACAAAGGTATCATCTGCATGGAACGCATTCTGCTGCAAGAAGCCTACGCGAATCGCCTTGGCAATCTCAATGACCAGCTTCTGGTCATCGGGCAGTACGTCCGAGCCGATCAGCTTGACGATCTCCATCAGTGCGCTTTCTTCGTGAAGCAGCGAGGTAATGCGGTTTCTGTATCGGATAAACTCATCGCCGAAGTGTTCTCTGAACCACGGGTCGAGGTCGGTAAAATACTCACTGTAGCTGTTGAGCCAATGAATGGCGGGATAATGTCTGGCATACGCCAGCGATTTGTCCAGTGCCCAGAAGCAGCGGGTAAATCGCTTGGTATTCTGCGTGACCGGCTCCGAGAAGTCAGAGCCCTGCGGCGATACCGCTCCGATAATGGTGACAGATCCTTCGCCGCCGCTGAGTGTATCCACTCTGCCCGCTCTTTCGTAGAATTCCGAAAGTCTGGAGGGCAGATAGGCAGGGAAACCCTCCTCTGCGGGCATTTCTTCAAGTCGTCCCGATATTTCACGGAGTGCCTCTGCCCAGCGCGAGGTCGAATCTGCCATGATCGCAACATGATAGCCCATGTCGCGGTAATATTCTGCAAGGGTCAGACCGGTATAGATCGACGCTTCACGAGCTGCAACAGGCATATTGGAGGTATTGGCGATCAGTACGGTTCTGTCGGTCATAGGTCTGCCCGATTTCGGGTCGATCAGCTCCGAAAACTCGTCCAGCACCTGACTCATTTCGTTGCCGCGTTCGCCGCAGCCGACATAGACGATGATATCCGCGTCACACCACTTGGCAAGCTGGTGCTGGGTCATGGTCTTGCCCGTGCCGAAGCCGCCGGGAATTGCCGCCGTACCGCCCTTCGAGATCGGGAACATGGTATCGATCACTCTCTGTCCCGTGATCAGCGGTACAGTTGCGGGCAGTCGGTTCTTGCAGGGACGCGCGCTTCTGATCGGCCACTGCTGACAAAGCGTAAGTGCGTGTTCCTCGCCGCTGTCGTCCTTAATGGTAACGATCGTATCATGCAGGCGGTATTTGCCGTTTTTCTTTACGCTGACGACCTTGCCGCTGATCTGCGGCGGCACTAAAAAGCGGTGCTCGATGATCGCTGTTTCCGGACATACCGCATAGATCTGACCGCCCTCCAGCACATCACCCGCTTTTACCTTTATGGTAACGTCCCAGTATTTCTCTGTATCCAGTGCCGACACCGCCGCACCTCTTGAAATAAACGAACCGCTCGTTTCTTCAATTGCTTTCAGAGGACGCTCGATTCCGTCAAAGATATTGTCTATGATACCCGGTCCCAAAAGAACATTCATAGGTGCGCCCGTACCGAATACGGGGTCGCCGGGCTTCAGACCTGTTGTTTCTTCATAGACCTGTATCGTGGTAAGCTGATCGTTAATGCCGATAACCTCACCAACCAGTCTGGCATCTCCCACATAAACCATTTCCATCATTGAAAAGGTGCGGGTGTCTCTGATCGTAACAACAGGACCATTGATTCCGTAAATAACATCCTTTTCTGCCATTGATCTGATCCCATCCTTTTGCCGTTATCCGGTGATATACAGCCCCGAATGCTCATAGAACCATTCGTGCTGTTCCGAAAGCCTTGTATCGAGGGTTTCATCAGCAAGCAGTCCGAGTGCCGCGCTCTTGCCGATCACTCCGCCGATCCTGATGCTCTTGTCCGTCTGTACCTCACAAGCCCTGCCAAAAGCCTTTCTGATCTTATCCTCATATTTTCGATCTCTGTCTGTAACATACAGTATGACATCGTCACTGTCCAGTACACCTGCAACCGCCTTCACGCTTGCAAGAAGCTTCTGCACATACTTCTCCGTCTTTGTATATGCCAGAATCCTCTCCTCTGCCTTAGCGAATACAGAATCCTCTATTTCCTGTCTTTTTCTGAAAATCTCCTTGCGGCTTTCGCCCTCTGCTTTAGACAGCTCTCTTGCGATCTCGGTTCTGACGGATGCCATTTGCCGCTGTATCAGAACATACGCTTCCTTTAGTCCCTCTTCCTCCGCCTTATTCAGCTCTGTTTCCTTGAATTCCTCGGCTTCGGTCTGTAATCTGGTTCGCTGTTCCTCAGCATATTTCTCAATTGCCTTCAGAAAATTATCCGTTTTACTTACAGTATCGGGCATTTTGCCACCTCCTGATATCAGGGCTTCCCTCTGCTGCCGCCTTATCCCGCAGCATCATGTTCACCCGTCATAATTCCCGCTTATAGTAAACGACATTATTTTTTATTCTTTGATAAATAACAGGCTGACTGTGGGAGCTTTCCGGTCGCCCCCCCACACCCCTTCGGACATCACTCTAAGGAAGAGTATTTTTGTCGCTTACTATCATTTCCCTCTTATCAAATCTTAACGCCGATTGCTTCCCGGACATAGCGGGTAATAGAATCCTTTGCCCTTCCGCTGCCGTGCCTGTCAGGTATCTCAACAATCAGCGGCTGCTTGCGGTTCAGCTTCAGATCATAAACCAGCTCCGGACAAAGCTGTACCAGCCTTTCCGTCATCAGGATCACCGCTACATCCTCCAGCTCCATCGCCTGCTTCAGAGCTTCCTGTACCTCGCGCTCCTCATGTACCAGTACACCGTCTATCCCCGCCAGATGCATTCCCATCAGCGTATCTACATTATCACTTATCAAATAAAACTTCATACTCTCACCTGAATATTGGGGCTCTGGGTCTCGGTTGTCACCTCGGTCGGCGCTTCTGTCTGCGCCAGAGGTGTCCACCGGACACCCGCGCCCCCAAA
>CACYDW010000033.1 GCA_902773325.1 uncultured Ruminococcus sp.
CGGACGGCACAGAGATGGGTGTTCATGCCGGAGAAAGACTCGAAAACTATGTCAAAATTCAGTATGAATATATCGGCTATGGTGAGTTTGCCTATTGTTTCCATTTTGATGCTGTTAGTAATCCCGATAACCCGGATAGCGACGGGGATGGAATCAGTGATATTAAAGATACAACACCTTTAGTCAAGGGACTTGCTGGTGGAATTATCGGTGAATTATCAATTGTTGCTGAACATGATGAATCAAGCGGTATTGATGAAGGTCACGCGTTTCTTTTGTACCATAGTTATATCAATGATTCTTTTGACTTTTCTAATTTTTATGCGGTACAACAGGTGGTTAAAGTGGATTTTTCGGACGGTGATTACAGGATGAAAGTTACTGAGTGCACTGATGAAGAAAAAGCCAATTTTACTATTAAAGCAGGTCAATATATGACAATTGAAGTTGCGGCAGATAAGCCTGGGGCAAGTTCGTGGTATTTTGCGCAAGGTGATGTCCAAGGTGGTGCGTGGATAAACTGGGAGTTCGGGGCTATTAAGTACGACGGTGCACCCTGCGACAAGAATCTTTCATTAAAAAGAGATATTACGGAATCTCAACTTAACGAAGTGCTGTGTTGCTTTGAACAGCATAACAGGTATAGTATTTATGGAAACGACTGTGCCTCAATAGCAGCAAAAGCATGGAATCTTGTATGTAATGATAATTTAGAAACGACTGTGAAGTTAGGAACTGACTTTAAACTTCTTGGTCTTGACGCTCCGTCACAACTAAAACAAAGTATAGCTCAAAGGAAAGGTGCTCGCGAGATAGATATGGATGAAGTGATGAGGGAGATGGAAGTATATGGATGATAATAAGAAAAAAGTTGTGTTTTTTCCCTATGTTTTATCCGCTATTATAAATCATCTCCTGTCTATTATTAGTTGGATAGCGGTTATTGCTTATATTTTTGTTAGAGGTAGGTTGGCTACTTATCATGTTCTCACAGCCGATATTGTTATTCAACTCAGCATAATGGTGTTAGTCGCTTTTTTGATTGTTGTATGCGCAAACTTTATAATGGCAAAGCTGATGGAAAGATTTAAGCCTAATAAGATTATATATTGGGCTGTTAACTTAACTCTGGTGTTGTTGCCGTACATCGAATTTATTTTAGAGTTTCATGGAATGTCGCTTGTGTTCCATACTTAATGATTTTGCCCCCGCCGGGTATGCGCTTGTGTGCCCGGCGGGGGGAAAAGAAAAGGCTTGCTTGGTCATAATATCCCAATGCAAAATTGTATATTTTACACATAAAGGACGTGATTGTGCTATGAAAAAAACTGCCGTTGTATTCATGGTCGTTGCCGGTATGATAGCGTTAAGCGCAATAGTGTTTTTAGGCAGCAGTTTTTATTCTTTGAGTACGGAGCATATCCGTTATGAACTTAGCCGCACTGTGTATGATATTGTCGAGGAGTCTTATATGAATTACGGGAATATCGAATACAGTCAGTATCAAGATATTATATCGGCGAACGATTATGACCGGATGTATTATTTGGGTGGTTTGAATAATGATGATTCAGATCAAAAGTATTATGACAGAAGTGCGTATGACATCATCCGTTCATACCATTCTCAACCGGAAGTCACCATGATTAGCTCCACAGAAGCGGTCATAACTTATATGTATGACATGAAGTATTATGTGAAGCAAACGCCCCAGTATCGCGGTGGGCATGCCTATTATGGCGATTGTCAAGGTACTGGTGCTATAGGTCACTGCACAGTTAAAATGAATTTACAGAGTGACGGTAAGTGGCACGTGGTGGAGTTCTCAGACCCGCCTTGATTTGCTGCATATTATTCTAAGTGTGAATGGACTGAGCAGCGATAAAACTAAGCATTTGGCAGGGAAAGCTGAGCCCCCGCCGGGTATGCGCTTGTGTGCCCGGCGGGGGGTATATATTTAATTTGGATAAAGCAAATAAAGCGGCGGCACTGAAACAATTGTCAGTGCCGCCGCTTGTTATGGTATGTTTATTACTTTTTGTTTTTGCTGTTGAGCTTGATATATAAATCTGTGACTTCTTCGTTTTCATCAAAATCTGCTTGAGCGCTTTCTTCGGGAACGTCCATCTCCGGGTCGCTGCTTTCTTCTTCTGCGGAATCCGGCTGTCTTTGAGAACTATATGAAGGAATCAGCGTGTATTTATCACGTTGACTCAGAATACGCTGTCTTTCTTCGTCTTTCAGCAGTTGACAGCTTTCTTCTGCGCCGGATCCTGTCTGAATATCTGATACGGCAGTGCTATCGGCTTTTTCTTTTTCCGAATCCTTTTCTTTGCCGGAATGAACACCGATCCTATAAGCTGCCACTACAGGAATGGAGCACAGAACCAGCAGACAAATCAGTACCCGTGTGGTCGGGTCGACTAAAAAGCCCATAATACCGCTATCCTCTGTGTCGTTTGGTATAATGGTATAAAAATCGGGTGATGATGACGGTGCGGGACTGTCTGCCGGTTCGCCGTCATACAAATCACTGTATGAGATCTCATTGTAATACTCCGTGAGTTGTTCGGAAGAGTCTTGGGTGCGTTCTTCGGGGTGTTCTTGGGTGCGTTCCTCGGACGAGTTCTGCGCAGGTGTGCTTGGCGGCTGTGAAGAATATTCCCTCTGTGAAACGTCAGGAGCGTCACTCACAGCCTCGGCTGTTCCGCTGCTGCTAAAGGTAATATGCAGTGTATCCGGTTCTTCAAGGGTCAGATAGCTTTGTTCGTAGGTACAGGCTTCTTGTATGACATGGCGGAAGGTGTACTGTTCGTATGCTTCACAGGGAACAAACCGCAGCTTCAGCGTTATGGCTGTCGGTGCGGCCTTTTTTGCGGCATAAAGATACCGCACGGCACCGTTACCCGTATCGTGATAGTACATGATATCATGATCGGTTTTATCAACCATGCTCACGGACGACAGCGACATCATTTCGCTGTCAAACTGTACATATCCCCTCACAGCACCGATTCCGTCTGCACATCTGAGCGATACATACACATTGAATGCTTTGCCGGACTTGAGCGTATCCTCTGTATAGATCGAGCTGTGAAGAGAATTGGCGGCATGGACATTGATGGAGAAGAAAAAACAGCATATCACGAAAATGCTCCATACCGGTAAACGCTTCATGACAGTCCCTCCATCTGACAAAATCCGACACATTGATTATATCACATTTGTATGGATGATACAATGGGTGTTCTGTTTTTTCAACGTGAAACCATATCAAATTGCAGGGGCGTATAGGGATATTATCCTCCGATAATAAAGTCGCAGCGGGCGTCACGTGCCGCTTCACCGCCGTAGCTGCTGTAATATCCGTAATCATCATCTATCGCTCCGCTGCAATATGCCGCAGCAATGCAGCCTGTGCAGCCGAAGGTCAGTGTGGCAAGAACCAGAGCGATGATGGAAACGACCAGTGCGCCTGTGCCCAGACCGCCTCTCGGTCTGCCCGAGCGCACATTCTGGTTGCCGCCCATAGCACCCAACACAATGGCAACAATAGCCATGATGATCGCTGCGATCGTCACCAACGCAGCAAGAAAATGCGGGTTCATGGCAATCATGAAGAATGAAACGACACCTGTAATAACGGAAAAAATGCCGAGAATCAGACTAATGGTACAAAATGTGTTTCCGGGAAATGGTCCGCTGTAGATCATCGGTCTCTGCATGGGCATACCGTAGGGAGCAACGGGTACACCATAGGGAGGAGGGGGCGGCGGAACGTTATAGGGATTCATGTTCGGCTGACCGTAGGGGACAGGAGCGGAATACGGATTCGCTTCAGGCATACCGTAGGGATTCGGCTGCTGCTGATAAGGCGGCATGGGTGCCGCACCTGCGTAGGGCGGTGCACCTTCAAACGGAGCATTCATATTCTGGGAAGGATAGGAATCAGCCGCCGGTGCGCTATAGGGCTGTGCCGTGCTGTCGCCGCCGGGCAGCGGCTGCGCGTAGGGGTCAGTGCCGAATGTATTGCTGCTCTGACCGAATTCGGTTTCCATCGGATTTACTCCGCCGTTGACGGGATTGTAGGGAGGAATCTGTCCGAGGGGATTGTTCTCGTTGTTATTCATGAGGGTCATTCCTTTCTTTTTGAATGGCGGGTTTATGATACGGAATAAGCGTCCCGCAGCTTTTTGCATATTTCATCTGTGTGCATTCCTCTTGAACCCTTTACAAGCACCGTACAGCCGGGTTCGATCAACTGCCGGAGATATTCGTAAGCACCTGCGTTGTCATTGAAATGCTTTACAAGCGCACAACCGTTGTCTGACGCGCCCTTTGCGGTATTTTCGGACAGTGTTCCCACCGCAAGAAGTACATCAATTCCCTGCTCTGCAAGATGTCTGCCAACGGCATAGTGTTCGTCGGGTGCTTCTTCGCCCAACTCCAGCATATCGGCGAGTACGGCAATGGTTTTGCCGCCTGCAACGCTTTTGAGTACGTCAAGCGATATCTTGGTTGCTTCGGGACTGGCGTTGTAGCTGTCATCGATCAGAATAAATCCGTCCAGTTCGCATATCTGCTGGCGCATTGGTGCATTCTTATAGGTGAGCAGACCGCTCTGAATCGCTGAGGGGGCAAGACCGAGTGCAGTGCCCACGGCAAATGCCGCCGCTGCATTGGCCACACTGTGCTGCCCCAGAGCGGGAATGGTGATTTGCGCTGTTTTTCCCTGATAATGACAGGTGAAGGTGGTATGGAAGCCGTCCGGTACAATGCTGTCGGCAAAGAAGTCACATTCTTTTGAAAGCCCGTATGTAACGGTGTGGAAGGGCAGACTGCCGTGCAGCGTTCTGAGCAGCGGATCATCTCCGTTCAGAAACAGAATACCGCTGCTTCCAAAATGCTTGGTAATTCGCAGCTTCTCACTCATGATGTTCTGTTGTGTGCCGAGATTCTCGATATGAGCCTTGCCGATATTGGTCATGACAGCCATGTCGGGGCGGGCAATGTCACACAGCTTGTCCATTTCGCCGAATTCGCTCATACCCATTTCAATAACGGCGACCTCATGATGCGGCTCGATGTCGAGCATAGTTATAGGAAGTCCGATCTGGCTGTTGCGGTTTCCCTGTGTTTTCATCACGTCAAAGCCGCCCGAAAGAGCGGCTGCAAGCATTTCCTTGGTACTGGTTTTGCCTACGCTGCCGGTAACACCGATGACCTTTGCACCCGACCGGCTTCTGTAGAAAGCAGCGATTTGCTGTAGTGCAGCAAGAGTACTCTTTACCTGAATCAGTGTGCCGTCTGTGCAGCCGCAGTCCGTGCGTTCTGTCAATGCTGCCGCCGCACCCTTTGCAAAGCAGTCTGCGATAAAATCATGAGGGTCAACCTTTTCGCCTTTGATCGGTACAAAGAGTGACCCTTCGCCGACCGCCCTGCTGTCGTACTGTATATTGGTGATCAGGGCTTCAGCACTGCCGCAAAGCAGTGTGCCGCCCGTAATTTCTATGATCTCATTTACCGTGATCTTCATGATGGCACCTCATTCTCCGCTTGGAACGCACGTTTTTTCGGCGAGGATCCGTGCGATCACTTCACGCTCGTCATAATGCGTTTTGACACCGTTTTTGTCCTGATAGTCCTCATGCCCTTTACCCGCGAGTACCACGATGTCGCCGTCCTCTGCGTTTTCGATGCACCAGCGGATCGCGTCGGTTCTGTCGGGTATGACGATGTATTTGCCGTCTGTTTTGTGCAGACCTGTTTTGATGTCCTCGATGATGTCCATCACGTCCTCAAAGCGTGAGTTATCTTCGGTAATGACCGAAAGATCGGATAATCTGCCGGAGATCTCACCCATCTCATAGCGTCTGTCCTTAGAACGGTTGCCGCCGGCACCGAAGAGGGTGATCAGGCGATGGGGGTGATATTCCCTGAGGGTCGAGAGAATGTTTTCCATGCTGAGGGCATTGTGGGCATAGTCGATCAGGAGGGTGTAATTGCCGGGAACCTTTACCGGCTCGACCCTGCCCTTGACCTTCACCTCATTCAGTCCGTCAAAAAGCTGCTGTTCGCTGATATTAAAATGCAGGCATACGGCAAGTGCCGCCAGTGCGTTATATACGTTGAATTTTCCGGGGATATCCACGTCAAAGCTGCGGGTAAGCCTGCCGCTTGTGCGGAAGCTGATGCCGAGATAGCCGGGTCTTGTGATCAATTGGTTGTCGGAGGCTCTGAACTGGGCATTTTCACCGAAGCCGAAGGTTTCAACGCTGCACGTGCTGTTTTCCATCATGGCAGCGGCGGCGGGGTCATCGGTATTGAAGATACCTGTGCGGCACTGCCGGAACAGCATTGCCTTACAGGCTCTGTATTCGTCCATATCCTTGTGTTCTGCTCCGCCGATATGGTCGTGAGAAAAGTTGGTAAAAATACCATAGTCAAAGATGAAGCCGTCGGTTCTGTGCCATTTCAGACCAATGGAGGACGCTTCCATTACAACACAGCGGCAGCCCTTGTCGATCATCATGCGCATGGCGCGCTGGATTTCATAGGATTCCGGTGTGGTATTGGGTGTTTTGATCAGCTCATCGCCGATCATAATTCCCAGTGTACCGATCACACCGGTTTTATAGCCGCCCTTTTCGAGAATAGAGCGGATCATGCAGGCGGTGGTGGTTTTGCCTTTTGTGCCCGTAATGGCAATGGTTGTCAGGCTCCGGGCAGGATCGCCGAAAAACGCGGCACTCATAAATGCAAGTGCGCGTCTGGTATCTTCCACCCTGATCACCGTAATGCCGTCAACCGGAACATCTCTGGTCACAACCATCGCGGCTGCACCTTTTTCTGCGGCTGCTGCGGCAAATGTATGGCCGTCAACTGCGGAACCCTCGAGGCATACGAACAAGCAGCCCTCACACGCTTTGCGGGAGTCGTAGATGATATCGGTAATATTGATATCGGTCGTTCCTCTGAGAACCGTGTAGTCAACGGCGGATAATATCTGATCAAGCTTCATGGAATCAAAGCCTTCTTTCTTTCAGTTATACTGATAATATATGTATGTATTTTATCATATCAATATATGTACATTCAAGAGGTTCGGCAAGATTTCTGTGTGTGATGTTTCAAACTGTAAAAGATCGTTCAAATTTTTGCATAAAAATTTTAAAAAGAACTTGACAAAATCGGGCTTCAATGGTAAATTATAAGTAGATTAGCACTCTGGCGTTGAGAGTGCTAACAGAGAGGTGGCTAATATGGAACCGGCTCAGAGAAAAATGAAGATCCTTGAAGCGGTCGTTGAAGCCTATATCCGCACAGGCGAGCCTGTCGGCTCGAAGGTGCTCTGTGATACACTCGATTTTACGGTATCTTCTGCAACGATCAGAAATGATATGGCAGAGCTTTCCTCCCTCGGTCTTTTGGAACAGCCCCATACCTCATCGGGCAGGGTGCCTACCCGCCGCGGACTGAGAGTGTATCTCGATAAGCTGATCAAGCCCGTTCCTCTTGATGTGAGAGGACAAAGCCTGATAAAAGACGCGCTTTATCTCTGCACGGATGCACCCGAACATCTGCTGGAGAAAGCAGCAGAGCTGCTGGCAGACATTACGGGTTGTGCGGCAGTGGCATCTGCTCCTTCGGGAGAACGTTCGCTGATCAGACGGATCCGCTTTGTACAGACGGGCAGCTATACGGCTATGGCAGTACTGATGACCTCAACGGGCAGCGTCAAGACCAAGCTGTTCCGGTGTGATTATCTGTTGAATGCAGAGCTGGTGGAAATGTTTGAGGAGATCATGAACGAACGGCTTGCCGGCAGACCCGTAACCTCCGTGACACCTGCATTTATACAGTCTGCGGCGGTTTCTCTGGGAGAAATGTCCATGCTGATGCCGAACGTACTCATCGCCCTGCATGATGCAGCGCAGGAAGCGGCAGCCACCAACATAGCCATCAAGGGACAGTCCAACCTCTTTATTATTCCCGAGCTTCGTTCGGCAGACGGCAAAACGGTCATGGATATGCTGGGACGTTCCGCTGAACTGAGCAGGCTGATCTCGGATTCGGAAGCCAAGCCGCATGTACTCATCGGCAGTGAGCTGAGAAATCCTGCGCTTGCAAACCTCAGTGTTATCGCGGCGCGTTATACCGCAGCACCCGATTGTACGGGTTCGCTTGCCGTGATCGGCCCTGTGAGAATGGATTATCCCGCAGTAATATCAACGCTGGAATATGTGACCGCTTCGGTCGGAGCATTGCTCGGAGAGCTGTTGGAAGGCTGAGCCGGCACTGTTCGCTGAAAGGAGATTTTTGATCTTGGCAAAGAAAAAAATGTCAAAATCTGACGCGTCTGCTTATCCGGCAGATACCATCGGTACAGAATATACGGCCGCCGGAGACTTCGCTGCTCAGAACAGCGGCGAGGAAATAGCTGCTTTGAAGGCGGAGCTTGACAAGGTAAGAACAGACCTTGAAATTCTTCAAAGCGATTATGAAACACTCAGGGTCGAAAATGAAAATCGTCAGAATGAATATGCTGTACAGAAGGATCAGTTTCTCAGAATGGCAGCGGAGTATGATAACTTCCGTAAGCGTACCGAAAAGGAAAAGCTTGCCACCTATGACAACGCAGTGGCGTATTCTGTAGAAGCATTTCTTCCTGTAATAGATAATTTCGCACTGGCACTTGCTTCATCGTCAGATGTTTCTGATGACTTCCGGAAGGGTCTGGAGATGATTCAGAAGCAGTTTGACACCGCTTTTGAGAAGCTGAATGTTCAGACCTTCGGCGAAAGAGGCGATCCGTTTGACCCCGAGCTGCACAACGCGATTGCACGGGTGGACGACCCCATGATACCCGAGGATCACATCACACAGGTGTATCAGAAGGGCTTCCGTATCGGTGATAAAATCATTCGCCACGCAATGGTACAGATCGCAAACTGATTAACGGCATAAGCCGTTTGAGTAATAAATAATTTTGGAGGTAATTGATTATGGCAAAGACAATTGGTATTGACCTTGGAACAACAAACTCATGTGTAGCAGTTATTGAAGGCGGCGAACCTGTGGTTATCGCCAACGCGGAAGGCTCCAGAACAACTCCTTCGGTAGTTGCATTTGCAAAGAACGGCGAAAGACTTGTCGGTCAGGTCGCAAAGCGTCAGGCTGTTTCTAACCCCGACCATACGATCGCTTCGATCAAGAGAAAAATGGGCAGCACTTATAAAGTAAATATCAATGGTAAGCAGTATACTCCTCAGGAGATCTCTGCGATGATCCTTACAAAGCTTAAAAAGGACGCAGAGGCTTATCTCGGTGAAGCTGTTACACAGGCTGTTATTACTGTTCCTGCTTACTTCACCGATGCACAGCGTCAGGCAACAAAGGATGCCGGTAAGATCGCCGGTCTTGATGTAAAGCGTATTATCAACGAGCCGACTGCTGCTGCACTCTCTTACGGTGTTGACAAGGAAAACGACCAGAAGATCATGGTATATGACCTCGGCGGCGGTACATTCGATGTATCGATCATTGAAATGGGCGACGGTGTGCAGGAGGTTCTTGCAACTGCCGGTAACAACCACCTTGGCGGTGACGATTTCGACCAGAAGATCATTGACTGGCTGGTTCAGAGCTTCAAGAGCGAAACAGGCATTGACCTCTCCGGCGACAAGACTGCTATGCAGCGTCTGAAGGACGAGGCTGAAAAGGCAAAGATCGAGCTTTCCGGCATTACGACCGCAGCCATCAACATTCCCTTTATCACAGCCGATGCAACAGGTCCGAAGCACCTTGATTATACACTTACCAGAGCAAAGTTCAATGAACTTACTGCTGATCTCGTGGAAAAGACAATGGGTCCCGTTCGTCAGGCACTCAAGGATTCCGGTCTGAACATCAGTGAGATCGACAAGGTTCTCATGGTTGGCGGTTCTTCCAGAATTCCTGCTGTACAGGAGGCTGTTAAGGGTCTGATCGGCAAAGACCCCTTCAAGGGTATCAACCCCGATGAGTGCGTTGCTATCGGTGCTGCTATTCAGGCAGGCGTACTCGGCGGTGATGTGCAGGGACTGCTTCTCCTCGATGTTACTCCGCTTTCACTCGGCGTTGAAACACAGGGCGGTGTTATGACAAAGATCATCGAGAGAAATACTACAATTCCTACAAAGAAGAGCCAGATCTTCTCAACAGCAGCAGATAACCAGACTCAG
>CACYDW010000034.1 GCA_902773325.1 uncultured Ruminococcus sp.
CTATGCGCGGGTAACCTACCTCGGCAGCACGGATATCGATAATTTCACTCAAAGCTTCTACTACACAGGTGCAGTACAGACCTTCACAGCACCCAAAACAGCAGTCTATAAGTTTGAAGCATGGGGCGCAAGCGGCGGCAGTGTGCCGAACGATGAAACCGCCAAAGGCGGCGCAGGTGCTTATACCTCCGGTGAGATCAAGCTCCAGAAAGGTCAGACCATCTACGTTTATGTCGGCGGCGAGGGTTCGATAACAGAATATTTAGTAGCATCTACTGCAAAGGGAGGCTGGAATGGAGGCGCAAATAGCAACAATAAACAAACTGATCATCTAGATAGAGTCTACGGCTCTGGCGGCGGTGCGACTGATTTCAGACTTGTCGGCGGCAGTTGGGATAATTTTGATTCCCTCAAGTCAAGAATCATGGTAGCAGCCGGCGGCGGAGGAGCTCATAAATATAGCGATGGTTATTCACAATACAATTCAAAAGGCGGCGCAGGCGGTGCATTAGTGGGATATCCCGGTGGAAAGGGTCGTGAAACCTATGGCGGAGTTGAACACCAGGGAGGAACACAAACCGCAGGTGGATATTCTGATGTATGGCGTGGCGGCGTGAACTATAACATGATAACTGGTGTGGGTGGATTTGGAAAAACTACGATTGGTGGTTATTACGCTGTTGATGAAAGTCCCCAAGATTTTATGCGAGCTATGGATTTTACAGAAGAACCTTCACACTGGTCTGGTGCTTCCGGAGCAGGCTCAGGCTATTACGGCGGTGGTTCTGCAAACCACGTTCAAGGCTCGGGCGGCGGCTCATCGTTTGTATCGGGCTATACCTCCTCAGCAGGCTGCTGTGATGCGATCAGCGCAGATTCTACCGCTGATAATATTATCCATACCGGTCAGCCGAACCATTATTCAGGCTATGTTTTCAGTAATGCAACGATGATCTCCGGCGCAGATGAGGGCGGCATGCCCAATAATCAAAGTGTCGGCAGAATGCTCGGCAACTACGGCAACGGCTTTGCACGTATTACTATGGTTAGCTAAAACACAAAAACATCGCACCCGATGAGTTTCGGGTGCGATGTTTTTTTGAGAATATGGGAGCAGACAGCAGGCTATTGGATAGCAAAAACGACCGTAACGACCATGTTGTTATCGGAAACCCCGGCATAAATGCTGCCGTTCATCTTGTTCATGATCGTTTTGCAGATATACAGCCCCAGCCCGCTGCCGCTTTGTGAGCCGACATTAGAGCCGCGCCAGAAGCTGTCAAAAATATGCAGCAGCT
The DNA here is from genome assembly GCA_902773325.1 of uncultured Ruminococcus sp. GTDB lineage: Bacteria > Bacillota > Clostridia > Oscillospirales > Acutalibacteraceae > UBA1213. The sequence goes on from CACYDW010000034.1 coordinate 1,299, forward strand.
CAGAGTCGGAAAGCCCGCAGCCGCTGTTGGCAATATGTATGAGCTGACAGTCCTCCTCTTTGGAGAAGGATAGCTTTATGTTGTTTCCGTCACCGTATTTGACGGCATTTTCAATGATGTTCTGGAGTACCTCGATGGCGCGTTCCTGATCTCCGCTCAGCAGACAGTCCGAAAACTCACCGATCTCAAAATCCGTTTTCAGAAGCCGGAGCTTATCGGTATAAAACAGCCGGACGCTGTTCACAAGCTCCGAAAGATAGAATTCACCGTCTTTAACGTCCATATTCAGGAAATCGTCCTCCGCCGTTTTTGCGATATCGTCAACATATTTCCGGATATCCTCACACTTGCTGTGTATGCTCACGGCGATCTCCTTCTTTTTTTCCTCGTCCCGATACAGCCCCTTTTCCAACGCCTTGGCATATAATTCTATAATGCCCAGCGGTGTCTTGATATCGTGAGAGAGGGAGAGAACCATGGTCTTGTTCTGTTTTTGCAGGGCAAGCTCAGATGCCCTGCGGCTTTCGAGTGTTTCGCGCAGCAGATCAAGTCCCCAGAGAAATCTGCCGAAATAGCTGCTTTTCTGCTCCTTGAGCGGAACCGTGAGATTCCCCTTTGCAAGCTCTGACGGATAATTGCTCAGCCTTTCAAACGGACGAATGATCTGAAAATAAACATAGAGCAGTATGCATAGCACCGTTACAGCAGCCGCCGAAAAGCATAAATTGAAGATCAGCACCGTATTTCCCTGACAGGACGGCAGACGGTAGTCAAATCGGTAATAGATTCCGTTTATTTTTTTGATCAGATAATCGCTGCCGTCCTCAGTAAATCCGTCCGGCATTTTTTCCACATGAATGATATAGCTGTAATCGGCAAGGTCATAAGCCTCGCCGATTTCGATTTTATGGGCGATCCTTTGCGCCTCCACACGATAAGGTCGTCCATTGTCGCCCTGACCGGAGCTGCTCAGAAATATATCTGCACCGATCATTACAGCGACCAGAGCAGCCATGACCGCGATCATCAGCCGTATATAAGCCCTCATTTCGCTTCACCCTCATAACGGTATCCCACACCCCATACCGTTACAATATGTTCGGGCTTTTTGGGGTCGTTTTCGATTTTCTGCCGCAGCCATTTGATGTGTACCGTCAGCGTCTGAGGTTCAGAGAAGCTGTCGAAGCCCCAGATCTGATTAAACAGATAATCCTTGTTCAGAGTTTTTCCGCAGTTTTCCATCAGCAGACAGAGAAGATCGAACTCTTTCTGATTCAGTTCCACAGGAACATCATTTTTATAAGCCGTGCGCTTGCTTTTGTAAAGCCTGATACAGCCGTCTGTGATCACATCGGTATGATACCGCCGCTGAAAGATTCCCTTGATCTTTGCCAGCAGGATATCAATATCATACGGCTTTTCGATATAATCATCTGCCCCGAGCACAAGACCGCTGAGCTTGTCGTCCTTTTCTGTCCGCGCACTGACAATAAAGATCGGTGTATTGCTGCTTCCCCGAATTCTGCGGCAGACCCCCAGACCGTCCAGCCCCGGCAGCATCACGTCCAGAATCACAAGCCTTGCGCCGTACTGCTCAAAATAAGCCGCTGCTTCTTCTCCGCTGATGCAGTGCTCTACGCTGTAGCCGTCCGCTCTCAGAAAATCGCACAGCAGCGCAGCCATTTCCATCTGATCCTCTACCACAAGAATATCCGTCATCTGTTCACACTCCCCGATATGATCATCATTCAGTACCCGCGTGTAGCTTGCCCTGTCGGCTCAGACATTTTCTATTTTCAATTTTCCACTGAAATTTACCAGCCCATTTCAAGGAGCCAGCTGTTCAGTACCCTTTCACGCTTGCGGGTATCGCTTTCGGTACTATTATACTCTCCTTTGATGTTGCCGTCAACGATATACAGCACTCTGCTGCATCTTGCGGCGACCTTAGCGTCATGAGTGACAAGCATGATCGTTGTGCCCTCGCTGTTGAGCTTGCAAAGCTCGTCCATGACCTCATCGGAGCTGGAACGGTTCAGTGCGCCTGTCGGCTCATCGGCAAAGATCATTTTCGGCTTGTTGATCATGCTGCGGCAGATACACGCTCTCTGGAGCTGACCGCCGGATACCTCGTTGATGTCGTTGTCAGCGATCTCGATAATGCCGAGCTTGTGCATCAGTTCCTTAGCGTATGTATGCTTTTCCTTTGGGGACAGGGTGTTGGCTTTGGACTGACGCGCAGGCAGCAGGATATTGTCCAGTACGCTGAGGTTTTTCAGCATATACATCTGCTGAAAGATGAAGCCCATTTCATCGAGCCGCAGCTCGGCGAGTTCATCCGGTCTGAGCTTTGAAATATCCTTTCCGTTGAATACCGACTGACCGGCTGTCATGCTGTCCATGCCCGAAACCGTATAGAGCAGGGTAGATTTTCCCGAACCGGACGGTCCCATCACTGCCACCATTTCACCCTCGCTGACGGAGAAGCTGACGTTGCGCAGTACGTTGTTCTGTCTTTTGTTGATGACATAGGTCTTGCAAAGGTCGGTTACTTCCAGTATTTTTTTCATATCAATTACCTCACTCTATATTATTCAATATTGTTTACTTCCTGAGAAGATACGCTTCTGATGCCCATTGCACTTGTCATAGCCGCAAGAACGGTCACAGCAAATACGGTAAGGGGATAGATGATATATGCTTCAAGGATATTCGTATCAAAGACAATGTATTTCGCACCCATCATTCTGAATATGCCGCCGACAGCAAGCTGGCTGAGCGGGTCGGTGAGCAGTACGGCGATGATGACCGCCGCAAGCATCAGTATGGCGATCCTGATGGTCTGCCATGCAATGAGGGTACGGTTTTTGAAGCCCATAGCCTTCATCAGCGCGATCTCTGCGCGTTCCTTTGTCAGGAAGGATTTCTCCATCAGCACGACCACAAGAATATTGATGATCATTACCATCAGGATAATGAAGTTTTTCGTATCATACATAGCACCGGCAACACCGCCGATGGAATAGTCAAGGTATTCGCCTGCGGTACGGAATTTATAATCGGGATACAGCTTTTTGATGGTTTCATATCTTGCATTGCGCTCTGTCTCCGAGGGACTGTCCGTGAATCTGATCTGATAGCTGAAATACCCCAGCACCTTTGAGAAATCCATCTCCAGCTTTTCGTTGAATCGGATACCTTCGCCCATGTTGTTCATACTCTGAAACAGGGCTGTTACCATGAATTCTTCATTTTCTCCGCCTGTTTTGACAGTGACCGTATCTCCGATATGTACGTGCAGTTTGTCGGCAATGATATAGGTGACGGCAACCTCGTCGGGATTTGCGGGAGGAGTACCCTCAATAAAGGCATACTGATCGGTCGTAGTACCCGAACCGATAAAGGCAAGGGAAGTGGTTTTGTATTCGCCGTTCTGTATCGAAAGCTTAAACAGCGCCTCTGCAAAGCATTCGGCAGGAATATTGTTTTCGGCAAGTGTTTGTTCCATTTCTTCAAGGTATTCTGCCCGCAGCTTCTGACCGTCGGGTCGGTTATATTTTTCGATACCTGCTTTATCCTCCAATGCCGCATCGCAGTCCGCCATCGAGAACCATGCCAGCAGCTTCGGGCTTTGCAGGGTCGACATGGTGTTGATAATGATGGTGATCATCAGTATTCCGACAATGAAGGTGACCGTCATGACCGCAAAGTGACGGAATCCGCTGAGAATATCGTTGAGTGCCATGAAGAAAACCGGCTTTGCAGGGATTTTTGCAAGGCTCAGTAATCCCTTTTTCTTGTATCGCCTGCCGCTTTCGCCGTTGCGTATCGCATCAACGGGAGTAAATCGGTTGACCTTTGCTGTACTCAGGTAACAGAACCATGCTATGATCATTACGACAGCCGCCGCACAGATCAGATTGACAACCACTCCGCCGCTGTCTTCTGTTATAATGTTTTTGGTGGACTGGTTCATCATCATATCGCCGAAGGGAATACCTGCGAAAAATCCGATGACCGCACCGACCGTTGCCATTGCAAGATATTTCACCATGTAGAGCGTGCGGATCCTGCCGTTTCTGATGCCGATTGCCTTCATGACGCCGATTTCGCGGTATTCTTCACTGATGGTAAAGTCGATCGTAAATTTCAGCAGCACCAGTGCTATGGTAATCAGGCATATACTCACAATCAGGAAAACCCCGGCGGTGATCATATCCATAATGTAGGTCAGCTTGATGACTGCTCTTGAACCTGTGAAGGCGATACCGTCCACACCGCTGACGGTGTTTTCCACTTTGTTCAGATCATCTGCTGCAATATTCAGGATCATACCATGATACATATCATATTTTTCTTCTGTATTGCTCTGAACGACCTTGTCAAAATCGTTTCTGCTGATAATAAAACGGGGTGTACCCATCATTTCAGACCCGAAAAGCACATCGACAACAGTTCCTTTAACGGTAAATGCTCCTGTATATCCGCCGCAGGTGATTCTGATCTCCGCACCGAGCGGGATATTGTTCTTTGTAAGGAAGCTGCTTTTAACATAGATCTCGCCGTCATTGACGGTTGTCAGCTCCTTCTTGTCGGAATCAAACATTCTGATGCTGATATCATCAATACTGTTGAGTATCCCGTTGGCAGATATTTCTGCGGTCTTGCCGTTGTATGAAATGGAATTTTCATTCAGGTAGAAAATATGTTCACTTTTTATCGAGCTGACACAGCCGAGGTCTTGCAGCTTTTTCTGAGCATCCTCTCCGGCTTTTGTGCCGAGGGTTGCGGCAAAAAAGTCCTGCGCTCCAGACAAGTCCATAAATCGGTCTGTTGCCGACATCACAGACAGCATCGTATTGACGCTTGATGATACAAACATGACCGATAAGATCATGAAGATCAGAAGTATGGTGTTCATGGTTTTCTTTCGTTTCAGGTCACGCTTTAGGATTCCGAGATACATATTGATTCCTCCTGTGTTTTACTGTATCTGTATTATAACAGGGAAATTATTAAAAAATCATTAAATAAAAAAAATTGAAAAAATATTTTGAGCTTGCACGAAAACAGGGTATCAAAAACGTTTTATTAGTGAAAGGAGGTTTTACAGTGAAACCGGAAATCGTTAACGATCAGGACAACAAAACCCAGGCAAGTGAAACCATGCCGGACCGTTCGGCAGTGATAGAGGATGTGATCAGAAGATATGCGGATATGATCTACCGTATCGCATATCAGAATACGGGCAGCTTTGAGGATGCGGAGGATGTTCTTCAGGAGGTGAGCATTACACTGGTAACCAAGGATGCACCGCTTGATAATGAGGAGTATCTGAAAAGGTGGCTCATCAGAGTTACCATCAATAAATGCCGTGACCTTTACAGGCATCACAAGACCATAGAAACTGTGCCGCTTGAGGAGCAGGAGCAGCTTCCCGCTCCGGAGGACAGCTCTGTAATGGAAGAAATACAGCAGCTTCCCGAGATATACAGAACCATTATTTACTTATACTACTATGAAAACTATACATTAAAGGAGATCGCCGAAACGCTCAAAAAGAGCATCAATACGGTAAGCTCCGGCTTGCAGAGAGCACGTAAGCAGCTCAGAAACATACTTACAGAGGAGGATATTTAAAATGACTACTAATAATAAGTACACAAAAACCATGGAAGGTATCAAGGCACCGCAGGCAGCGGTAGACAAGGCTGTTCAGGCAGCACTGGAGGCAGAGAAAAATCGTGCGGCAGCTCCGAAGAAATCCAAGGGAAAAGGCAAACTGATCAGGTTTGTATCCGCAGCGGCAGCCTGTGCGGTGGTTGCAGGCGGCGTTACGGCGATCAACATGACAACAAGGAATCGCAGCGGCAGCAGCACAGGAGGAAATTCCGCAGGCGGCGAAAACTATTTCTCACTCACTGTCAATGCGGCAGAGGTCAACAAGTCCAACGTGCAGATCGGCAAAATCGTATGTGACGAGTCTATGTGGAGTTATCTTACAGACAACACAAGCAGCGATGATGAGAGCAAGCGGCGTATAACTGATTTTACGATGAGTCCTGTCATGGATTTTGCCGTCAACTGTACGGGCAACAATATAAAGTACGTGACCTACAGCGTTGAAGGTGCAGTGATTGAGCTGAGCAATATCACGCCGGAAGAAGAAGGTACGGTTTCGGCAGGCGAATTGGACGACTATAACCATTACCACGAAACTCTCGAAAAATTCTTTAAGAAGCCCTATGATGAGATCGTCAAGGAGATGGATCACGGTCCCGATAGTGTCGAAACTCCTGCCTTTATCTATAATGTACAGGAGGTTTACAGTGCCTGCACGCTGAGGTATGACAACCAGCCTGCTTTTGAATCGGTTGATGAAGAAAGCGTTGACCCGTCTGATGAGATTCCTACCATGTGGGTCATCAGCGAGGGTGCTTATTCATGGGATCCGGAGCTGTCGGGTGCGTCAAAGGATCTGATGGATTATGTGCTGGCAGGTACGGCAGAAGATGCAGAGAAGCTGGAAACTGCTGCTCCCGATTCCGAAGCAGGCAAGCTCAAAGCGGCTTTCTTGAAGGAAATGATCGAAAATATTTCGATCACCATCACCGTTACCTATGAGGACGGCACGACAGAAACCTGCAATCTCTGTCTTACCCCCGGCGAACAGGAAAAAAACAGCTTCGCTATGAATGTTGAAGCAAGACTGATTCCCGCAGAGAAATCCGACAGCACTGACAATTGATTTTTCGGTAAAAAAACAACCGACAATCATTCCTGCACTGCTGTATTTGCAAAATGAGCCTGACTCATCTGCCCCCTTCACATCGTGAAGGGGGCATTTTATAGTAATACTTAATATCAAATAGACCTGACGACAATCTTTGGCGTTAAATTCCGCATAGCATCGTTGTCATCCTTGCTTGGCGCCAGCCAAGCGGCGTCTTCCGCCTCGCTCTGCGAAATTTTCCGCTCAGATCTTTTTCGCCCTGTCTATCTGATATTAGTATAA
>CACYDW010000035.1 GCA_902773325.1 uncultured Ruminococcus sp.
CGCAAAGGATTACACAGTCATCAGAGAATTGCCGACAGGTGAGGGCTTTGCGGATATGGTATTTATCCCGAAAAGGTCAGCCAATGTTCCTGCCATGATCATCGAGTTAAAGTGGGATAAGAGTGCCGAGGGAGCGGTAGGTCAGATCAAAGACAAAGGATATGTTGATGCACTGGAAGAGTACAAAGGCAATTTACTGTTGGTAGGTATCAATTACGATAAAAAGACAAGAGTGCATCAGTGCAGGATCGAAAAGTACGAGATGAAATAACAGCCAAAGCCTGCTTATCATCACTCCGAACCGGTGGGGAAAACAATCGGGGCGATATGTTTGCCGAGAACAAGCAGAACAACAATGGGGGGCTTTCCGGTCGCTCCCCACGCCCCTTCGGACATCACTCTGAGTAACAATATTTTTTCCGCCTACTATATATAAGCAATATTCTGTTTTCCGGATGCCGTATGAAGAAGAGGAGGGTAAGGATATGAATGATATTATGATGGAAATAAATGATCTCACGAAGTATTATGGAGATGTGAAGGGCGTTGAGGATCTCTCTTTGAAACTCCGGAAAGGTGAAATTTTTGGTTTTATCGGGCCAAACGGGGCGGGGAAATCAACCACTATCCGTTCGGTTATGAACCTGATCAACAAGACTAAGGGACAGGTTCTGATAAACGGAAAACCATTTGAGAAAAATGATGTTGAAACAAAAAGGATCATCGGATATCTGCCAAGCGAGGTGCATCTTTATGATGACATGACAGTCAAAAAAATATTTGATTATCATGAGAGCTTTTATTCAAAGACCAATAGCAGTACGAAAAAAAGTGTTCACGACAGAAGGGAAGAGCTGGCGGAACTGCTCCGGATTGACGAAAGTAAAAGGATCGAGGATCTGTCCCTTGGCAACCTGAAAAAAGTCGGTATAATTCTTGCCCTTATGCATCAGCCCGCACTGCTGATACTCGATGAGCCTACCAGCGGACTTGATCCCATTATGCAGAATGTGTTCTATGATTTGCTGCTGGAAGAAAAAAACAAAGGGACAACGATCTTTTACTCGACCCATATTTTAAGCGAGGTGGCAAAGATCTGTGACAGAGTGGGAATTATCAGAAAGGGAAAGCTCATTAAGGTTGAAAATGTTGACAGCCTTTCGGATAAGAGTCTTACCTTTGTTACGATCAGATCGGCTCAGGTGACCGATATAGTAAATGAATTAGGGGTCAGGATCATATCAGAGGAAAAGAATTATGTAAGGTTTGCAAACAGCATTCCGGATAATGAACTGATAAAAATATTGTCCCATTATACAATTGACAAATTATTGATAGAGGAAGCTACACTGGAGGATATATTTTTTCATTACTACACGGAGGATTAGTATATGTTAAAGCGGGAGTTTAAAGTCAATCTGAGGAGCTTTTTGATATGGACAGGTGTATTAGTGTCATTATTTCTCATGGTGTATCTGATGTATCCATCATTGATCGCAAGTGATCAGATGGATCAGCTGAACGAAATGATGAAGATGTTTCCTCCGGAGCTGCTGAAAGCGTTCAATATGGATATTTCGGGCATTGATACCGCTTTCGGATGGGTGAAAACAGAGGGGTTTGTCTTTGTGCTGCTCATTACAGGTGTGTATGGAAGTATTCTTGGAACAAATATCTTGCTTAAAGAAGAAAATGATAAGACCATAGAATACCTTATCAGCCTTCCGGTAACAAGAAAACAGATCGTATTGCAAAGGGTTGCGGTTGCTTTGGGATATATTTTTTTGATGGTAGGTATTCTTTTGGTATTTAACGGAATAGCATTACACGGAGATAAGGATTTTGATGCAAAACAGTTTATATTATTGAGTATTACTCCGGTATTCTCCACTATGGTTATTTTTGCGATCAGTCTTTTTGTATCGACCTTTACCCACAAAACCAAAAAGGTTTTCGGTATCGGTCTGGGAATTGTGTTTGCAAGCTATTTTCTGAATATGATCTCTGAAATGAGCGACAAAACAGAATTCCTGAAATATATATCGGTTTTTACGCTGGCTGATATCCGAAATGTAATTTCTAAAACTGAGATCAATCCGATCATACTGATCGTGACATTCGTTCTGACAGCTTCGTTTATAGCACTGTCAGTTGTAAGGTACGAGAAAAAAGAACTGGTTTAGTTTATTGCATGGTGCTGCGTCAGACGTGAATATTTTATTTTAAAAAAGATGTGGACTTTAGGATGAATATGTTATATAATAACAGTATATGTCCGTATCAAAGCTGAAAACGGCTTCTGTGCAGCGGGCAGCTATAACGGAAGCACCCCCGCAGAGGTGTACATTTTATAATAGACTTACTGGGAAACTGGAGGAGTGCCGGATTTCGCAGGATATTTTGTGTCGGACAATGTGTATCGAACGCCGCTGTACTTTGTGTACTGCAAGTGAGAGACACGCAGTCCGGCGCAGAAAAGACAAGAAAGATGGTGCTTCGGAAGATTCCGAGGAAGTCTGATGATATCAGATTAAACCGAAGGGAAGATACGATCATGAAGAATACAGCAAAGGCTCTTACGGCTGCCGTTCTTACGGCAGTGCTGGCTTGTTCGGCAGCAGGATGCAGCACCACATCGACCTCGTGGAGCTTTAAGACAAAGGATGCTACGATCACTAACGGCGAATGGATTTTTGCTACCTACAGCAAATACAACGAGGCTCTCGGAGAAATTCAGGAGCAGAACACTGCCGCTGCGGAAAGCTCTGCATCCTCAACACCGGAAGTGAATGTCAATACCGCTGAGATCGACGGCAAAAAAGCGATCGACTGGATTTATGACGAAGCAAAGAAGTTCTGTGTAAGGCAGCTCCTGCTGGAAAAGCTGGTAAAGGAAAACGGTGTGGAGATCGATGAGGATGAGCTCGCTTCTACCCAGAATATCTATATTTCCTATTACTATTCGGGCGGCAAGGATTTTTATGAGAAGCTGGGAGTAGGTGAACAGAGCTTTGCCGACTATGTTGCAAGGCCTGACTATCTCTCCGATAAGCTGTTTCTGAATCTGTACAGCGAAGGCGGCGCATTCGCTGTAAGTGATGAGGAGCTTTTCAAGTATTTTACCGATAACTATACGGACTATTTCTACATCAGTTGTCCGCTTACTACCATGGACGACGAAACAGAAGCCACTGTTGCGATCTCTGATGAGAAAAAGGAAACAATCGAAACCAACCTCAACAAGTACCGCGTGATGCTCAATAACGAGAATGCTACCAGAAGTGATGTCACAGCAGCATATCAGGAGGATTTCGGCACAGAAACGGATCCTACGGTACACGCTACAACGATTCTGGAGGATTCCACTCTGTCTGAGGAGCTCAAGGTCGCTGTCGGTGAACTGGAGGAGGGAAAGGCTGTTGTCAAGGAGATCGGCGATAATCTGTATCTCATCTATAGGGGTGTAATTGCCGACCAGACCGAAAACATCAAGCCGCAAAACGATATTGACCCCACAGACAGTGATGCTCTTGCAAGAGAAAGTCTGCTCCATAAGATGAGGGACGAGGAATATAAGACTTATCTCGAAGAACAGGAAGCTAAGCTGACGTATGACGAAAACGCAGCCTGCCTTTCTAAATATTCCGTTCAGAGAACCATTGATATTATAAAGGCGGACAGCAGTAATTAACAGGTACAGGATAAACGAATAACCCGACAGGACAGGCGTGCTTTGATGCGGTGTCTGCCTGTCGGGTTTATTTTATAAAAACCATTACAGGAAATTGACATCGCCGGCAGGATAGGGTACAATATAAAGTATAATTTTATGATAATCGGGTGTTGTTATGGGGAGTTATCTGAGAAGAACATGGGCAGAGGTCGATATAGACGCTGTCAAGCATAATTTTGATGAAATACGCAGGGCAGTTGACCCCAAAGCAAAGATCATGTGCGTGATCAAGGCGGACGCTTACGGCCACGGCGCGGTATTTCTGGGCAAGCTGTATGAAAAGACAGGTGCATCGTACTTTGCGGTTTCCAATCTTGAGGAAGCCGTACAACTGAGAGAAAACGGCATTAAGCTGCCGATCCTGATTCTCGGCTTTACGCCGGCACATCTTGCGCAGGTGTTGGCAGTACACCATATCAGTCAGGCGGTCTTTTCTGAGGACTATGCGCGGGAGCTGTCGTCCTACGCGCAGAAGGCAGGGGCTACGGTGAAGATACACATCAAGGTCGATACCGGTATGAGCAGGATCGGCTTTATGTATCAGAATATCGAAAGAGATGCGGATTCCGCCGCACAGATCAGGCGGGTATGTGCGCTGCCCGCTCTTGATGCAGAGGGTATCTTTACCCACTTTGCTCTGTCTGATGAGGGTGACGAGGGCAGAGATCCTACGCTGCATCAGCTTGAATGCTTTGACGATATGGTGAAAAGGCTTGAAGCGGACGGCTGTCACTTCAAGCTGGTTCACTGTGCCAACAGCGGCGCAATTATTGATTATAAGCAGGCACATCATGACTGCGTAAGAGCAGGCATTGTGCTGTATGGACTGTCGCCGTCATCAAAGCTTTCCGGCAGACTCAGCCTGAAACCCGCTATGCAGATCAAAAGCGTTATTGCACAGATCAAAACGGTGTGTTCCGATACCCATGTCAGCTATGGCGGCGAATATGTGACCGACAAGCCGACTAAGATCGCTACAGTGCCGATCGGCTATGCAGACGGCTATACCCGCAGTCTGGGCGGCAGAGCCTATATGACCGTTCACGGACAAAAAGCTCCCGTTGTAGGCAGAGTGTGTATGGATCAGCTTATGCTGGATATCAGCGGTATTGACGATGTGAAGGTAGGCGATGAGGTCATTGTGATCGGTGACGGCAGCGGCAATACGATGTCGTTTGACGATATTGCAAGGCTTACCGGTACGATCAATTACGAGGTGGTCTGCCTTGTGGGAAAACGAGTGCCGAGGGTGTATATCCATCACGGCAGAAATGTGGGAATTATGGATAGCATTCGTCCCGACCGGAACGCGGACAGTATGATCTGAGTGCAGTGACCTGTACTGCTGATGAGCAGAATAGAAGTGAGGGAAATACAGATGAAGCTTCTTGTAATTGACGGCAACAGTATTCTGAACCGTGCGTTCTTTGGAATTAAGCTGCTGACAACCAAAGACGGACAGTATACCAATGCGATTTATGGCTTTATGACAACACTGCTGAAGCTCCTTGACGAATCCTCGCCTGACGCGGTGGCAGTTGCCTTCGACCTGAAAGCACCGACCTTCCGCCATAAGGCTTATGACGGTTATAAATCCAACCGCAAGGGTATGCCGGCCGAGCTTGCCTCTCAGCTTCAGCCGCTCAAGGAGCTGCTTACGGCTCTGGGCTATACGATCGTTACCTGTGAGGGCTTTGAAGCAGATGATATTCTCGGAACGCTGGCACATCAATGTTCCCTCTGCGGAAATGAATGTGTGATCGCTACGGGCGACCGCGACAGCCTGCAACTGGTGTCGCCGTCCGTCAGTGTGAGAATTGCCACGACGAAGTTCGGCAAGCCCGAAGTGGTGGTATATGATGAAGCCAAGATCATGGAGGTATATGGTGTGACACCGCCCCAGCTCATTGATATCAAGGCGATTCAGGGTGATACCTCCGATTGTATTCCCGGTGTGGCAGGTATCGGTCAGAAGGGTGCGGGAGAGCTGATCGCACGGTTCGGCAGCCTTGATAACATCTATGACCACCTTGATGAGCTGGATATCAGACCCGCTATGAAGAAAAAGCTTGCAGAGGGCAAAGAAAGTGCGTTGATGAGCCGTATGCTCGGCACGATCCGTACGGATGCGCCTATCGATACCGATTTGGAAAGATATCGTATAAAGCCCTGCAACGAGCCGCTTGCCGCAAGGCAGCTTGCAAGGCTGGAATTGTTTACGCTGATGAAAAAGCTGGATCTCCATGCAGATGCGGCTATGCCTGCATCAGAGCAGGAAGTGCAGCGTGAGGCCGGAAAGCTTTCGTTTTGTGACGAAACTGTCCCTGCGGCGGTCTATGAGCGTCTGAAAGGCGGCAGGGCAGATGTACTGTTTTCGTTTCAGGGCGGAGAGGTCGTGGATCTGTCGGTTTGTGACGGCAGTACGATCTATGTGCTGAGCTCCTTTGCGGACGGGTTCGGCGCATTCGTGGACAAGCTGCTCTCGGACGGCAGTATTGCCAAGCGTACCCATGATGTCAAGCCGGTATTTGCTTATGCCGACAGAGAGGGCATTGTCTGCGAGGGCTTTGTGTTTGATACAAGTCTTGCGGCATATCTGCTGAATCCCAATGCGTCTGATTATTCTCTCGGACGGCTGGCAGAGGAATATGCCGTTACCCCCTATGTGTGTGAAAAGGACAGTCCGCTTGCGGTTTTTGCGGCGGTTGCCGACAGGCTTGAAACAGAAATTGCAGATAAGGAGCAGACGAAGCTGCTCCTTGAAATAGAGATTCCGCTGGCAAGGGTGCTGGCATCTATGGAAAATACAGGATTTTTAGTAGATAAAAAGGGCATTTCCGACTACGGAAAAAGCATGAAAGAGGATATTGAGCGCTTACAGAGCCGAATTTATGAGGCAGTGGGCTATGAATTCAACATCAATTCACCCAAGCAGCTTGCCGAAGCGCTTTTTGAAAAGTTAGGACTGCCTGCCAGGAAAAAGACAAAGAGCGGTTATTCGACCAATGCCGAGGTGCTGGAGGAATTGAGAGCCTATAATCCTGTGATAGAGGATATACTGGAATACAGGGCACTCACCAAGCTCCGTTCGACCTATTGTGACGGCCTTGTGAAGGTGATCGGTGCGGACGGAAGGATCCATTCGAGCTTCAATCAGACAGAAACCCGCACGGGACGAATCAGCTCTACCGAGCCGAATTTGCAGAATATTCCTGTGAGGACCGAACGCGGCAGAGAGCTGCGGAAGTTCTTCTGCGCGGCAGACGGCTTTGTGCTGGTGGACGCGGATTATTCCCAGATCGAGCTGAGAGTGCTTGCACACATTGCAGATGATAAAAATATGATAGATGCGTTTGCCTGCGGCAGGGATATTCACCGTTCAACGGCGGCGAAGGTGTTCGGACTGCCTGATGAACTGGTAACACCGGCTTTAAGAAGCCGTGCCAAGGCAGTCAACTTTGGTATTGTATATGGAATCGGTGCGTTTTCGCTGTCGAAGGATATCGGCGTATCCGTCAAAGAAGCGGAGCGGTATATCAAGGATTATCTTTCGCTGTATGCGGGAATCAACAGTTATATGACTGAGGTCGTTGAGCAGGCAAAAAAAGACGGCTATGTAACGACGATGTTTGGCAGAAGGAGATATCTGCCGGAGCTGGCTTCTTCCAACAGAAATATCCGTATGTTCGGTGAGCGTGTCGCCAGGAATATGCCGATTCAGGGAACAGCGGCGGATATTATCAAAATCGCTATGATCCGCGTATATGACAGGCTCCGAAAGGAACAGCTCCGGTCAAGACTGATCCTGCAGGTTCACGATGAGCTGATCGTAGAAGCGTCAGAGGACGAAAAGGACAAGGTGGCACAGCTTCTCAGCGAAGAAATGGAGAATGCCGTGAAGCTTGCAGTGCCGCTTCCCGCAGAAGCCGGTATCGGCAAGACGTGGTACGAAGCAAAAGCATGACTCCATGTCCGATGTATTGCCGGTCAGCCGCACACTATCAAAAGGAGGAAACGGGAGATGCTCTATGTTTTATTTGTCTGTACGGGCAATACCTGCCGCAGTCCTATGGCGAAGGGTATTTTTGCCAAAATATCACGTGAATATGGTATTGTGAGCCAATTCAGCAGCGCGGCACTCGGTTTCAGCAATGGGCAGCCGGTGTCGGAAAAGGCTGTTGAAGTGTGTAAAGAGATCGGTGTGGATATCAGCGAACACCGTTCAAGAATTATAAGAGAATATGATGTTGCCGTCACGGATTATTTCGTTGTGATGACACAGATGCATGCCGATGCGATTTTCAGCCTTGGCGTGCCGAAGGGGAAAATATATATTCTGGGCGGCGGTATTCCCGACCCCTACGGTTCGGATCTGGAAACCTATCGTGAGTGCCGCCGGGATATTGAACGCGGTATTGATGAATTCTGCCGCTTTCTGAAATCGCGGCACTATTGACGGCTGACAAAAATGTCCGCTGTCCCTATAAAAAAGAGGACTACAATGGATCTGATCATTACCATGATGGAAGAAAGGCATCTTGCAGATCTTGCAAGGCTGGAGGAGGAATGCTTCTCTCAGCCATGGTCGTATAAGAGCCTTGAAGAAGAACTGACCAACGATACCGCACATTTCTTTGTTGCCGAGGTGGAGGGAAAGGTGGCGGGTTATATCGGTGTATTTATAGTATGTGAAAGCTGCTTTGTGTCGAATGTAGCGGTATTCCCGGAGTACAGGCGGCAGGGAATCGCCCGCGCGCTTATCAAAATGGCATCGCTGACGGCATATTCCATGGGAACGGACTTCATCTCACTGGAGGTACGAAAGTCCAACACACCTGCCATTGCTTTGTATGAGTCAATGGGCTTTGAGGAAATGGGACTGCGGAAAAACTACTACCGCAATCCCCCCGAGGATGCGCTCATTATGACCCGTACCTTTGATAAGATACCGTTATAATGAGATGAGCAGCATAAGGAAAAGAGGATCAGCATGAGGATATTGGCGATTGAAAGCTCCTGTGATGAAACGGCTGCGGCTGTGGTAGAAAACGGCAGAATGATCTGTTCTTCCGTGGTGGCATCGCAGGTGGAAGAACATAAATTATACGGCGGGGTCGTGCCGGAGATCGCTTCCCGCCGACACTGTGAGGCAATCAACGGTGTTGTGAAGGAAGCGCTTGGTCGGGCGGGAATGTGCCTTGATGAAGCAGATGCTCTTGCCGTGACCTACGCTCCGGGTCTGATCGGAGCACTGTTGGTGGGGGTGAACTTTGCAAAAGGGCTTTCTATGGCGACAGGTCTGCCGTTGATTCCCGTGCATCATCTGCGCTCCCATATTGCCGCCAATTATCTCGGACATCAAGAGCTGAAACCGCCGTTTTTGTGTCTGGTAGTATCAGGCGGTCACAGCCATATTGTTGAGGTGCTGGACTATACGAAGATGCGCGTTATCGGAAGGACACATGATGACGCAGCGGGCGAAGCCTTTGATAAAGCAGCCCGTGCCATGGGTATGCCTTATCCCGGCGGTATCCATCTGGACAAGGCGGCAGAGAGCGGTGATCCCGAAGCATTCCGCCTGCCGCGTCCGAGGGTGAGCGGTTCGCCGTATGATTTCAGCTTTTCGGGCTTGAAAACAGCGGTCATCAATCAGATACACAATGCTTCACAAAAAGGCATTGAGCTGCCTGTGAATGACCTTTCGGCATCCTTCCGCAAGGCAGTAACAGACAGTCTGACAGATCATTTTATCCGTGCGGCAGAGGATCTCGGATATGATACTCTCGTGTTAGCAGGAGGTGTGTCGGCAAATTCCCTGCTTCGCAGACGAACCGCCGAGGAATGTGAAAAACGCGGCTGGCACTGCTATTATCCGCCGCTCCCGCTTTGCGGCGACAATGCCGCTATGGTCGGAGCGCAGGGCTACTATGAATATCTTTCCGGCAATACCGCCGGTTCAGACCTCAACGCACGTGCTACCCTCTCTATTGAGTTATAAATACTTTACAATGTGCCATGATGAGCACGGACAGAGTGTCTGCGTGAACAGGAGGGTTCTTTATGTTCTATACAGTTACGCTCAATCCTTCCATCGATTATACGGTAACGCTTTCGGAGCTTGTCTGCGGGATAACGAACCGTACCCGCAGCGAGAACTTTTCGGTAGGCGGAAAGGGCATCAATGTATCGCTGGTGCTGGCAGAATTGGGTATCGAAAGCACCGCACTGGGATTTGCGGCAGGCTTTACGGGTGAAGAGCTGCTGCGGCAGATCGCAAGTCCGCTCGTGCATAAGGATTTTATCATGCTCCGCAGCGGCAGTACGCGTATCAATGTCAAGATCAAAGCCGGATCTGAAACGGAAATCAACGGCGCAGGTGCTGTGCCCTGCGAAGAGGAACTGGACTGTCTGCTTAACAGGCTTGACATACTGAAGGACGGCGATACCCTTGTTCTGGCGGGCAGTGTGCCGTCTGCTCTGAATGAAGATACATACGAACGTTTTCTGGAGCGTGTGAGCGGCAGGAATGTCCGTACAGTGGTCGATGCCTGCGGAAAGCTGCTGCTGCGGACGCTTTCATACCGCCCGTTTCTGATCAAGCCCAACCGACAGGAGCTGGAGGAAATCTTTGGTGTTACATTTTCATCACAAAATGAAATACCCTGTTATGCCGGAAAGCTCCAAAAAATGGGCGCGCGGAATGTTATTGTATCCCTCGGCGGTGACGGGGCATATCTGCTGGACGAGAACGGCAGACTGCATTTCCGTTGTGCAATGAAGGGGACGGCTGTCAGCACGGTAGGAGCGGGTGATTCGATGACAGCCGGCTTTATAGCAGGATATGAACGTGAGGGCGACTATGCTGCGGCATTTGCCCTTGGAACGGCATGCGGTGCGGCAACGGCATTTTCGGAAGGCCTTGCACGGTGCGATGAGATCGACAGTCTGTATCAGAGCCTTTGCAGCTACGAACAGGAGGTATTGGCATGATGAAGGGAACAGGTGCCTCGAACGGTATCGGTATCGGCAGGGCTGCTGTGATCGCTGATGCCGATTTGAGCTATATTGTGCGTGAAGTCAGGGATATTTCTGCCGAACGAAAGCGTTATGAAGCGGCAGTAGAACATTTTTGCCGTATAGCAGACCGGAGAGCAGACAGGCTGCTGCAAAGTGCGGGTGAAAATAAGGCGGAGATCCTGCGGGGTCAGATCACCATGGTGAATGACCCGATGCTCAAGGAGGAGCTTCTTGCCCTGATCACAAGCGGTACTTGTGCAGAGCTGGCAACAGAAACCGTGTATGATAAATACATAGCGGTGTTTGATACGATGGATGACGATTATCTCCGGCAGAGGGCATTGGATCTGAGCGATGTCAAAAGCGGTATTCTTGCGGCACTGCTCGGCAGGATACAGCCCGACCTGAGAAATCTGCCGCCTGATTCTGTCATTGTTGTGCGGGAGCTTACACCGTCCATGACAGCGGAGCTTGTGAAAGAAAACATTGCGGGCATTGTGACGGAGCTGGGCGGGGTCGCATCTCATGCGGCGATCGTGGCGCGTGCGCTGGAGCTGCCTGCCGTGCTGGGAGTGCCCGATGTATGCAGACGGATCAAAAACGGCGAAACCGTTATTGTAGATGGGGGCAAGGGAGAAGTGATACCTTCGCCTGATGCCGCCGCTATGAAGCATTATACCGCACAGAGGGTGCAGCTTCTGCAAGCCCGTGCTGTGATGGAACAATACAGAGGAAGGCCTACGGTTTCGGCGAGCGGTGAGCGGTATGCGGTTTTGTGTAACATTGCAAAGCCTGAGGACGCTCTGAAGGTGAATGCTGCCGATGGTGAGGGTGTAGGGCTTTTCCGCACTGAATTTCTTTTTGCGGATCAATCCGCTCCGCCCACGGAGGAAGAACAGTTCTTTGCTTACAAGCAGACGGCACTGATCCTCAAGGACAAGCCCCTGATTATCCGCACGTTGGATATAGGCGGTGATAAGGCGGTTCCCTGTCTGAAAATGCCCCATGAGGACAACCCGTTTATGGGTTTCAGAGCCATTCGATATTGCCTGAACCGTCCCGAAATATTTATGCCCCAGCTCAGGGCAATTCTGCGGGCAAGTGTTTATGGAAACGTGCGTATCATGCTTCCGCTGATCACCTGCGTTGATGAGGTGCGCGAGGGCAGAAAGATGATAGAAGCCGCCAAGCAGGAGCTGCGCCGCAGCAATATACCGTTTAACGAGGATATCCCGATAGGTATCATGACAGAAACCGCATCGGCAGCGGTTCTTGCTGATCTGCTTGCCGCCGAAGCCGATTTTTTCAGTATCGGTACGAACGATCTTACGGGTTATACCATGTCATGTGACAGGGGCAACGGTGACGTAGCATATTTGTATTCGCCGTTTCAGCCGAGTGTTCTGCGGCTGATCAGACGTATCATTGTTTGTGCAAAAAAACAGCACATTCCCGTAGGAATGTGCGGCGAAGCGGCGGCTGACCCGTTGATGATACCATTACTGATGTCGTTCGGCATCGACGAGCTGAGCGTATCGCCGCCCTCTGTCCTGAGGGTACGTAAATGTATTGCGGGTTGGACAAAGCAACGTGCAGATGAGGCTGCCGCAGCGGCAATGCTTTTCTCTACGGAGAGTGATATCAGGGCATTTCTTACCGGTGTATCGGAAAAATAGCCTTAATATTGGGGTTCTAATATTGGGGCTCTGCCCCAAACCCCGCAAGGGCTGCTCGCCCTTGACCTCGGCAAGGGTGCACGGCACCCCTGCACCCCAAATTTTTATGACTATATAAGCTGCGGGGGTCAGGGTGCGGGTGTCCGGCAGACACCTCTGCAAAGCAGTAGTTCAGGCAAAAAGCCCCCGCTCGTGCGATAAACGCATGGGACGGGGGCTTTTGATATTAGTATGAATCATGGTATTTATTGTATGATGTCTGTTTTGGGCAGTCGGCCAATAGAGAGCAGCCTGGCAAGGTCATTGGCTTCTTTGGTACTGCCGCTGTTTTCTGTCATGTCGGGACAGTATTCGGCATCTGTATATCTGGGAATGACAAAGCCGCTGCGTCCCGCGACCAGTGTGGCAGCGTTAAGGCTTGTGCCGAGCATGACCTCCATGTCTGATGAGAAGTCTTCAAGCTCTTCGAGTGTGTCGGCATCTGCAAAATGGTATGTAAATGGTTTCAGCACGAGATCCTCTCCTTTAATACGTCCTGTTATCTGACAGCACATACATTATACAGCATATTTTGCGTTTTGTCATCATCTATTTAAAATTTTTTTCTATGGTAGAAAAGCGTACCCGATTATGATATAATCGTTACAGACCAATAGCAAAGGATGGACTGATTATGAAGATACTGCATTCACTGCCCGCTGAGGACGGCTACTATATGCCTGCCGAGTTCGCACCGCACAGCGGCTGTATTATGATTTTCCCGCATCGGCGCGATTCATGGCAGTTCGGCGCATACAGCGCAAGAAAGGCATTCGCCGAGGTGATCAGGGCAATCTCCCGTTCCGAAAAGGTCATTGTTTGTGCGCGGTATGATGACTACGACTGTGCGCGTGAAATGCTGCCCGACTGTGTGAGGGTCATCGAAATGGAATCCGATGATGCATGGGCGCGCGATGTTGCCCCCACCTTTGTGACCAACGGCAAAACGCTCAGGGGGATCGACTGGGGCTTTAACGCATGGGGCGGACTGGAGGACGGCTTGTATTTTCCTTGGGATAAGGATAACAAAATGGCGCGGAAGCTCTGTGACGCTCTGGATATTGATACCTATGACCGCCGCAGCTTTATTTTAGAGGGCGGTTCGATTCATACCGACGGCGAGGGTACGGTCATCACGACAGAAGCCTGCCTGCTCAGTAAGGGCAGGAATCCCCGGCTCACAAAAGAGAAAATAGAACAGCAGCTCAAAAACAATCTCGGAGCAAAAAAAATTATTTGGCTGCCCTGCGGTATCTATCTTGATGAAACGAATGAGCATATTGACAATATCTGCGCGTTTACGGCACCTGCCGAAGTGGTATTGGCATGGACAGACGACCCCGCCGACCCGCAGTATGCCATGTCACAGAAGTGTATGGAGGTGCTTGCCAATACGACCGATGCAAAGGGCAGAGCAATTACCGTTCACAAGCTGCCGCTGCCGAAGCCCGTTGCCATTACCGCAGAGGAATGCAGCGGTCTGGACAATATGAACGGCGAACCCACGAGAACACCGGGTGAGCGGCTTGCGGCATCGTATGTCAATTTTTATATTGCCAACGGCGCGGTGGTCTGTCCGCAGTTCGGCGATGACAATGACGGCAGGGCAGTCGAAATACTCTCGGAGCTGTTTCCCGACCGTGAGGTTGTGGGTGTGTATGCGAGAGATATTCTGATCGGCGGCGGCAATATTCACTGTATTACGCAGCAGATACCGCAGGTGTAATACTAATATCAGATAGACAGGGCGAAAAAGATTTGAGCGGAAAATTTCGCAGAGCGAGGCGGAAGACGCCGCTTGGCTGGCGCCAA
>CACYDW010000036.1 GCA_902773325.1 uncultured Ruminococcus sp.
AGTCAACAAAACAGTCAGCCTTGCGGCTGACTGGCAATTCATCACCGACCTATAGAGGTCGGTGATGAATTGCCATATTAGGATAAAACAGTATGTAAATGAATTATATCGGGCAGCACTCTGCTGCCCGATAAATCAGAAATGGAGCGGAAGTCCGGTGAAAAGGTTAACGCCTGTGGCTAACTCGATAATGCTCATGATTATAATGATCAGACCGACAATTCCGGTATAGAGTATAAAAATATACATTCTGTCGGTTGAAAGAAGCCACCTGAACAGCTTGATGGCGATAAAGCCGACTACAGCCGCAAAGATCATGCCGATTACAACACAAAAGTAATCCACTGTAATGCTGCTGCCGTCTTTCGGGAACAGAACATCCTTGCATTCCAGGAGTGCTGCCGCAAGAATAGCGGGCGTACCGAGCAGAAAGGAATAATCAAGGGCTACTTGCTTGTTGATACCTCTCAGTTCGCTTGCAGCAAGCGTCGTGCCCGATCTCGAAAGACCGGGGAAGAGTGCTGCTGCACACTGTGCCAGACCAATCATAATGGCATCGGGCACTTTGATGCGGCGGCGGCCTTTTTTGGCATTTTTGCCGTTGGCAGCAACCGAAGCCGCAACAACCTCTTTGTTCTTTCGGCCTCCCAGAAACAGCAGCACACTTGTTCCAACGAGTGCACAGCCGATAATGATGAAATAGCCGTCTTTGGTAAACAGGTCGGCAAGATCCTTGAGCTTCATGTCTGTTCCCGGAATGGGCAGGAATAACAGAAAGAGGGGGATCAGACCGATGATGATCATCATAGCAAGGTTCTTTTCGCCCCGCAGCTCACTCCATTTGAATCTGCGTGCGATAATGTCCTTGATCACTTCCACCAAGGCTTTGAAAAGCTTGATAACAAGCCTGCAATATACAGCGAGTACGGCGGCGAGCGTACCGATATGCAGCATTACCGAGAAGAACAGGTTGTTGTCGTCCATTCCGAACAGATGCTGGCATATCGTCAGATGACCGCTGCTGGATACAGGCAGGAATTCCGTTAATCCTTGAATGATGCCCTGAATGATCGCTTCAAAAACACTCATAAAGCTATGTACCTCCATTATGATTGCGGCAGAAATGCATCTGCCGTAAAAAATATATGTCAAGAGCGGGCAAACTATTCACCCGCCGATTTTTTCGGTACAGCGATTGTAAAAATGTACCGACTGATAACTATAACGCGTCCGATCTTATCGGTTTCAGGAAACACGGAGTTGTCCGTGACAATGGATTCAGTGTTTCCCTTGCTTTTGGGGTATCGTCTTTTTGCTTGTTGCTTTTACCTTTGCGCTCTTTTTCTTACCCGATGCTTTTTTCTGATCGATCATGGCATACAGTGACCTTACGGCATCATTGAGATCACCAACGCTGTCGATAATACCCTCGTCAACAGCCTCCTGACCGTCCAGTATGGTACCGATGTCCATTACAAGTTCATCGGTATTCATGGCAAGCTCGTTATAGCGTTCGGCAGAAATGCGGGAATGGGCGGTAACGAAGCCGGTAATGCGCTGCTGCATCTTCTGAAAATATTCAAATGCCTGCGGAACACCCAACATCAGCCCATTCATTCGGACAGGGTGTATTGTCATGGTAGCCGATTTTGCAATAAAGGATTTTTTTGCCGCTGCCGCGATCGGAACACCGATGGAATGACCGCCGCCCAAAACCAGTGATACGACAGGCTTTGTCATGCCTGCCACCAACTCGGCAATCGCAAGACCCGCTTCAACGTCCCCGCCGACTGTATTGAGGATAATCAGCAGCCCGTCAATGCCTGCTTCCTGTTCAACGGCGACAAGCATCGGGATAATATGCTCATATTTGGTCGTTTTATTCTGCGGCGACAGGATATAATGTCCCTCGATCTGCCCGATGATCGTCATACATTCCACGGTATAGCCGCCGCTGTCCGTGACGATAGAGCCGGTTTCCAGAATATGATTCTGTACTAAGCCTGCGTCACTCTGAGATGGCTCTTCCTGCGGTGCTTCGGGACAGACCTCATACTCGTTTGTTGTTTTCATTTTGCCGTACCTCCCGATATAATACTGAAAGGTACGGCAGCATACATTTCAGTATAGCATTTTTTTTATAGTTCTTCAAGTTGATTTAGAATATTTTTTCAAAAAAATACCAATTTTTCAAAAATAATTTTCCATTTTCTCCAAAGCATATACTGTTTTACACAAAATGGAAGGAATCGGAGAGTTGTTACAGCCGAAATCGCTTTTTCAGGAAATTACACAGCATGATGATGGGCAGAGTAAGAAATCCCCATAGAATACTGTACGGCAGACAAATCTGCCCCCGGAAGTTCATCGGCAGAGAGGAATAGTCCCATACCTCATATTTCAGCCATTTGTTGAAGATGCACCCCGACACGAATTCTACCGTAGTGATAATGCCGCTTCCGATCAGACATTTCAGGTAAACAGGGCAGAGGCTTATTTTTTTGAAAACCTTATAAAGCAGAGTAAAACAGAAGCCGCCTGTCAGCAGCATAGACCAGTGGGTATAGCTTCTCCATAGTATTTCGATCAGTCCGTAGAGCAGTCCTCCTGCCGCAAACAGAAAGCAGTTACATTTTATTCTTCTTTTCATTTCGTACTCACCCTGTGTTATATTATCTCCAGAGCTGCAATCGATTATTCCCTGTTTGCTGTATAGTATCCGTGTACTGAAACGAAAAGCGATTTTTTTCGATAAATTTTTTTGAAAAGTTTATAAATTTGTATTTTCATTCGGTTTTATTTATGATATAATTGCCGTAGAAAAAATGTGAGGTGCATTAAAATGCTCTTTGTTAATTATCCGAAATGCACAACCTGTCAGAAGGCAAAACGCTGGCTTACAGAAAACGGCTTTGACTTTATTGACAGAGATATCAAAGCCGACCGCCCCTGCTATGAGGAACTGAAAAAATGGATACAATCGAGCGGTCTGCCGATCAAAAGATTTTTCAACACAAGCGGTTTGCTCTATAAGTCCCTGCAGCTCAAGGACAGACTGCCTGCAATGACAGATGAAGAAAAGCTGGAGCTGCTTGCATCAGACGGTATGCTGGTAAAGCGTCCGCTGCTGATTGACGGTGAAACCGTACTTGTCGGTTTTAAGCCGGATCAGTGGGAGCAGGCTCTGAAAAAATAACGCGCTGATAACGGAGATGTTAACATGAAGGATTATCTTCCGATCTGCCGTGAGGATATGCAGAAGCGGGGCTGGGATTATGTCGATTTTGCTTTTGTGATCGGCGACGCTTATGTTGACCACCCGTCCTTCGGACCGGCCATTATCAGCCGTGTGCTGGAAGCGGAGGGCTTTCGTGTCGGCATCATCTCACAGCCGGACTGGAAGGATGCTTCCAGCATCAATGTGTTTGGTGAACCTCGTCTTGCGTTTCTGATATCCTCCGGCAATATGGATTCCATGGTGAATCACTATTCTGTATCAAAAAAACGTCGGTCAAAGGATTTCTTTACCCCCGGCGGTGTGATGGGAAAACGTCCTGACCATGCCGTTACCGTCTATGGGAATCTGATTCGGCAGACCTATAAAGACAAGCCGGTCATTATCGGCGGCATAGAAGCAAGCTTAAGACGCATGGCGCACTATGATTACTGGGATGATACCCTGAAACGTTCTGTTTTGCTGGATTCTCAGGCAGACTTGTTGTCGTTCGGTATGGGGGAGCGTTCCATTGCTGAAATTGCTCATGCGCTTGACAGCGGTATTCCTGTCAGTGAGATCAGCTTTATCAGCGGAACCGTATTCAAGACCAGAACGCTGGAGAAAATTCCCGAATATATTACACTGCCGTCTTATGATGACCTGAAGGCGGATAAGCTGAACTATGCCAGAAGCTTTTATATCCAGTATACCAACACAGACCCCTTTTCGGGGAAGGTGCTTGTTGAACCCTATGACGGTGTCTATATTGTGCAGAACCCCATGTCCAGACCACTTTCACAGGAGGAGATGGACAGAGTCTATGCCCTGCCGTATATGCGTTCTTACCACCCGTCTTATGAGGCGCTCGGCGGGGTAGATGCCATCAAGGAGGTCAAATTCAGCCTTGTCAGTAACCGAGGATGCTTCGGCGGGTGCAGCTTTTGTGCTCTTACCTTTCATCAGGGCAGGATCATTCAGACCCGCAGCCACGAATCCATTATTGAAGAGGCAAAAATCATCATTGAGGATCCCGAATTCAAGGGATATATACACGATGTCGGCGGCCCTACAGCCAATTTCCGACATACCTCCTGCGAAAAGCAGCTTACCAAGGGTGTATGCCCAAACAAACAGTGTTTATTTCCGAAGCCGTGTAAAAACCTGATCGTTGACCATTCCGATTACCTTGAGCTGCTCCGGAAGCTCCGGGCACTTCCAAAGGTCAAAAAGGTATTTATCCGCTCAGGTATACGGTTTGACTATATTATGGCAGACAAGGACGATACGTTTTTCAGAGAGATGTGTGAACATCACATCAGCGGTCAGCTCAAGGTTGCACCCGAGCATATTGCAGATGCGGTTCTTGCCAATATGGGCAAGCCCGAAAACAGTGTATACAAAAGCTTCTGCAAAAAATATGCCCAGATCAACAAAGAATTGGGCAAGCCGCAGTATCTTGTACCCTATCTGATGTCGTCCCATCCCGGTTCAACGGTAAAGGAGGCAATCGCACTGGCAGAATATCTCAGAGATCTGGGATATATGCCCGAGCAGGTACAGGACTTTTATCCCACACCGTCTACCATTTCGACCTGTATGTATTATACCGGTGTAGACCCGCGCACGATGAAGCCTGTGTATGTGGCGAGGAATCCCCATGAAAAGGCGATGCAGAGAGCTTTGATCCAATACAGGAATCCCAAAAATTATGATCTGGTCTATGAGGCTCTCACAGAACAGCACAGATATGACCTTATTGGTTTTGATAAGAAATGTCTGATCAGACCGAAGGCTACAAAGCATACGCAGATGGCTGCTCAGTCGGGTAAGCCGACAAGACAGCTTACTGAAGAAGAAAAAAAGTATGGTATTTCGTTTGAAAAATATGATAGTATGATACGGGCATCGAAAGGGAATACTGCAAAAAAATCAGGTACAGCCCGCACCGCCAAAAAGAAAAAGCGATAGCTGTTTCCTGAAAACAATGGAGATGTTCCGTGTGATACAGCGATAGAAGCCGGTTGTTCCGTTTCGTGAATATCTGACCGTCACACACAACACAAACATCACTTTGAAGGAGGTGAAAAATATGCTGTGGATATGGCTTGCAGTTATTGTAGTGTCGTGCCTGCTGGAATGGGCCACTCAGGTTCAGCTCATTTCAATATGGGCGGCTTTCGGCGCACTGGTTGCGCTGGTACTGGAACTGTGCAAGGTGGACTATACCATTCAGATCATCGTTTTCTTTGCTGTTACGATTGTTGCGATCGCCTTGACACGACCGATTGCCAGGAAAATGACAGAATTTGCAAAGACACCTACCAATGCAGATATGAACATTGGCAAGATCGGTAAGGTGACAAAGGTGATTGATGATAAGATGGGTATTCTCAGAGTCAGAGTTGAGAATAATGACTGGTCTGCCATCACAGAGGATAAGTCGCTTCTTCCTATCGGTACAGAGATATCGGTCAAACGCATTGAAGGCGTCAAGCTGATCATTGAGCCGGTATAACACACACAAACAAACAAAAAGAGAGGTATTGAATTATGGATCCTTTATTGATCGCTTTTATTATCGTGCTGGTTGTATTGATATTGGTAATCGTTGCCAATATCAAAGTGGTTCCGCAGGCAAACGCATACGTTATTGAACGTTTCGGCGTTTATTACAGAACATGGGGCACAGGCATTCACGTTAAGGTTCCTTTCGTAGACAGAATAGCAAGGAAGGTATCGCTCAAAGAGCAGGTTGTAGACTTTGAGCCGCAGTCCGTTATCACACGCGATAACGTATCCATGCAGATCGATACGGTTGTCTACTATCAGATCACGGACTCCAAGCTCTATGCATACGGTGTTGAGCGTCCGATCATGGCTATCGAAACGCTTTGCGCAACAACACTGAGAAATATTATCGGTGAGCTCGAACTGGATAATACGCTGACCTCCCGTGATAACATCAACGAAAGAATCAGAGAGATCCTTGACGAGGCTACCGACGCATGGGGCATTAAGGTCAAGCGCGTTGAGCTGAAAAATATTCTTCCGCCCCGTGAGATTCAGATCGCCATGGAGAAGCAGATGAAGGCAGAGCGTGAGCGCCGTGCAAGAATCCTTGATGCAGAAGGTGAAAAGACCAGCCAGATTCTGGTAGCAGAAGGTCAGAAGGAAGCCGCTATTCTCCGTGCAGAAGCGATCAAGCAGACAAAGATCCGCGAGGCACAAGGTGAGGCAGAGGCTATCTATGCCATTCAGAGAGCTTATGCAGACAGCTTGATGATGTTGAATGAAGCGGCACCTACCGATAAGGTCATCGCCCTCAAGAGCCTTGAAACCTTCCAGAAGGTTGCAGACGGCAGAGCAACCAAGATCATTATTCCCTCAGAGATTCAGTCTATGGCAGGACTTGCAACTTCTCTTAAGGAGCTTGTTGTTGACGGTGAAATGGACAGATCACCTGCCGGTGCAGTCCCCGCTGCCAATCAGGCTCAGAGGGTAGTGCCCGCCGCTAATGCTCAGGCAGACCTCAGAGCACGTGCACAGCAGATGCTCCAGCAGAATGCGCCCCAGAACGGTATGCAGTAATCCTGCTGAGGATGCTATACATTACTATAAAGCAAATCACAAAAGCAGAATCCTTGAAGTGGGTAAATCCTTCAGGGATTCTGCTTTTTATGATGTTCAACAGGCTCTGAACATCAATTGAAAATTTATTTCTTCACAGTTCCTAAGTCGTTATTTCTGGATTTCAAAATACATTTTTCCTTCGTCATCTGCAACGAACCGGAGCGTCTTGATGTATTTCTTATAGAAATTGTCCATTTCATTTTGCTCGGCGGGGATTTTTGCTTCATTGTAAATTTGAGACACTAATTCCTTTCCGTTATATTGCAGCAGGTCGGGCAGATACTTTCTAAGCAGACGGCACAGAACGAATTTCTTGAACTCGTCTATTTTGCCTGTGCCGAAGTCATCCATGGCACAATAGAATATTTCATGCTGTGAAAGCGTCTGCTTGATTGCCTCGCTTACCTTTGAATACTCAAACATCATCAGAAAATGTGCATACGGCAGTGACGACATCAGCCCCCAATAGTCAGAATCGCTTGAAAACAGCATAAAGGACGAAATCCTGTTCTGATAGTGTTCCATACAGACGGTTGCAGTCATTTTTATATCAACAAGACTTTTTTGTTCCTTCACACGTTCCACCATGATATGCTCAACGGGAATCGGCACAAACTTTTCGATCATATCCCAGCCGGGATTGGTGTGAACATCATCAAACAAAATGATTTTCAGAATTTTGGCGATCTCATGACGGTTAAGACCGGCAATTACACTGCACAGCTTATAGGGATTGGAGTTTTCGCAGTCAACAACAATTTCAACACTGTCGGTTTCATTGATGAACTGATAGATTTTTTCCTTGATATCGCTGTCGGCTTCCCGATAATTGGATCTTGTGATATACACATCATTATGAAGCCTGTAAACGACCATAAAAAACTTGGAGTCATTATACAGCATACCGCCGCAGTCATAAGGCTCCCAATGAATATATTGCTGGAACGGATAATAATCCCTGTTTGCCATAAACTTGGCAAACTCTGCCTTGATGACCTTTTCCTGTGTAAAGCGGGGAATAATAAACAGATCCTTGATGTAATCCCAATTGACATATTCAGGAAACAGGTTTTTACAGTGGTTGATGTTATCACTGATATATTTATTGATGGTTTCCATATATCTGGATGAAGAGCCGTTTGATTTCAGAATCCGATAGCCCCATTCTTCCAGTTGCAGAATATTTTTGGTGTCAAACCATGGCAGCTTATCCAGATTGGTAAGGTTGGTTTTCATTTCTGTATCTGTTTTTTTGAAATTCATCATCAGATTTGTACGAAGCTTGCACAAATATCGGATGACCCGACAATCCTGATTCTCACAAAGCTGTGCAATGATCTCGGGATTCTCCTCTCCGATCTGCCTGACAATATCCATGCGTATGCCGATCATAAATGCAATCGTCGTTACTATATTTTTGGTATAGGCCATTTTTTTACCTCCTTGTTGTTATTATTCTATTATCCTATATTTTATTCAAAATTGCAATCCATTTATGATAACAAATTTTACCACAAATTTCAAGCAAAGCCATCACAGTCATTATTCATAGATTTCATGACGAAAGACGGCTTAATTTGTCGGATTGTCCATTGACACCATTCAGATATAGTGCTATAATATCCCTGCAATTGAATAAAAAACTTATCCGGAGTGACGGAGGGAACAGGCCCTGTGAAGTCCGACAACCTGCTTTTGACAAAGTAAGGTGCCAAATCCTGCGGTATATCCGAAAGATGAGCAATATATACAGCCGTTCGGTAGTACCGGGCGGCTGCTTTTCATGCTCCTGCCGATACCGGCAATCAATAATAACAAAAGAAGGGGACAAAACAAATGGCACATTATTTTTTTACTTCAGAGTCCGTAACGGAAGGACATCCAGATAAGCTTTGTGATAGAATCTCTGATGCAATTCTGGACGAATATCTCAAAGGAGATCCGGATTCTCACGTTGCCTGTGAGGTTACTGCCTGCCCCGGTCTGATACATATCATGGGGGAGATTTCATCGAAGGTAAGCGTCAACGTTGAACAGGTCGCAAGAGAAGAAATCAGCGAAGTAGGCTATAACGCACTCGAATACGGTTTTGACAGTAATACCTGCGCCATTCTTTCTTCTCTTACATCACAATCGCCCGACATTGCAAGAGGTGTCAATAAATCCTCAGAGTATCGTGAGGACAAATCTGATTCGCTCGATAAAACAGGTGCGGGCGATCAGGGCATTATGTTCGGTTTTGCCTGTGATGAAACACCTGAGTATATGCCGCTGCCGATCTTCTATGCACATAAGCTTGCCGAAAGACTTAGTGATGTCAGGAAAAACGGTTTGCTCGAATATCTTCGTCCCGATGGAAAAACACAGGTTACGGTTGAGTATGACGAAAATGATGTTCCCGTCAGAATAGAAACGATTCTGATTTCGGCACAGCATTCAGAGGAAATAGGGATGTCCTCTCTTCGCAGTGACCTTGTCAGATACGTTATCAACCCGATTATTCCGGATATGCTTATGGATGAGGATACTAAAATCCTTGTGAATCCTACCGGACGTTTTGTACTCGGCGGTCCTGCGGCGGATACCGGTCTTACCGGCAGAAAGATCATTGTAGATACCTACGGCGGCTATTCCCGTCACGGCGGCGGTGCATTTTCAGGCAAAGACCCGACAAAGGTAGACAGAAGTGCCGCTTATGCTGCGCGTTATGTTGCCAAAAATATAGTGGCAGCCGGTCTTGCAAAAAAGTGTGAGATCCAGCTTTCTTACGCAATCGGGGTTGCAAAGCCTATATCGGTTCTGGTGGAAACCTTCGGCACGGGCAGGGTATCTGATGATAAGCTCGCAGAAGCGGTCGATCATGTATTTGACCTCAGACCCGCAGCCATTATCAAGGAACTCCATCTCAAGAAGCCTGACTATAAAAAGCTTTCCTCATACGGACATTTCGGACGTCCGGATACTGCATGGGAGCAGCTTGATAAAACAGAAGCACTGCTTGCATATATCAATTCTTAATAATCGTTCAGGAATATTGTATTCGATTATACAACGTTTTGTGGAAACACTGATTCAATCATGCCTTACGGCTCAGTACATCTTACGCCTGCATTTTTCGTTATTTTGCACCAGATCCGCCTGAAACCCGTCCGGTTTCCTGCGCTCATTTTTGTTACACTCTGACGAAAAAACCGGCTGTGCGGCAGGAGTACCGGATGGAATCAGTGTTTCCCTTGTTTTTATGGAGAAAAATTGCCTTTATAATTCTTTCAAAGAAAATAAATTGAACGGGTGTTTGATATAATCTATTAGTTAAGATATATTACAGAACGTGATCATCATCATTCAGAAACAGGAACGTGAGGCTATGAGAATCAGACATAAACCATGGGCAAGACCGGAGCTGGAGGCGAGCAGCTTCTTTGAACAGAACCCGGATTCTGTAAAAGGCAGATGGAAAGAACGGTTTCAGAAGCCGCAGCCGCTTTATATTGAACTGGGCTGCGGAAAGGGCGGTTTTGTTTCGCAGGCCGCACTTGCCAATCCCGATATCAATTATCTTGCCATAGATATCAAGTACGAAATGCTCGGACTTGCCAAAAGAAATGTAGAACGTGCATTTGCATCGGCAGGCAGAGAACCTGACAATGTTCTGCTGACGGCACATAACATTGAACGGATCGATATGATGCTTGGCAGCGATGATACTGCCGACAGGCTCTATATCAATTTCTGTAATCCATGGCCGAGGGTCAAGCATAAAAAACGCCGCCTGACCCATCCGCGTCAGTTGATGCACTACCGAACTTTTCTTAAAGACGGCGGGGAAATTCACTTCAAGACAGATGATGATGAGCTTTTTGAGGAAAGTCTGGGCTATTTCCGGGAGTGCGGCTTTGCAGTAAAATATTTGACCTATGATCTCCATGCGTCCGGTTATGAGCCTAATATCATCACCGAACATGAAAAGATGTTTTCCGATGAAGGTATAAAAATAAAGTTTATTATCGTGGAAAAAGCCGCTGTTCCGGCACAGAATCCGGAGGAACAGTGACGAACCGTATGTTTCTGCGGGAGGTGAGTTTACTTGATCGTCCATCACGGATATTCAAAAAAAATGACACAATGGAGAAGAACGATAGCAATACTGCTTGCGCTGACCGTGCTGCTGATTTCGTCGGGCTGTTCAGAGGCGGCTTTCAGCGAAGATGCCCTGCTCCGACCGCCGCGCCCGACAGGTGATAAAGCGGAAATTCAGGATATCATTACAGCGGAAGCCGGCGGAAGATACACACTCAAATATCCTCAGAGCGGAGCTTATCGTTCTGCCATTACCATGAAAGAATATGAAAATAAAGAGATATCTGTAGCACTGTATTCAAAAGAGGGAAGTCCCGAAATCTATGTATCATTGATTTCCTACAGCGATAATACCTGGAAATGTATCGGTACATACAGCAGCAGTGCTGCGGGTGTGGACAGGCTTTTGTTTGCTGATATCAACGGCGATGGAAGCGATGAGCTGTTTATCGGCTGGAAGGCATATACCCCTGACCAGTTTGCGCTGACTGCATATTCCCTGCTTCCCGATTCTTCCTATGAGATGGTGATCGATAATACATACACGGAACTGGTTCTGGAGGATATTACGGGTGATTCACTGCCGGAAATCATACTTCTGTCTTTGGCAAGTCAGAAAAAATCGGCAAGTGCAACTGTATACCAATATTCGGAGCAGGAAAAACGGCCGATCAGCAGATACGGTGCAGAGCTTGATCCGGAAATTACCTCCTTTACCAATGTATCTGTAGGCTATATTGACAAAAACCGAAAGGGTATTGTACTGGATGGAGAAAAAAGCGGTGACCTGATTTCCACTCAGATCCTGTACTTCAGTCAGGAAGAAAACCAGATTGTCAATCCCTTGCTCACACAGGCGGACAACGGTGTTTTTTCCAATCCTACCACCCGCAAGGACACTGTTATTTCAAGAGATGCCGATAATGACGGGATCATAGAAGTACCTGTGGTCACGCAGATGGCATCGTCTGCTGATGAAGATACCTCTGCCATTTGCAGTCTTACAACCTGGAAACAGCTCCTTACGGCAGATGATACACTTACCACCAAGCTGAGCACCGTCATCAATTATAATGACGGCTACTATTTCGTTATGCCCGAAAACTGGAAAAACAGCTCTGTAACGGCACTGTTAAGTTCAGATACACGTCAGCTTACCTTTTACGTCTGGAATAGTAAGACCACATCACGCGGTGACAAGCTGTTGGTGATCAGCCGCTATACCGATACAGAATGGAATGAAATGGACAAGACAGGAGCACTTCTTCTTGAATCTGTTACCAAATCTGTCACAAACGCTGTATTTGCCGCGGAATTATGCACCACCGAATCCAGGGATTCCCTGAATCTGACAAAAAATCAAGTACTCGAAGCAGTATGTCCCCTCTGGGTCAGACAGCAGTAAATCAAAAAGGAGGCACAGGCACATGAAAAACATATTGATTGCAGAAGATGAAACAGCGATCCGAGAGTTCGTTGTCATTAACCTTATACGTGCAGGATACAACGTAACCGAGGCAGAAAACGGTGCCATGGCAATTCAGAAATACGACGAAGCAAACGGCAACTTTGATATCGTAATTCTTGATATCATGATGCCCGAAAAGGACGGCTTGCAGGTTTGCAAGGAACTGAGAAAGAAAAACGGTGACCTCGGTATCATCATGCTGTCGGCACGAACACAGGAGATGGATAAGGTATCCGGTCTGATGCTGGGAGCAGACGACTACATCACAAAGCCTTTTAGTCCTACAGAGCTGGTCGCGCGGGTCGATGCACTTTACAGAAGAATCGCCATTGCTGAAATGCGCAGCGAAAACAACTTTCAGGAAGAGATTCACTCCGGTATTTTTACTCTGAATCTTAAAAATCATTCTCTTGTAAAGAACGACACGCTGATCGAATTGACACAGGTCGAATTTCAGATCATGGAATACTTTTTCTCCAATCCCGGAACAGCACTTGACCGCAGCGCGATTCTCAAATATGTCTGGGGCAGTGCCTATGTCGGTGAAGAAAAAATTGTTGACGTTAATATCCGCCGGCTCAGAATGAAAATAGAGGATACCCCTTCATCTCCGAAATATATTGTCACTGTATGGGGACTTGGCTACAAGTGGGAGGCATAACAGCGGCAGCTCTGCCGTGCGCTGAAAAGCGGAATTATAGATTCGGAGCGTGAATGGATTGAAGGGCATTACAAAAAGATGGGTAATCAATACCTTTGGCGTTATATTTATCATTCTGTTTGTGCTGACGATTGCGCTTGCCATTGTCGTACAGAGTTTTTATTACAATGGTATCTTTCAGGTACTGAACGGCCGCTCGTCCGAGCTTGTCAATATTTTCAGTGATTATAGTAACTTTACTGAAACGGCAAGGGATTATGTAGAAAACTTTCCGGATAAAGAGTTAATGGAGCTGATGGTCATAGACAGCAGCGGCAGCGTTCTGATCACCTCCACCGGATTCGCGCCCGACAACGCCCAGAAGATGCCTGATTACGAAGCAGCGATCGCTGCGGGAGATGAGTATGCCGACTGGCACGGTGCATTAAGCTCGGGCGAGAATGTAATGGCTCTCACGCGGGTCATATATAACAATAACGGTGAATCCGTAGGTGCGATACGCTATGTTGTGTCGCTTGAGGCTGCCGACCGCAAGGTGTTCATTGCAATCGTTGCGGTGTGTGTGCTTGGTTTGCTGATCCTGTTTTTTATTGTTGTATCAAGTACTTATTTTTTGCAGTCGATTGTGCGCCCCGTCAGGGATATCAGTATAACCGCAAAGAAAATAGCACAGGGAGATTTCAACGCGAGGATCAACAAGTTTTACGATGATGAGATCGGCGACCTGTGCGATACTATTAACTATATGGCAGGTGAACTTGGCACAGCGGATAAGATGAAAAACGATTTTATTTCATCTGTTTCGCATGAGCTTCGTACCCCTCTGACAGCTATCAAGGGTTGGGCGGAAACCATGCAGCTTGATAACTGCCGTGACCCTCAGACGCTTGAAAAGGGCTTGAGCATTATTATCAAAGAAACCGAACGGCTGAACTGCATTGTAGAAGAGGTGCTGGATTTTTCCCGTATCCAGCAGGACAGAATGGTGCTGATCATGGATAAGATCGACATTCTGGCAGAGCTTGATGAATCCATTTATATGCAGCGTGACCGCGCCAATAAAGAGAATAAGCACATTGTTTATGAAGAACCCGATATACTGCCCGCTGTGATCGGCGACAGAAACCGTCTGCGGCAGGTGTTTATCAATATTATTGATAATGCGCTCAAGTATTCCGATTCCGGAGGAGTCGTTACCATTACGGTAGAACAGACGGAAAAAAATGTCATCATTACCATAGCCGACCATGGCTGCGGTATTCCGGCAGAGCATCTGCCAAAGGTCAAGCAGAAATTCTATAAAGCCAATCAGACAGTCAGAGGCTCCGGCATCGGTCTTGCCGTGGCAGATGAGATCATGAAGCTGCACAACGGTTCACTCGACATTGACAGCACCGAAAATGTGGGCACGACCGTCACCATTACACTGCCGCTGCTCGAAGAAGAAAAGCCTGCGGAAAGCATTTCCGACAACGGAACCGATATTTCATCCGATTCCTCTGCGGATACATAATACAGTTCAGGAACTGTTTATCAAAAGCTTTTCATTTTTTCTTGCCTATTCACTCACTGCATAAGTATCAGTTGAAAACATATTTCTTCACAGTTCCCTATCAAGAAAGGAAGTACGCACAATATGAAAAAACAGAAAACAAAGCTTGTCACTTCTATCGGCGGTCAGGCACTGATGGAGGGTATTATGATGAGGGGACCAAAAAAATCCACCGTAGCCGTGCGTAAATCAGACGGCAGCATTGAGCTTGAAGAAATTGAGCCGCTTAATCTGGTCAGAAAGTATAAGATACTGCGTATTCCGATTTTGCGCGGCGTTGCCAATATGATAGATTCTCTCGTTACAGGCAATAAAGCTCTGATGCTTTCAGCCGATAAAGCTCTCGATGGTGAAGATGACAGCGAAGAAGAAATGAGCAAATTTGATCTCTGGCTGGATAAGCATTTTGGGGATAAAATGGTCAATATTATCATGACAGTCGCTATGATCCTTGCTATCATATTCTGTGTGGGCGTGTTCTATTTTGTTCCGACATGGCTGTTCAATCTCACAGCTTCCGTGCCCGCATTCAGCTTTATGAACGATCACATTATCTGGCGTTCGGCATTTGAAGGTATTATCAGAATTATTCTGTTTCTTGTCTATATGGCTCTTGTAACGCTGAATAAAGATGTCAAGCGGGTTTTTCAGTATCACGGCGCAGAGCATAAAACCATTTTTTGCTATGAACACGGACTGGAGCTGACAGTTGAGAATGTCAGAAAGCAGATCCGGTTTCATCCTCGCTGCGGCACAAGCTTCATGGTACTTATGCTGATCGTTGGAATCATTATCGGACTGTTTATTCCCTTTACGGACGTGCTTTTGCGCTCCTGTACCAAGATTCTTCTGCTGCCTGTTACCGTGGGAATCGGCTATGAGCTGATCAAGATCTGCGGTAAACACGATAACGCTGTGACCCGTATCATTGCTGCCCCCGGTGTCTGGATGCAGCATCTTACAACCAAAGAGCCGAAGGATGATATGATCGAGGTTGCAATTGCTGCCATGAAGGATGTTATTCCCGAAAACGGTGAAGATATCATTGAGTGCTGCTCTCAGAAGAAGAAATCCGACAGTAAGAGAATAAAAAAATCGGATTCAATCGGTGGTGAAGCATCGGAATGACCTATCAGGAGCTTTATATCTATGCAAATCAAAAGCTGAAAGAAGCATTGTGCGATCAGGACAGCGTGCCTTATGAGGTACGCTGTCTTATATCGGATATTCTGGGAATACGGCATTACGATTTTCCGGCACTCAGAACACAATCTCCCGACAAAGACGATGAATCACGTTTTATTATGGCTGTAGAGCGGCGTGCTGCCGGTGTGCCGCTTCAATATATTACAGGCAGACAGATTTTTATGGGGCGTGAGTATGATGTGGGTGAGGGTGTGCTGATTCCCCGCGATGATACAGAGGTTGCCGTAAGAGCGTGCATGTCTGCGCTCGGCAAAAACGATTGTCCGAAGCTTATTGACCTTTGTTCCGGCAGCGGTATTATTCCGATTACCCTTGCGGGGGATTATCCCCGCGCGGATATCACTGCATTGGAGCTTTATGATGAAGCCTTTTGCTTTCTGCAAAAAAATATTGCAGCTCATCATGCAGCGAATGTAAAGCCCCTACAGGCTGATGTTTTTTCTGCATACAATCGGTTTGAAGATGGCTGTTTTGACCTGATCGTTTCCAACCCGCCCTATATCCGATCAGATGAGCTGTCGAATCTGCAAACCGAGGTGCAGTGTGAGCCTCGCAGCGCACTTGACGGCGGTGATGACGGACTGACCTTTTATCGAGCCATTGCAGAGCTGTGGCTCGATAAGCTCAGAAGCGGAGGAACAGTCGTGCTCGAAATCGGCGAAGAACAGGCGCAGGCAGTAAGTCGGCTGCTCATGATGAACAACATCGTCAATATTACTGTTCTTAAAGACATACAAGACCTTGATAGGGTAATAATTGGTACTAAAAAATAGAAAATTTGTTCGATTTTTTACCGCAGCATCTTGAAATTTCGCAGACAAATGTAGTATAATCTATTTCAGAGAGAATACAGCAAAGAAAAATCGAAAGGATTGAAATACAATGGCATTTGATAAACAAAAAGCACTTGACACAGCACTTGCACAGATCGAGAAGCAGTTCGGAAAAGGCGCAGTTATGCGTCTTGGTCAGAATGCAGCCATGCAGGTGGACGCTATCCCTACCGGGTCGCTTTCCCTTGATCTTGCACTCGGCATCGGCGGTTTGCCTAAGGGAAGAATCATAGAGGTGTTCGGACCCGAATCCTCAGGTAAGACGACGCTGGCGCTTCATTGTATAGCGGAAGCACAGAAAAGCGGTGGAATTGCAGCCTTTATTGACGTGGAACACGCACTCGACCCGATATATGCCAAAGCGCTCGGCGTTGATATTGACGCTCTTTTGGTTTCTCAGCCGGATACAGGCGAGGATGCACTTGAGATCACCGAAGCACTTGTTCGTTCGGGTGCCATTGATATCATCGTAGTAGACTCCGTTGCCGCTCTTGCACCGAAGGCGGAGATCGAAGGTGATATGGGAGCATCACACGTTGGCTTGCAGGCACGTCTGATGTCGCAGGCACTGCGCAAATTAGCAGGTTCTATCTCTAAGCTCAACTGCGTTGCTATTTTTATTAACCAGCTTCGTGAGAAGGTAGGGGTTATGTTCGGCAATCCTGAAACGACCCCCGGCGGCAGGGCACTTAAATTCTACTCCTCCGTCCGCATCGATATCAGAAAAATCGAATCCCTGAAGGTCGGCGGAGAGGTTGTTGGTTCGAGAACCCGCGCGAAGGTTGTCAAGAATAAGATTGCGCCGCCGTTCCGTGAAGCGGAGTTTGATATTATGTATGGTCAGGGTATTTCCAGAGTCGGAGAACTGCTTGATCTGGCTGTCACGCTTGATATCATCAAAAAGAGCGGCGCATGGTTCTCCTATAATGACCAGCGAATCGCTCAGGGCAGAGATAATGCAAAAATCTATCTCAAAGATAATCCCGATGTAGCCAAACAGATCGAGGAAGAACTGTTGGCAAACAAGGACAAGCTCTCTTTTGCTAAAGCAGGCAAGGGTTCCAAAAAGACTGCAAAATCGTCAGCGGCTGCCGACAGTGGCTCTGATGACGGCAGTGCAGCAGGTCAGGA
This sequence comes from uncultured Ruminococcus sp., assembly GCA_902773325.1. Classification (GTDB taxonomy): domain Bacteria; phylum Bacillota; class Clostridia; order Oscillospirales; family Acutalibacteraceae; genus UBA1213. Next base: position 17,779 of record CACYDW010000036.1, read on the forward strand.
TACTCCATCTGCCGATGAAACCGGAGCTGCCCGCACCTCAGATGTGGATATTGACATTATGGTGGAATAAACGATGATGATCACTGCCGCCGAAGAACGCAAAAAAGGGATGACAGCTCTTTTTATTGACGGAGAATATGCTCTCAGTGTAGATACTATGACACTTCTGTCATACGGTTATCAAACCGGCTCTGAGATCACTGATGATGATCTGCACGAGCTGCTGCAAGCTTCTGATGCAAATCGTGCAAAGGAAAAAGCACTTTATCTGATCGAGTACCGTCCTCGCACCAGCAAGGAGCTTTCCGATAAGCTGATTCCGCTTTATGGTGAACAAGCTGCGGAAAGCGCCGTTCAGCGTTTGGAGGAACTCGGATTGATCGATGATGAGAGCTTTGCCCGCGAATATGCTGCGCAGCTTCTCGAAAAAAAATGCTGTTCAGTTCAGAAAACGATGTATGAGCTGCTCAAAAAGGGCATTGACCGCGATCTTGCCGAAGAAATACTGGACGAGCTGGCACCTGACCCCGTTGAACAGATCGTCCGCCTGTTGGAAACGAAGTATGCCCGCAGACTTTCCGATGAAAAAAGCAGATTAAAAACGGTTAATGCCCTCCGGACCATGGGGTATCGTTGGTCTGACATTCAGGACGCTCTGTGTACCTTTGAGGACGAACAGGAAGGATAGATTTGCTGACTGTTTTTTCGGATTTACAATTATATCAGAAATTACTATTGAAACATCGAATACAATTTGATATAATAAATGGCAGTGCTTATCAGAATTTGTCTGAAAGTGCTGCCTTTACTTTTGTTCAGACGGATCTGAAAGTTTTCTGCAAAGGAATGTGAAAGAAATGGGTGTCAGAGTTGGAATGGTTAGTCTTGGCTGTGCCAAAAACAGAGTAGATGCCGAGATGATGCTTTTTACACTAAAGGAAGCCGGATTTGAACTGGTTGCGGACCCCGCAATGTGTGAGGTTGCCATAGTCAATACCTGTGGCTTTATTGAAGATGCGAAGCAGGAAAGCATAGACGAGATTTTAGAGCTTGCCGAATTGAAAAAAGAGGGAAAAATTCGTGCGATCATTGTTACCGGTTGTCTTGCAGAGCGGTATCAGCGCGAGGTCATGAAGGAGCTTTATGAAGTGGATGCCGTGATCGGTATCGGTGCAAACAATCAGATTGCGCAGGTTGTCAATGATGTGCTTGCCAATAAGAAGCAGGAGCTTTTTCCCAATAAAGCCAACCTTGCGCTATGCGGCGGAAGAGTGCGTTCAACACCCTTTTATTATGCCTATCTCAAAATTGCCGAGGGCTGCGACAATAAATGCACCTATTGTGCGATTCCGATGATCCGCGGCAGCTTCCGCAGCCGTCCGATGGACGATATTCTGAAAGAAGCCCGGGAACTGTCCGAAAAGGGTGTCAAGGAGCTGATTCTGATTGCACAGGATACCAGCCGCTATGGTGAGGATTTTGCGGGAAAGCCAATGCTTGCCGAGCTTCTCAGGCAACTATGCAGAATTGATTCCGTAAAATATCTGCGTGTTCTGTATTGCTATCCGGAGCGCATGACGGACGAGCTGATCGATACCATTGCTGAAGAAAGCAAGATCCTGAAATACATTGATATTCCGCTCCAGCACTGCAACCGCAGAATTCTCAAACTGATGAACCGACGCGGTGACAGGGAAATTCTTACGGCGCTTATCCATAAAATGCGCGAGCGTATTCCTGATATCACGATTCGCACCACTCTGATGACAGGTTTTCCCTCAGAAACAGAGGAGGAATTTGAAGAACTTTCACAGTTTGTCAATGATATCCGTTTTGACAGATTAGGCTGCTTTGCATATTCTGCCGAAGAGGACACCCCTGCGGCTAAAATGAAGGGACAGCTCGATGAGAACGTCAAAAAACACCGTCAGGAAATTATTATGGAACAGCAGCAGATGATTATGGCAGAAAATGCACAGAAATATATCGGAAAAAAGGTTAAAGTGATCTGTGAGGGATTTGACCGCATTGCCGAATGCTTCTTCGGCAGGACAAAGGCAGATGCCCCCGAGGTTGACGGCAAGGTGTTTATCATGACCGAAGATCAGAAACCCCGTATCGGCGATGTGGTAGAGGTTCAGATCACCGATACCCTCGATTGTGACCTTGTGGGAACATATAACGGTACGGTCTGCTGACGGTATCATCAATAATTTGAAAGGAATCCTCCTTTATGAATATGCCAAATAAGCTGACACTGCTCCGGCTCATTTTAGTGCCGTTTTATGTTTTCTTCCTATTGATGCCTGCTGTGCCGCATCATTATCTGATCGCGCTTATCATTTTCAGCGTGGCAGCCTACACAGACCACCTTGACGGCAAAATTGCCAGAAAATACAACATGATTACCGATTTCGGAAAATTTGCAGATCCCCTTGCCGATAAGGTGATGATCCTATCGGCTTATGCCTGTTTTGTGGAGCTGGGACTGACAAGTTCTGTCGCATTGATCATTATCATGTTCCGTGAGTTTCTGGTAACGTCCATTCGTCTGGTAGCTTCGGCAAAGGGAGAGGTTGTAGCAGCGAATAACTGGGGAAAAGCAAAGACAGTCAGTCAGATGATCGCAGTAATGGTTGTGATGCTGCTGCAATATATTCTGGAACTGAACAAAATGGGAATCATTTCTATGGAGCATACAGATACTGTAACGATAGGAATAACGATCGCTGATGAAAGCTTTATATGGCTTTCTGTGCTGCTGACCCTGATTTCGGGAGTCATTTACCTGATACAGAATTTCAGATTTATCAAAAATGCAAAATAATTTTCCGGAAACTATTAACATTTCCCGGATCATGTAGTATAATGTACATATAAGAGGATGGCTGTGATAAGGAGAAGTAACGGAGAAGGGTTTGTTTCAGAGAGGTGCTGCATGCTGTGAAAGCACCACAAGCCGCCGTGAAATGCACCTTTGAGCTTGCGGGAGGAAAAATACCGTGTATTGATTATTCCCGTGCGGTGAGCCGCCGTTACCGGCAAATGAGGACAGTATTTCTGCTGTTGAATACGGGTGGAACCGTGCATATTACTGCACCCCGACGCTGCTGGCGCCGAGGTGCGTTTTTTTGTAAGGGGTATCCCTTTCCATAAGATTGTTCAAAGTGTGGTGATACGATTGTTCCAAAATCTGAAGGACGAACTTGATTCCATCATGAAGCGTGACCCTGCCGCAAGAAGCAGGGCAGAGGTATATTTTTTGTATTCAGGCTTCAAGGCTGTGCGGGCATACAGGCGCTCCAACTGGTTTTATCGTCATAATATGAAGTTTATAGCGCGGCTGATTTCCCAGCGCGCCCGCTATAAAACCGGTATTGAGATTCATCCCGGCGCTACCATCGGCAAGGGACTGTTTATTGATCACGGTATGGGTGTTGTGATCGGAGAAACAGCCGAGATCGGTGACAACTGCACCATCTATCAGAATGTGACTCTCGGCGGTACCGGTAAGGATCACGGTAAGCGACACCCGACGCTGGGCAATAATGTATTGGTCGGCGCAGGCGCAAAGATACTGGGACCCTTCCGGGTCGGGGATAATGCCAGAATTGCCGCAGGCGCGGTAGTGCTTACAGAAGTGCCTGATAATGCTACGGCTGTCGGTGTACCTGCCCGAGTAGTAAGAGTCAACGGTGTCAAGCCGGAGAATCTTGACCAGATTCATTTTACCGACCCGCTTTATCAGGATCTGTGCCGGATAGAACGGGAGCTTCATACGATAGAAGCGAAGCTCAAAAATAAGAGTTAAATCCGTCTGACACTGCATCGGCAGAGCATTTCTGTCGGTGCAGCGTCAGAGTGGTTGCTGTTATCCATCATTCCAAAGAGCATATAATGTGCTTATTATATTATTTGACATTCAGGAGAGGAAGATTGCAGTGAAAGTCTACAATACGATGACAAGAAAGAAAGAGGAGCTAAAGACCATTACACCCGGAGAGGTGAAAATCTATGCCTGCGGCCCTACTGTGTATAACTACATACACATCGGCAATGCCCGTCCGATATGTGTGTTTGACACCTTCAGAAGATACCTTGAATACAGGGGAATGAAGGTCACCTATGTACAGAATTTTACGGATATTGACGATAAGATCATCAAACGCGCTAATGAGGAAAACAGCGATTATCTTACGGTTTCACAAAAGTATATTGCTGAATATAAAAAAGATGCGGCAGGACTTAACGTGCGTGATGCCAGCGTCCACCCGAAAGCAACCGAAAACATTGACGGTATTATTGCGATGATACAGTCACTGGAAGAAAAGGGATATGCCTATTCCACCGAATACGGAGATGTATACTTCCGCACCAACCGCTTTTCACAGTACGGCAAGCTTTCTCATCAGCCGCTTGAGGATCTGGAAGCGGGCGCAAGAATCAGTATCGGTGAAACCAAGGAAGACCCGATGGATTTTGCATTGTGGAAGGGTGCTAAGCCCGGTGAGCCTTCATGGGACTCCCCGTGGGGACAGGGCAGACCCGGTTGGCACATTGAGTGTTCTGCAATGGCAAAGCGTTATCTGGGCGAAACCATTGACATCCACTGCGGTGGTCAGGATCTGATTTTCCCGCACCACGAAAACGAAATTGCACAGAGTGAATGCTGCAACGGTGTACCGTTTGCGAATTACTGGCTGCATAACGGGTATATCAACGTAGATAACCGCAAAATGTCCAAATCGTTAGGAAACTTCTTTACCGTGCGCGATGTTGCCGAAAAATACGGCTATGAACCCATACGCTATCTGATGCTTTCCTCACATTACCGCAGTCCGATCAACTATTCAGTGGACATTATCGAACAGTGCAAAGCTGCTCTGGAGCGCCTTTATAACTGCCGTGACGATCTGAGCTATCTTGCTGCTAATACACAGGCAGGAGAGAAGGACGGAGAAGAGGCTGTCAAAGCTCTACTGATTACCCATAAAGACGATTTTATCACCGCTATGGACGATGATTTCAATACCGCAGACGCAATTTCTGCGCTCTTTGAGCTGGCAAGGGATATCAATTCCAATATCAATGCCCGTACACAGCCTTCTAAGGAGCTTTGTGACTTTGCTCTGAGCCTTTATAATGAGCTTGCCGATGTTCTGGGACTGCTCTACACCAAAAAGAATGAGATCGCAGACGATGTGCAGCAGCTCATTGAGCAGCGCAGTGAAGCCCGTAAAAACAAAAACTGGGCAGAAGCCGACAGAATCCGCGATGAACTGAAAGCAAGAGGAGTCACCATCAAAGATACTCCACAGGGTACAATTGTAATATCGGAGTAATACCTATGATGACGATCAACGAAATCAAAGGACTGATTGATCGGGCGCTTGCAGCAAGAAAACACGCATACGCACCGTATTCCAAATTCATGGTTGGTTCCGCACTGCTTTGCGCGGACGGAAGCATCTATACGGGAGTCAATGTTGAGAACGCGTCCTATCCTGCGGGGATATGTGCCGAGCGCACCGCATTTTCCCACGCGGTGGCGGAGGGGCATAAGGATTTTACCGCCTTGGTAGTGGCAGGCGGTCCGGAGGTGGGCGGTAATGCAGTTTTGTCGCGCTACTGTTCACCGTGCGGTGTTTGCAGGCAGTTTATGTCAGAATTCTGCGGCAGAGATTTTATCGTCATTCTGGCAAAAAGCAGGGAAGAATATAAAATGCTGAAGCTTGGAGAACTGCTTCCTCATACCTTTTCATTGTAGCACGTTTTTAAAAGGCAGCGAATATGCCTTCGCTGCCTTTGATGCTATGCAGTACATCAGACTTACTCGGAATCTTCCGAGTAAGTTTATTCCGGTATGTCTGCTCAGTCGCCGTAGTAGGAATCGAATTGTTCACCACTGTCGGAATACGGCTCTTTACCGCTCTCGTGCGTGCTTTCTTCTGAGGTCTTGTGATCATCAGAATGGGCGTTGGTCTTTTTGGTTTTTTTACTCATGGTTATCACCGTCCTTCTGCCTTTTATTATAACCATGATCTGACGGAGTATTCCGTGAGTATGAAAAATGCACTTTTTTTATTGCTATCGGAGATGAAGCTATGCTTATCCTTCCAGAACAGTTTATAGCCGAAATGCAGGAATTGCTCGGCACAGATTATTCAGAATATGCCGCGCTGAAGGATGACCCGCCATACAGAGGAGTCACCGTGAACCGTCTGAAAACAGATGCGGTGGAGCTTTGCGGATTGCTGCCCTTCAAAATGGAACAAAGCCCATTTAATCCGCTGAATTTCTACATACCGTCTGACGTGCAGGGAATCGGCAGCCACCCGCTCCACTGTGCAGGAGCATTTTATGTTCAGGAGCCGTCAGCCTCTGCTGCCGTGACACTGCTTGATGTACAGCATGGAGATCGCGTACTGGATCTTTGCAGTGCCCCCGGCGGAAAATCCGCCCAAATTGCATCCGCTCTCGGCGGTACAGGTCTGTTGTGGTCAAACGAGGTCGTCAAAAGCCGTGCACAGATTTTGCTGTCCAATTATGAGAGAATGGGTATTGCAAACGGTGTGGTTTCCTCCTGTTATCCGGAGATACTCTGTGAAAAACTGGCAGGTTTTTTTGACAGAGTATTGGTAGATGCACCGTGTTCGGGGGAGGGTATGTTCCGCAAGAACCATAATGCCGCTGCCGAATGGACGTATGAACACAAGCTGTCCTGCGCCGAACGCCAGCTTTCCATTCTGCGCTCTGCTGCCGGAGCAGTCAGAAAAGGCGGTGTGCTTGTCTATTCCACCTGTACCTTTTCACACGAAGAAAACGAAGGTGTCATCACACGTTTTCTGGCTGAGCATCCGGATTTTGAACCATGTGAGGTTCATGAGCCGTTTGGGAGAAAAACAGAGCTTTCGTGTGCTGTCCGTATCACACCGCTCGAGGGCGGCGAAGGGCATTTTGCTGCGAAGCTGCATCGGCGTGAGGATACCAACCGTAAAGAATATGACGGCTATGCGTTATCCTCCGACGAAGCTGCCGCAAAAACAAAGAACGGCAAACGAAATACAGCCGCACGTTCCGTTTCGGCCGATAAGATGGCAGGAGATGCCTTGAACGATATTCTGATAAGCGTACCGCATGGCAGAAAGATGATCATTAACGACAAGCTGTTCCTTCTTCCCGATCAACTGCCGGACTTGAACGGACTTGGCGTCATCAGAGCGGGACTTCTTGCCGGTGAATGGAAGAAGAACCGCTTTGAGCCGGCTCACGCACTGTTTATGGCATACCGGACGGGACAATTCCATCGGGTGTTGGAACTGTCGCTTGATGACGAAAGAGTCGGCAGCTTTCTGAGAGGATATGAAATTGATAGCAATACAGATGACGGATATACGGCGGTTGCCTGCTGCGGCATGACACTCGGCTACGGAAAATGCTCCTCCGGTCGTCTGAAAAACAAATATCCCAAGGGGTTGAGGAATCCATAACGGTCATATCACTGCCATAGCGTTTCTGACCTCCTTGTTTGTGGCATTGGCTTCCAGATAATCATAGGAATAGAATACAAAGCCATCACAGCCAAGCCCGCGGATCATCTCGATCTGATTTCTGAGATTGCTGTCGCTTGACAGCCAGCTTCCGTTATCGGCATCTGTTCCTGCTTTATAGAGTCCAAGTCCGTAGAGCAGCATGACATTACTGTTTTTGACTGTTTCCTTCCACCTTACTGCCAATTCATCAAATGGTGCAGTAGGGTGGTTTTCGCTTACGTATAACTGCGGGCAGATATAATCAATATATCCTTCTGCCATACACCATGAAGCAATATCCGCACTGATTTTATCGTTGTTTTCAAAGCTGCACTGCGGTGAAATGCCAAACAGAAGCTTGTCGTTGATTGCATGCACAGCGGCATGGATTCCCGCAATCAGCAGGTTGATGTTGGTTTTTCGCCACTCCTGTTGGGAAATCGCCTTGCTGCCGTCAGAGAGTGCTTTCACATAGCTCTCGTAATCCGCTTTGTCATAATCCGTTTCTTCCGAAGGATAGAAATAGTCGTCAAGCTGTAACCCGTCAATATCGTAGTTTGCGGCAAGCTCCCTGATACCGTCAATGATCAGTTTTCTTACAGCAGGATAGGCAGGATTGTAATAGATTGCTCCGTTATACGCAAGGGTATAGCGGTCGTTTTCCTTGCTGTCGTCATTCTTCCATACCATGTAAGGGTTGCTGTCGGCAAGCTGCGATGGGGTTGTGCCTGTGCTGATACGAAATGGATTGACCCATGCATGAACAGCAATATGATGCTCATGTGCGGCACTTACAATGTATTCGAGCGGGTCGTAGTCAGTGCTTTTGCCTTGTGTACCGCTGATGATATGAGAAAAGGGAAAATATACGGAAGGATAAATAGCATCTCCGAACGGACGTACCTGGATAATGACCGTATTGATTTTATGAGCTGCACAGACGGAGATAATACCGTCAATTTTAGCTTTGAATGCCTCTTCGCTCCGCTCGTTCTCTTTCAGGGTCAGCGTCATATATGGAATCCATATTCCGCGTATTTCTTCGGATACAGCGTTTGATGGCTCATTGACTTCTGCGTTTTCAGTTGAAACTTGTCTTGTGGGTGCGGTGCTGTTTTCAGCTTCGTTGGCGGCAGAAGGAGCATTAGTGGCAACCGTATGTGCAGCAGTATCCGCATACGGCTTTTTGCCGCCTGTACCCGCAGCGGATACCACTGCTATGCACAATGCCAATACTGCCGCAGAAATACAGGGAGCAATCAATCGCTTCAATTTTATTTTCATACCAAACACAACCTTGATTTTAATGTTATAAATATATATAATAGAAGCAAGGAAAAAATGACAAGGAGAATCGGTATGCAGTGGTATCACGGAGCAATCATTGTTTATCTTGCGGTTATTAACATAGCAGCTGCATGTGTCACCATACATGACAAAAAAGCTGCGGTTTCGCATCGTTGGCGTATCCCCGAAAATACACTTCTGGTTGTATCTGCGCTTGGCGGCAGTCCCGCTATGTATCTGACGATGAGGTGTATACATCACAAGACCCGAAAAGCAAAATTCATGGTCGGTATTCCTGTTATCTTTTTTCTGGAGCTGACAGCGGTAGCCGCAGTATGGCTGTGGCTTAGCGGAATACCGCTTCTGAATGTTTGATGAACAGTTCCCGGGGAAAACGCAAAAGCTGCTCTCCGTGTCTTGCGACTGTCTGCAAGAGGAAAAGAGAGCAGCATGTACGTGCTTTTATAAAAACTCTTTGAGTCTGTCAATATGCTTTTGCTCGGCAGCTACAAAGCCCTCTGCGAAGTCGATAACGCTTTTTTCGGCATTCTGACAGGTATTGATGTGTTTTGTCAGGTCAACGATCCCCTTGGTTGTGCCGGTAATCATCATATCCGCGATACTGTCTGCGCTGGAATCCTTAAGCGTGTGAAGCTGTATAGACCCCCACATCACTGCTTTCTGGAGCGGGTTGAGATCTTTAGGCTCATAGCCTCTTGCAAGCAGACCCTGTTCACTGGCAGCAGACGCGTCTTTATAATCGCTGTATTGTGACAGCAGCTCTTTTTTCAGACCTTCCGGCTCTGCCTTTGGAATAACGCTTTCTACAGCCTCTATGCCCGTCTGAGAAAGCTTGTAGATTCCCGACAATAATTCTGTGGTAGGATTCTCCATAATGCCACTCCCTTATAGATTTTTGATTTGCTATGATAATGACATTATTTGATTATTTAGCGTTATTTATTCCTACACTATAAAAAAAATTAAATGAAAGGAAATGATACTATGCAGCAGCTCGATATGCAGGTAATCGAAAAAACAATGGACGCGCTCAGGCGTAATAATATGCAGGCACATTTCTGTGCCTCGGCAGATGATGCCAGAGAGCTTGTCCGAAAGCTGATCCCCCCAAAGGCTACCGTTACACACGGAGGTTCCATAACACTTTCTGAATGCGGTATTCCGGATATGCTTCGGGAGGGGGATTACCATTATCTTGACAGAAAAGCCCCCGGTCTTTCTCCTGAACAGATCAAGGAGATCTATCGTGGTGCGTTTACCGCCGATGTTTTTCTTACCAGTGCGAATGCCATTACTGAAGACGGACTGCTCTATAATGTTGACGGTACCTCCAATCGTGTGGCAGCCATTCTGTATGGACCTGATAGTGTGATCGTGGTGGCAGGCTATAATAAAATCGTCAAGGATATGGACGAAGCCATGGATCGTCTGCGTACCATTGCCGCACCGCGGAATACCATACGTCTGAACTGCAATACCTACTGTGCAAAAACCGGGAAATGTGTATCCCTCAACAATCCTGACAGCAGAATAGGGGACGGATGCAAAAGTGAACAAAGGATTTGCTGTAATTATGTCGTTTCAGCACAGCAGCGGCATATCGAACGCATAAAAGTCATCATTGTCGGCGAAAAACTGGGCTATTGATCAAGGAGGGGAAAGCTATGTCAACACCGCATAACAGCGCACAAAAGGGGGATTTTGCCAAAACGGTCCTGATGCCCGGTGACCCGCTCAGAGCCAGACATATCGCGGAAAAGTTTCTGACAGATGCACGGCTTGTCAATGAGGTAAGAGGTATGTATGCCTATACGGGTACCTATAAGGGAAAACCGGTTTCTGTTATGGCGAGCGGTATGGGTATGCCGTCCATGGGAATCTATTCCTATGAGCTGTTTCAGTATTATGAAGTGGATAACATCATAAGAATCGGTACGGCAGGAGCTGTGAGTGAGAAGCTGAAGCTGCGTGATGTAGTGCTGGCAATGTCATCAGCAACCAATTCGAATTACGCAAGCCAATATGAACTGCCGGGCATACCTGCTCCGACAGCAAGCTTTGAATTGCTCAGCAAAGCATATCAAGCCGCTTCTTCTCTTGATAAAACCGTTCATGTAGGTTCGGTATTCTGCACAGACGTGTTTTATACCGAAAATGATTCTCTGATCCAATGGCGCAAGCTGGGAATATTAGCAACAGAAATGGAGAGTGCGGCACTGTATCTGAATGCGGCAAGGCTCGGAAAAAACGCACTGTGTATCTGTACGATTTCTGATTGTCCCATTACGGGTGAAAGCACACCGCCGGAGGAGAGAGAGCAAAGCTTTGATGATATGGTTTTGATCGCCCTTGAAACTGCGGCAGTGCTATGATGGATACCGAAAATGCTTTTGCCGGTATTTTTGTTAATTTGCACAAATGATTCCTGAATATTTTTTTTGTACGGAAATATCGGCAGTATTTTCATACAACAAAGTGATTATCGTTACGATATTATCACAATAGTAGCGCTCTTTTTATGGTGAGAACAGTAAAAGTGCACAATTTACGTTTGATTTTCCGGTAGTGACTTTTATGTCGGGGTGTGATATAATACCATAGGCTGTAGAGGAAGGATTTTTTCTTGCCGAAAATCGCCGCCGGATTCTGCTATCATGATTACCGGTTGAAATTGATGTTGGAGGCCGATTATGAATCATACATATACTTATACGGGTAAGCCGATCGTTCCGCAGTATTCGCTGAATATTGATGGTAAGGTACTTGAAAAAGACAAGGATTATGATGTTGTGATCACGGATAACATCAATGCCGGCACAGCAAGTGTTACCATTACGGGCAAGGGAAAATTCAAGGGCGTGATCGAGCGCAGCTTTGAAATAGAGCCTGTTGCAGCATCTGCACTTTCGTTTTTTGCTGACAGCACAGAGTTTGAATTTGACGGTACAGAGAAAACAATGCAGCTGACCATCAAATTTGGTGAGATCACATTGACTGAGGGAATTGATTATAACGTTTCATATTCAGACAATGTAATGCCGGGTAAAGCAACTGCGCTGATAACGCTATCCGGCAATTATACCGGCACGATCAATATCGATTTTGAGATTGTCAACCACCTTCCGCCGCTTGAAAACCTTTGTGAGCTTTCAGCAGATAAAATTAAGCTCGGTGACACCGTTGAGGTAAGATCTGCTGCTGCCGGCGGCTTTGGCGAGTACCTCTATGCGGTATACTGCAAAAAGTCAAGCGATAAAAAATGGGTAGAAATACACGGCTATAATGCCGATGAGACTGCTTCTATCAAGCCGGGAAAGGCAGTACCGTATAATGTCTGTGTAAAGGTAAAGGACGAGATCGGGACTGTACAAAAAAAGTATTTCGACATAGAAGTTGATGAATAAACAGCCCTGCGTGATAATTGGATCCGGCGGCAAAGCGGTTTTGCCGCCGGTTATCTGTTTATGGAACAAAGAACATTGCTGTGTATAAAATGACTTCTTTATGGAAACACTGATTAAAAAAAATTACACTGCGGTATGTTTTTTAAAAATAAGTGTTGCATTTTCTTTATGAATATGTTACAATGATATCGTTGCCGAGATTCGGTGCTATGATAAGACAGCTTCATACCTTTGGATATACGGACGGGCAGGCCCTGTACGACAAAAACTCACGAACCATGTCAGGCGGGGAACCGAGCAGCATTAAGTGCGTCCTTTTGTGCGATACAGACCGTCTGTTCGCCCGTATATCCAAGTGTATGATACCGTGTTCGTGCGGCTGTCTTATTTTTTTCGCTTATGTTATGTATTTTGCGCTGCGGGAGGGTGTGCGATGTATAAGGTATTATACAGGAAATATCGTCCTCGTTATTTTGCTGATGTGATCGGTCAGCCGCAGGTGACAGAAACACTAAAAAATGAGTTGGCATCAGACAGAATCGCCCATGCTTATCTTTTTACAGGATCACGCGGAACAGGTAAAACGACCTGCTCAAAGATTTTGTCTAAAGCGGTCAATTGTCTTGACCCGCATAACGGCGATCCCTGCGGTGAATGTGAGATCTGTCGGGGCATTGATGACGGCAGCATCATGGACGTTGTTGAAATCGATGCTGCCAGTAATAACGGTGTAGATGATATCAGACTGCTCAGGGAAGAAGCGGATTTTACGCCTGCCAATGCCCGTTACAGAGTATATATTATAGATGAGGTTCACATGCTGTCGATCGGTGCGTTCAACGCACTTCTCAAAACGCTCGAAGAACCGCCGGCTCATGTTGTGTTCATTCTTGCTACTACCGAGGTTCATAAGCTGCCGGCAACGATTCTTTCAAGATGTCAGCGGTTTGATTTCAGAAGGATTGCACCGCAGGATATCGCTGCAAGGCTGGAATATGTATGTGAACAGGAAAATGTCAGTATAGACAGGGAAGCAGCTTTGATGGTTGCTGCTGTTGCAGATGGTGCAATGAGAGATGCACTGTCATTACTCGACCAGTGTATGAGCAAATCGCATACGATCACGGTTGATGTAGTACGTACAACAGCAGGACTTGCAGATCGCTCCTTTCTTTTTGACCTTACTGAAAAAATCATTTCCAATGATGCAGCAGGAGCGGTTGAGATTATAGATTCGCTCTATCGTGAATCTAAGGATATGGCAAGATTATGCACGGAGCTGTGTGAACATTTCAGAGCCATTATGCTCATAAAAACCGTTAAAATACCGCAGAATATTCTTGTAATGTCTGAATCGGAGCTGCAAAGACTGAAAGAGCAGTCGCAAAAGCTCACTCTGGATTTTACGATCAATACGATAGAAGCACTGCAGGCATCGGCTGAAAGAATGCTTCGAGGTGCTAACCGCAGAATTGAAGCTGAAATGACTCTGGTACGCTTGTGTTCAAAAGGTTTTGGGGGCACTGCAATTCCTCAGAATATAGAGGAACGGCTGAAAACACTTGAACATGCTGTTACACAGATCAAAGCAGGAGGCAGTACAGGCGCAAAGCCATCACAACCGCATATATCAGTGTCGCCGCCGCAGAAGCGTCCCTCTGTCGAAGAAATGCAGAAGCTCCGCTCAGAGGCTGTTCCTATGGCGGAATGGCCGGATGTTATTGACGAACTCAAAAAGACCTCTCTCACTGTAGCCACAAGCTTTGCAGGAAGTACGGCATATATCAGCGGTCAGTATGTTTTGATCGATGCTTCAAATGATTTTTGCTTTGAACTGCTGAGAGAATCCGGTTTCCGAAAAAAAATGAGAGATGCGATCAGACTGATAACGGGTAAAGAATATAAACTCGGCAGGTATTCTTATTCTGAAGATGATAAGCCTGCGGACGATCTTGCACGGCTTGTGTCAGATCTGAAATCTGCCGGTATACCCGTTGAAGATAAAAACAAAAATTAAATGGAGGACACAAAAATGAAAGCAAGATTACCTAAAGGATATAACAACGGCGGCTCAGCAACAAATATACAGCAGCTTGCCCGTCAGGCTCAGAAGATGCAGGAGGAAATGGATGCTGCCAATCAGGAGCTTGAGCAGAAGGAATATACCGCTCAGGCAGGCGGTGCTGTAACTGCTGTGGTTTCCGGTGCACTCGAGTTAAAGACACTCGAAATCGGCAAGGATGTTGTAGACCCTGAGGATATTGATATGCTCTCCGACCTTGTGATCGCAGCAGTAAACGAAGCACTCAGAAAGGCTCGCGAGGAAAAGGCAGCTACAATGGACAAGATTTCTGGCGGTCTTAATGTGCCCGGACTGTTCTGATTCCGATGGCTGAATATAGAGTACCGGCATTAGAGGAGCTGACGGAGCAGTTTGAGCGTTTGCCCGGAATCGGCCATAAGTCAGCGACCCGCCTTGCATACTATCTTATCAATTTGAGCAAAGATGATGTCAGGAAGTTCTCCGAAACAATTGTCAGTGCTCACGCAAAAATTCATTACTGTAAAATCTGCGGTAATCTTACAGATACTGATATTTGTAGGATCTGTGATGACGATCGTCGGGATAAGTCCGTCCTTTGTGTGGTAGAAAGCTCCCGTGATGTGGCAGCCTTTGAAAAGATGAATGAATACAAGGGTCAATACCATGTTCTGCACGGTGTTATTTCGCCGATGAACGGGGTACTGCCGGATCAGTTGTGGATCAAAGAGCTTGTTCAGCGGATCAAAGATGATCACGGAACGAACTATAAGGAAATCATTCTTGCAACCAGCTCCACCATTGAGGGAGAAGCTACTGCAACTTATATTTCAAAACTCATCAAGCCCTTTGGCATCAAGCTCACGAGAATCGCTTTTGGATTGCCGATCGGCTCTGAAATTGAATATATCGATGAGGTCACGTTATCTCAGGCCTTTGGCAACAGGAAAGAAATATGGTAATGAAATAGTATAATAAAGTTTGTTGAATGAAACGGGGTGAGCTTTCTATGGCAAAGGAATCATTAAAAACGATCGCACAAAACCGACAGGTTCGCCATGAGTATTTTGTCATAGAAAGCTTTGAAACCGGCATAGAGCTTTTTGGCACGGAGGTAAAATCTATCCGACAGGGCAGAGTAAATCTGAAGGATTCATGGTGTACCATTGAGGACGGTGAACTGTTTGTCAAGGGAATGCATATCAGCCCTTATGAACAGGGAAATATCTTCAATAAAGACCCGATGCGTGTACGCCGCCTGCTGATGCACCGCCGTGAGATCATGAGGCTTTACGGTACAGTAAAGCAGGAGGGGTATTCACTCATACCGATATCGCTGTATTTCAAGGGTTCAAAAGTCAAGATGCAGCTCGGCCTATGTAAAGGCAAAAAGCTTTATGATAAACGTGACGATATGGCAGCACGAGCAGCAAAACGCGATATGGAGCGAGCCATTAAGATGCGTAATCGATAAGCTTATAAAGAAGCATTGAAACCACTCGGTGCTCTTTTGATATATGGGGGCGTAAAGGTTTCGACAGGGAGTATGAGCTTCGGCAAGCGAGCAGTGGCACTGCGGAACCACTATAAAATCCACAGAATTTCAATTAAACGACAACACTAAAACTGTTGCTCTTGCTGCTTAATTAGCGCAAGCGTTCCCGCCGGGAGGACCACGGCTCGTCGGGGGCGACGACTTAGTGGTGAAACTGAACAGAGAGTTGTCTTGATCTCTGTCAGGACTTAAAGACTACCGAAGCGCAAAGCCTGTTATTGGGCGCTGCGATGGGGGAATCCTAAAACAATAACTGCGCTCGGAGAAAACCGTTGTAAGTGCTTTTTGGACACGGGTTCAATTCCCGTCGCCTCCACTTCCTTAAATCCCGCATTAATACCTTGATTCGGTGTTTATGTGGGATTTTTGATATTCAGAAAAAATATGCACGAATAATTCATGTCAAATTGCGATAATTTCTTGACAAATGTTAAAAAATAACCTATAATTGACTTGTCATTTTATTTTTTGCACAAAACAGGACAAAAGGAGATAATGAACAATGTCTAAAATACCCTACAGGTTTTATCTTACGGAAGACCAGATGCCAACACAATGGTATAATCTGCGTGCTGACATGAAAGAGCAGCCTGCGCCTGTGCTGAATCCTGCAACACTGAAACCGCTTACGGAAGAGGAGCTTTATCCGATTTTCTGTAAGGAACTGGCACATCAGGAAATGGACAGTGAAACCAGATATGTAGATATTCCTGAAGAGATTCTCGAAATGTACCGGATCTATCGTCCTTCGCCGCTCATTCGTGCTTATAATCTTGAAAAAGAGCTTGGTACACCTGCAAAAATCTACTATAAGTTTGAAGGAAATAACACATCCGGCAGCCATAAGCTGAATTCTGCTATCGCACAGGCTTATTATGCTAAAAAGCAGGGTCTTACCTCTCTTACCACAGAAACAGGAGCAGGACAGTGGGGCACTGCACTCTCTGAAGCTTGTGCCTACTTTAATCTGCCGCTTACGGTTTATATGGTAAAGTGTTCCTATCTGCAGAAGCCTTACAGAAAGGCTGTTATGCAGACCTTTAATGCCAATGTTGTACCCAGTCCCTCTGATACGACTGAGGTAGGAAGAAAAATTCTTGCAGATAATCCCGATACAACCGGAAGCCTTGGCTGTGCCATTTCCGAGGCAGTTGAAAAGGCAGTCACCACAGAAGGCTGCCGCTATGTTC
Organism: uncultured Ruminococcus sp.; assembly: GCA_902773325.1. Taxonomy (GTDB): domain Bacteria; phylum Bacillota; class Clostridia; order Oscillospirales; family Acutalibacteraceae; genus UBA1213. The sequence continues at coordinate 34,809 of CACYDW010000036.1, forward strand.
TCGGCTCGGTTCTTAATCAGGTACTGCTCCATCAGTCCATCATCGGACTGGAGGCTGAAAAAGCTATGGAGTTGCTCGGTGAATATCCTGATGTTGTAGTTGGCTGTGCAGGCGGCGGTTCTAACCTCGGCGGTCTGATCGCACCCTTTATGCGTGACAAGATCACTGGCAAAAAAGACGTAAGAATCGTTGCAGTAGAGCCTGCATCATGTCCGTCATTTACCAGAGGTAAATACGCTTATGATTTCTGCGATACAGGCAAGGTTACTCCCATGGCAAAGATGTACACCCTTGGCAGCAGCTTTATTCCTTCTGCCAACCATGCGGGCGGACTTCGTTATCACGGCATGTCGCCAATTCTTTCAAAGCTCTATCATGACGGCTATATGGAGGCTGTTGCATACGAGCAGACAAAGGTCTTTGAAGCTGCCACACTCTTTGCAAGGGTAGAAACGATTCTTCCCGCACCGGAGTCCTCTCATGCAATCAAGGGCGCAATTGATGAAGCTCTTAAGTGTAAGGAAACAGGCGAGGCAAAGACCATTCTCTTCGGACTTACAGGCACTGGCTATTTCGATATGACCGCTTACAGTGCTTATCACGACGGCACAATGACCGACTATATCCCGACTGATGAAGATCTTAAGAAGGGCTTTGATAATCTGCCGGTCGTTGAATAATTCTGTATATGAAAAATATAATATCATAACAAAAATCTCCGACAAAAGCTGTCGGAGATTTTTGTTATCTGTATCTGAATCAGTTTTTAAGACTTTGCATGGGAGCAGGTATTCTTCCGCCTCTTGAAATGAACTTTGCGGGAGATTTCGGGTTGATATCCATGATCGGACCATTTCCGAGCAGACCACCGAAGTTCAGCTCTTCTCCGGCTTTTTTTCCGATAGCGGGAATCAATCTGACAGCAGTTGTTTTAGAGTTGACCATACCGATTGCCGCTTCATCTGCAATAATACCTGAAATAATATCTGCGCTTGTGTCGCCGGGAATCGCAATCATATCCAGTCCTACCGAGCATACGGCAGTCATAGCTTCCAGCTTTGTCAGCGTAAGGGTCTTGCTTCTTGCAGCTTCAATCATGCCGGCATCCTCTGTAACGGGAATAAATGCACCGGAAAGACCGCCAACATGAGAAGATGCCATAACGCCGCCTTTTTTTACAGCGTCATTCAGCAAAGCAAGGCAGGCGGTTGTGCCGTGTGCGCCGCACTGCTCCAGACCCATTTCTTCCAGAATATATGCCACAGAATCGCCGATAGCGGGCGTAGGAGCGAGTGAAAGATCCACAATACCAAACGGTACGCTCAGCCTTTTTGACGCTTCCTGTGCTACCAACTGGCCTGTACGAGTGATTTTGAATGCTGTTTTCTTTATCAGATCTGCAACCTCGGTGATGTTGCAGTCGCCTGACTTAGCAAGTACTGCTCTTACAACGCCCGGACCTGACACACCTACATTGATTACACAGTCCGGTTCGCCTGCACCGTGAAATGCACCTGCCATAAAGGGGTTGTCTTCGGGAGCATTACAGAAAACAACAAGCTTTGCAGCACCGATGCAGTCGCGGTCTGCGGTGAGTTCGGCGGTCTGTCGGATCACCTTGCCCATTTTTGCAACAGCATCCATATTGATTCCGGCCTTTGTGCTGCCTATATTCACGGATGAACAAACCTTTTCGGTAACGGAAAGCGCTTCGGGAATACTTTCGATCAGCGCATAATCTCCCTGCGCAAAACCCTTATGTACCAGAGCGGAATAACCTCCCACGAAGTTGACACCAACCGTGTCGGCTGCTTGATCCAGTGCTTTCGCAAACTTAACGGGGTTTTTGGTGGGACAGGCCGCTGCAAGCATGGCAATCGGTGTTACGGAGATTCTTTTGTGAATAATCGGAATACCGTATTCCTTACTGATATCCTCACCTGTTTTAACCAAATTCTCTGCATAGCGGCAGATCTTGTCATAGACCTTTTCGCAAGCCTTGTCAATATCATCATCAATACAACTCAAAAGCGAAATTCCCATGGTAATTGTTCTCACATCAAGGTTTTCGTTATCGATCATATTGATGGTTTCCAGTATGTCGTGTGAATTTATCATGATGATTAACCGTCCTATGTTCAGATTTTATGCATAGCATTAAAGATATCTTCATGCATAACATGAATCTTTACGCCCATTTCTTCGCCCTTGCTTTCAAGTGCATCTACCAGTTGTGCAAAAGGAACCGTGCATTTGGTGATGTCAACGAACATGATCATTGCAAACATTCCCTGAAGTACCGATTGCGTCACCTCAATAATATTGACGTCTACGGCAGCACATTCATTGGATACCTTTGCGAGTATTCCCACATTGTCTTTTCCCAAAACGGTAATTACAGCATTCATTTTTTACTACCTCCGAATAGAATTGCTTTTATAACAAAATTATTATCCTATTTTTTGGGGATATTGTCAAGTGATTATCCTGCAACATTTCAAAAAAACTCTCCCTTGTATGGAAACAAAGGAGAGTTTTGAATATAGCATGAACACTGTATCAGATGAAAAATGTCACCTTACAAGGCAATTCACAAGAAATACAACACTGATGATCATATAGGCAAAGAAAAAGAATGATAATCCGAGTAATATGCCTGCAATTACCGAAACCTCCGTCAGCGTGGCAGAAATTGCCAGTGATGCCGAAAGAATCGTTCCGAGTATGCCAAAAAACAGTCCGCCCAGATTACTTCTGACACAGCATTTTGTCCTTGAGCATCTGTCCGCAGAAAATGCAGCGATCAGGATGATTGCACCCAACACCAGTGCAGCAATCAGGAACGTAAGCACAGCAGCAAACGGGTCGGTGATCAGTGAGAATACAAACAGTAACACGCCCGCAGCAGCAAAAAGAATACCGCCGATACTACCGACCAGCACCATGATACCTGACATACAAGATGAATCACATCTTGAATCTGCTTCTCTCAGGGTATTTTCATATCCGCAATTCATTTTATTCAACCTCCGAAATCCAGTTTTTTCCTATGGAATGATCATTTCCATTATTATAATATGAAAATCCGGAGAAATTGATAATCATTTATTATTCCGTATTTACTTTTCAGGATTAAAAGAGTATAATTGATTTGTCAGTTGAATATAAATATCGGAGAGGTAATGATCGATGAGTAATAAGCTGGGGAGAAATGACCCTTGCTGGTGCGGCAGCCAGAAAAAATATAAGAAATGCCATGAGGAATTTGATGAGAGGATATCTTTTATCAAATCTCAGGGACACGAGGTCCCGGATCACAGCATTATTAAAACGCCTGCTCAGATCGAAAAAATCAGAGAGAGTGCGAAAATTAACATTGCGGTGCTGGACTATGTTTCCGAACACATTCATGCGGGTATGACAACACAGGAAATCGATGACCTTGTATCCTCCAAGACAGCGGAGTTGGGAGGAATTCCTGCACCGCTCCATTACGAAGGATATCCTAAAAGTGTTTGCACCTCGATCAATGAGATTGTATGCCATGGGATTCCTTCTTCCGATGTAGTATTGAAGGACGGGGATATCATCAATGTCGATGTATCTACCATCTATCACGGTTATTATTCCGATTCCTCCAGGATGTTTTGCATTGGCAATGTAAGCGAAGAAAAACGTCGGCTTGTGGAGGTAGTGAAGGAATGTGTTGAAATAGGTCTGGAGCAGGTAAAGCCATGGGCATTCCTTGGAGATATGGGTCAGGCAATTCATGAGCATGCCACCAAAAACGGATACTCGGTTGTAAAGGAAATCGGCGGACATGGTGTAGGACTGGAATTCCACGAGGATCCATGGGTTAGTTATGTGTCAAAAGCGGGCGAGGAGATGCTTCTTGTTCCCGGTATGATTTTCACAATAGAACCGATGGTCAATATGGGTACAGATAAGGTGTTTGTCGATAAGGATGACAACTGGACCATTTATACTGCCGACCGCAAGCCTTCCGCACAGTGGGAAATCATGGTTCTGGTTACTGAAGACGGTCATGAGGTGCTTGCATACTGAACGCAGGTGTGGAAAACAAAAATTATGATTTATAAATGAATCAGCTTGACAATTCCGTAAAAATATATTATACTAACAAGGTATTCAGAGTTGCTCTGTTTTTTTACGGGGTGTAGCGCAGTTGGTAGCGCGCCTGCTTTGGGAGCAGGATGTCGGGGGTTCAAGTCCCTTCACTCCGACTGAAAAAAAGTCCTGACACGAAAGTGGCAGGATTTTTGTCTTGTGTGATTTGTTGATTTCAGAACCGGCTTTCACGGCTTCAAATTTATTAAATTTTTTATCAAGAAAATACGTAAAAGCACTTGAAATTTTATGTGAAGTGTTATATAATATACTTGTCGGTGAGAACCGACATTACTGTACATGGTATCTATCAGATACACAGAACACCCCCGGATTGTCAGTTCCGGGGGTGTTCTGTATTTAGAGCATTATTTTATACTTTCTTCTGAAAATGAATTGTCCAAAATCCTTTCAAACCTGCGGTCTGTTTGAAAGGATTTTGGCTTTTTTGGAGATGAGCTCTTAAATTCCACATAGATTCCTTATACTTTCCCTATGGTTTCCAAAATCAGGGTCTATAATACAGACAGTAAAAACAAAAACAAAAAAACATACCCGAAAGGAGTTTTTATTATGTTAAAAAAATCAGCTTCTATTCTTTTTGCAGCCGCCCTTGTTTGTTCATCATTAGCAGCTTGTACGCAGAGTGTGTCAGATAGCCGTATTAACGATGCTATATCTGTTGTATCTGATAGCAGAGCACTGTCTGACAATCTTTCAGACGAAGCTCAGGCTCAGGAAGCTTCGGACGTGACACAGTCAGATACAGAATCCTCCGACACTGCACAAGCTAACACAGAATCCTCCGACACTGCACAAGCTAACACAGAATCCTCCGACACCTCACAAGCAAACACAGAGCCCTCTGATACTGCACAGGAAAGCTCCGACATCGTGAGCTACACTGTAAACATCAATGGCCATCTTGATACAAGTGACTTGTTTTCTGACCGTGATTTAAAGCAGACAGCAGATACATCAACTGCAAGAGCAATTACCGTATCCGACGGTAAAACAATTGATATCACAGAAGAAGGAGTTTATCTCATTCAGGGAACAGCCCGCAACTGTCAGATCAGAGTGGAAGCAGATAAACAGGCTAAGGTGCAGCTTGTACTTGACGGTGTCAGCATTACCAACGAAAGCACACCTGCTGTTTATGTTGTATCAGCAGATAAATGCTTCATTACAACTACCAATACCGAAAACACGCTTTCCGTTACGGGAACATTTACCGCAGACGGGGATACCAATACAGATGCAGTCATCTTCTCAAAGGATGATCTCGTACTGAATGGAACGGGTACACTTTCGGTTCTTTCATCAGCAGGAAACGGTATTTCAGGGAAAGACGATCTAAAGATCACTGGAGGCACTTATAATATCACCAGTGCAAAAGGCGCTATCGAAGCAAATGATTCCATTGCTGTCTATAACGGAAATTTCACCATCAATTCATCCAAAGACGGTCTGCACAGCGAAAATAACGATGATGATACCGTAGGCTGGATCTATATTTACGGAGGTACCTTCCATATCACAGCGGCAAGTGATGCTGTTCAGGCAACAACTGCTGTACAGATTGACGGCGGTACTTTTGATCTGAAAGCCGCAGAAGGAATTGAAGCGACCTACGTCCAGATCAATGACGGTACGATCAATATTTCGGCGTCAGATGACGGTATCAATGCAGCCAATAAAAGCAGATCCTACTCTACACCTACCATCGAAATCAACGGTGGATATCTGACGATCGTTGTGGGACAGGGTGATACCGATGCAATAGATGCCAACGGAAATATTATTGTCAACGGCGGAACGATCGATATCACCGCTCAGATGTCCTCCTTCGATTATGACGGCACAGCTCAGTATAACGGCGGAACGATCATAATCAATGGTACACAGGTGGATTCTATTCCGCAGTCCATGATGGGCGGCAGAGGAGGAATGGGAGGTATGAACGGCGGCTTTGGAGGCAGAAACAGATGGTAATCCGTCAGCCGTTCTTGGTCATTCGGTTATCAATTATCTGATAATAAATACATTCGGAAAGGATATGATTCAAATGAAAAGCAGAAAAACAGTGATGATGTGTACCATGATGGCGGGAGCGTTGATTGCAGGCAGTTCGCTGACTGCATTTGCAGCAGATACCGTTGTACCTGTTGCAGATGAACCTTCCGTATCAGTCAGCGAGAATACTGATGCAGAGCATGATGACTCTGAAACTGACAGCTCCACAGTTCCCGAAAAAACAAAGCGCAGCAGACATTCACGAAACACGATCGGCAATTCCGATGAGGAAAATAGTAACGCGCCGAAAACGGGTCACCACCCAACCCATTCCTCCGGGAACTCTGATGACGTTAGTGATGATACAGCAAGTTCTCACAGACACAAGCCTCAGCAGATAGAATCCGATTCAGAAGAAAACGCTCAGGCAGCAACAGAGGAGGACGGCTCTGCAAAAAGTCGCCCGATGAAGAAGGGCAGAAGACCTCACAAATCTGCTTCTGATACTGAAACCGATACTGACAGTTCTGCAAAGAGGAACAGATCAAAGCCGTCGTCCGACAGTGAGCAGACACCGTCTGAATCAGCGGCAGATGCATCTTCAACAGTTGTCTGATAAGGACAAATCCTACTCTGAGAGAGCCTTCCGGAAAAATCTGAAAAATTATACGAAAACCTGCATGATTCACTTTGAAAAATGCAGGTTTTCGTATATAATAGAGCTATCAATCACAGTCAGGAGTGCATAAAATGGCAAGATTACTAATTGTAGACGATGAACCGGATATTGTGGAGCTGATCAAGCGATATGCCCTTCGGGAGGGCTACGAGGTAACGTCTGTAGGGGACGGTGCACAGGCAATTGAACTCTGTAAAAAGCGGGATTTTGATATCATCATCATGGATGTTATGATGCCTGATACGGATGGCTTTACGGCAAGCAAAAAAATACGCGAAAGCAAGGATATTCCTATTTTAATGCTGTCGGCACGAGGCTCGGAATATGATAAGCTGTTCGGTTTTGAATCAGGTGTAGATGACTATGTAGTCAAGCCATTTTCTCCGAAGGAGTTGATGGCAAGAATCAAGGTGATCATCCGACGTCATGCGGTGAAAGCACCCAAAAATGAAGAAAGTCTCTCCTGCGGAGGAATCGAGATCGATCTGCCCGGACATGAATTGCGCATAGATGGAGAAAAAGTGGAGCTTACTGCCAAGGAATACAGCATACTTTTGTATCTGATGCGAAACAAGGGAATTGTGCTTTCAAGAGATCAGATTCTCAGCGAGGTATGGGGATATGACTATTTCGGTGATGACAGAACCGTTGACTGGCAGATCAAGCTTCTGAGAGGAAAACTCGGTAAATACAGAGAATACATTCATACCATCAGAGGGGCGGGATATAAATTTGAAGGTTAAGCTAAGATCGTTTAAAATGAAGCTCTGGCTGTATTTTGTTTTTTTTACTGCTCTGATTTTTACTGTATTGTGGCTGCTGCAAACGGTTTTTATTCAAAGCTTTTATAATGAAATGCTCATCAGCAACACAAAAGCAGCGGCAGAGCAAATCGCCGTGAGTTACACAGAGGATAATTCTGCAGAAATAATTGATAAAATATCCCTGAGCAATTCTCTTCTGGTTTATATCGCAGACAGTAACGGAACGATCCTGTACTGTTCTGATCAGTTCAGAGGTTTATCCGGAAAAAACCACGGAAAAGAACAGAATAGCCGGCATTCTGCTGAAAGCATCAGACGTCCCGAAGAATACAGAAGCCTTCCTGATGACTTTGACCTGTTTCTGGAGTCGCTTGAAGCGTCAGAAAACCGTATTTATGAAAAAATCGAAGATGGACTGTATATATACGGCGCTTATATAGATGGCGAAACAGAACAATCTATTTTATATATAAGTACCGTACTGGAAGCAGTTGGACCTGCGGTGGATATAATCCGTCTACAGTTGGTATGGGGAACGGTGCTGTCACTGATCATCGGATTTATTCTTGCATGGTTTATAGCAAGAGGCTTTGCACGACCCGTGGCACGGCTGACAAAAAAGGCAGAGCATATAGGAGAAGATGATTTTCCGCAAGAGTTCAGAAAGGGATTCTGTTCAGAACTGGATGAGCTGAGCGATGTGCTGGATGAAACATCCGATAAGCTGCGAAAATCAAGAGATTTTCAGAGAGAACTGCTTGCCAATGTTTCTCATGATCTGCGTACACCTCTGACGATGATCAAAGGGTATGCAGAAATGGTAAGAGATTTTTCACGGACAGATGAGCAGCAGTGCAATGACGATATTGAAGTGATTGTCCGTGAGGCAGACAGGTTATCTGCTATGGTGAACGAGATTCTGGAGTATTCCGCAATGCAGAGTGCCGAACAGCTGCCGGCATTGGAAACAATCGATTTCAGCGCGGTTGTCCGAAGGGTATGCGGCAATTTTGACAGCCTTTACAGCAGAGAGGGAGGGCATATCCGAACAGATATCACAGAAAATATCATGGTGAACGGAAATATCGGCAGACTGGAACGGGCTGTCTATAATCTGCTGGATAATGCAGTCCGACATAACGGGGAGAATAAAGTGGTTGAGGTTGTATTGTTGAAAGAAAAGAATCAAGCGATCCTTCATATCATCGACCAAGGCAGTGGTATTCCTCTGGAAGAAATCAACAGTATATGGGACAGATATTATACCTATCGTCAGCGAAACAAAAAAGGTGTTTCCGGACTGGGGCTTGCAATCGTCCAGCAAATTGTGCAGATGCACGGCGGTGCTTGCACAGCAGAAAGCACCATGGGCAAAGGAAGTATATTTACAATTACTCTGCCCATGATCTGATCAGGAAAATCTATATGAATATGTGTCATATTTTAATACAATAATTATAGTAGGGGACAAAAATATTCTTACTTGGAGTGATGTCCGAAGGGGTGTGGGGGCGACCGGAAAGCCCCCACAGTCAGCCTATGATTTATCAAAGTATAAAAAATAATGTCGTTTACTATAAAAGCAAGGACTGCACACAATGCTAAAAACACTGTGTGCAGTCCTTGTTTTACTGTTTGTCGTTGTATACCGACAGACTGACCATGCGGGAAGATGATGAAAAAGATCAGCTGAGGGTGATTCCGAGAAGCTCTTCCAGTTCTGTTATGGTACTCTTTCCGAGTGCCCAGCACTGTTTTTTTGCAAGAATGATGTAGTATGTATCTCCATCAAAAGATGTATTCAAGCATACCTTGTATATCTCCTCATTTTCATCTTTGAATTTCGCAAAAACGCCCTTTTGCGATGCCAGTTCATCAAATTCTGCCGGAAAAACCAAATCAACGGGATCTCCATTGTGTATCAGATCGGAAATGATATCTCTGAAACGATTGTATGTAGAACTGTCTGTCAGAAAAAGCTTTCCGTAATACAGAATCTGCACACCGGTTTCCTCCAACGGGTCATGCTCCGGAGCAGCGGAGTATTCTTTGTAATTTTCAAACACAGCGCGTATTTTATCCTGATCCTTCTGAGAGATCTCATAGCTTTTCATTTGATTATATATCCCATAGCAGGCATGATTTTCGGGCAGATAAAGGTCGATCAGATCACCGTTCTCGTTATTTTTGATATGCAGATAAATTCCCTGCTGAATGACAGCATCTTCATAAGCACCGGTAATGAGCAGCGGCATTTCGGTATGATCTTCACTGACAATGCTTTTGGCAATGTCATAGAGCGTCTGAATATCCTTTTCATCGACCGCAGAAATCCCCGCCGCTTGTATCGTTATTTCTATATTTCCGGAGCGTGCAGCGTCAGGCAATACTTCTGATTCAGATATCCAACCGGCAATTTGCTGAAGCTGCTGAGAAGTTTTTCCCGAAAGTACATGTGCACTTCCTCCATCGGAGGAAAGCCTGCCGTTGTCGGAAATAATCATTGTGATATGTTTTTCAGGCTCCTGCCGAACCGTCACATAAACGGCTATACCGTTTTGTCTGGCTTCCTGAATTTCATCATCAGACAAAAGCTGGTTAAGCATTGTGTCAGTATGCTGAACGGATTCCAAAGCAAGATGATAGACCGATTCCTGCTGTTCATCGCTTAAAGATACTTCCTCGCCCTTAGAATAAAAGGATATGATATAATCCGAATTGGAATGCTGTTCCTTCGTTGCTGTCGGTTGATGCTCTGAAACGGAATCGGTTTGGTTTTTTTCCTGTGAACTGCCGGCAGACGTTTGCGGCTGATCGGGAATGGATCCTACGGGTTCACTTTGCGCGGTACAGCCTGTGAGCATTGCAGTTCCTATGAGCAGTGTGCATAATAGAATGCCGGACAATCTTGTTTTCATAATAAACACTCCTATAAATAAATATACTTCAAGGTTTCGATCGGTATCGGGCTGTGCTGTTGAATGCCTCTTTGAACTTATAATCCGGATGACGGCGATTTGGTTACAGCTTTTTTTCACTGTTCCGATTGAATCTCATAGAACATTATTTTCGGTGTAATCGAAAAAACAAGCAAGGGGTGTATTGACTTTATATAAGTCAGTGTGGTATCATTAGGCAAAACATAGTGCTATTTGAACATTGATTTGCTCCTTACAAGCAGCGTGACTAAAGTGTCACCATGCAAGACTCAACCCGGGGAGGTGATAACACAATGCCTCAGAAAAGTCTTTTTTCATCTTTTGTTTTACCTTTGGTACTGTTGCTTGCGGGTATTTTTGCGATATGGCTTGGGGTTGACTACAATGATAAAAGAAATACTTATATTCAGACAACGGCTGTTATTACCAACATTTATGAAGAACACTACGATGACAGTACAGACTATGAGGTAACGGTCACATACACAATAGAAGATCAGCAGTATACAACCATCCTTGGCGAATACATAACTGGTTTTTACGTAGGAGAAGAAATACAGATTTTCTATAACCCTCATGATCCGACAGATGTTATCGCCGATAGCTTGTTTTTACTGTGGGTTTATTGGGTTCTGGGAGGATTGATGCTTTTGGCATCTGTTTTTATGTCCCTGCGTCTGATTATTCCGTTGATTCTCTTTTCAAGAGAGGGAAAAGCAAATAAAATGTATGAATAGTATACTTGATAACAGAAAGGAAATTAAAATGAAACAGTATTCGTATGTAACTTTAAGAGAAAAACCGGAAATAAAAAACCGTGCCGCCAATTGGTTCCATGAAAAATGGGGTGTGCCGACAGAGGCATATCTTGAATGTATGGACGCTTATCTGAACTATGAAAACGATCTGGGTTGGTATTTGTGTCTGGACGGGGAAAAAATCATCGGGGGAATGGGTGTGATCGAAAATGATTTTCACGACCGTAAAGACCTTTCGCCCAACGTTTGTGCGGTCTTTACAGAGGAAGATTATCGCTGTCAGGGAATTGCCGGCAAGCTTTTGAATCTCGTTTGTGAGGATATGGCGAAAAACGGCTTTGACACACTTTATCTTGTATCTGATCACACATCCTTTTATGAGCGCTATGGCTGGGAATTCCTGTGCATGGTGCAGGGCGACGGAGAACCGGATATGACAAGAATGTATATTCATAAAACCGTCCGCTGAAATAACAGCAATACTGTTTGCAATTCACAATCGATTGCAGCGATTTTTAAGGTACAGAGCCGATAGAAGCCTATTGGTTCTGTACCTTTTGTTATTGCTTTCCGGATAGCCTACGAGGTGATGCCTTCGGCTTCGGTGTAAAAATCAGCAGAATTCCGAAATAAACTCTTTTCCCTTTTCAGTAATCTCTGCTGCAGTGAATTCCAGAAGTTCACTGCAACCAAAACGGGATTTTGCTTTCACCAGTCCGCTGCGGCGAAGCTCCTCAAGTGTTTTTCCTATATCTCTGACAGAGTATTTTTTGCACTGAGGTGCTCCCATCACATCGTTAAAGCTGACGGTTTCCTGCTTACGGAGTGCATGATTCAAATACAGCATAATTGCTTTTGCACAGGCATTATTGGACATCATAAAGAATTACCTCCCAATTGCATTTTTGATCATCATTAGTTCTTCTGTTACAATACAATGAGGTATGGTGTTGCTTCGTACGCTTTCGATACAATCATCTAACCCGAACCAGCAAACACTTTCCACCTCTTCAGGTTGGAGCCGGAAGGAGCTTTCTTCCATATCCCTCCAAAGAATATACACGTGAGAAACCTGCCTGTCATGAAATTCCCTGCCATGAAATTCCTTGTCTGCAATAATGGTTCTGCTGCCGCAGAAAATCAGTTCCTCAGCAGCCGCTGTGACCCCCAATTCTTCATCAAGCTCGCGTAATGCCGATGGAATGTAATCCACTCCCGCCGGAATATGCCCCGCACTCGAAATATCATAACAGCCCGGATAGGAAGCTTTAGACGAACAGCGTTTTTGCAGAAGGATCTGTATGCTCCCGTTTTTTTCTCTGAGCAGCCATACATGAGCGGTTCTGTGTCTGATACCCCTCAGGTGAGCTGTTTCCCTGTCTATGATCTCACCGGTAGGATTTCCCTGTTCATCAACGATATCAAGATATTCCTTCATGTTATTTGCCTCCGTTTAAATTCTTGTCATTATAATCATAAAACATTTTGTCAAGCAGTATGTCAAGCTCCTGTCTGTGTCCGATGGCGGCCTTGAACAATGCGTCAGAATTTTTGATCAGCAGCTTTAAGTAGAGCCAATCGCCCATATCGTCGAATTTCCTTGTGGAATTGATGAGAAAATTATCCTGTAGGGTCGTATAGCGTTTACCGATGGATTGGCCGTACTGCTTGAGCTTTTTAGCGGTTGCAACATCCTCCATTGCTTTTATTTCCGAAAAACCATTAACGGCTTCAAAGGTCTTTTTCTCAGCCCAGAAGATGCCGCAATAAAGACCCGTAAGTAAGAAGCCGAGTCTGCAAAGCCGGTCATTGCAGCGAATCGGAAAGGAATACCTCTCAAATCGGATAGGAGCACCCCCGCCGATGTATTTTCCCGTTGAAAGCTTTTCCGCAATCTCACACAGTGTTCCTCTCGACATACGGTTATCGGAGTCTATCGTCACAATCACATCACCGCTTGCAGCAAATATTCCTGTATTTCTTACGGAAGCAATACATCTTTCCTCATTATACAGAATTCTGGCTCCGCACTTTTCGGCAATCCCGGCTGTATGATCCGTACAGCGGTTACAGACCGTAATAATTTCAACTGTCCCGCCGTAATACTTTGCGGCAGCCTTGACAGAATGAATACATCGTGCGATATATTTTTCCTCATTATGTGCCGGAATAACGACTGTAAAGGTATAAGGTTTCATTTTATCGCTCCTGTCATCTTATCACAGTAAAAAACTGCAAATTATCAGTAGTCACAGACATCCGCTTTCAGCATTTGCCTGCTTCGTGTAATGATCAGCGGCAGAATGATGATGCTGTTGCAGATCATCAGACTGATCAGTGATACGGGATCATAATAACACAGATACATACCGCACGGATATAATACCAGATGGTTCAGAAAATACAAAATCAAGAAAAAGACTGCTCCGCCGCCAATCAGTGCAGCCAGATCCATCAGAAGCAGTTCACCTGCGATTTTAGCAATCATGCGGTTTTTTGAGATGCCGATGGCACGAAATACTGCAAATTCGCAGGTTCTTCCCTGATAGACATATACAAATGCTGAATTGACGGTGACTGCCATTATAACCGAGAGAAGAAGCACAATAAACACATAGATCACATTCATAATTTCAAACTGTTCAGAGATCTGTGTTTCAAGCGGCGCAATAATCAATACATCATCGTTTTTATTCAAGTCAAACACGATTTTGCAAAGCTCATTTTTGCTTATACTCTTTCCGATCAGCAATGACATTTGGTCATAATTATCTTCACCTGTAATAAAATAAGAAAAATAGCCGTTTTCATTTGTCAGAGCAACAAGCTCAAACTCCATATCGGAAACGATATTTTCTTCTTTCCGATGATCGAGCTTATCGCCGATGGAATAGCCTTTATTTTTTGCCAGCATACTACTCATGACCATTGTACCCGGCTTAAGCAATGAGAAATTACAGTCAATTTCAAGATATTGACAATATCTCCTGAAATCCTCAGCATTTTTGAAGCTCAGACCGATGCTTCCGTTTTCAAATCCCATCACGGTGTTCCACAGAAGCCCATTTGATCCTGCAAGCGGTATAATATCTATTTTTCCACTTGCTTCCGCATTTTTCAAAAAGCGGTCATATCCTATGGAATTGATATTAGCCACCGTCACATAGTGATCTTCGTATTCTATAGCAGTTGTCCAGTTATCACGTGCATTGGTAACATATAAACCGCCCAGATACACTCCGTAGCAAAGAAATATCAGAAATATCAGCGGCGCACACTTCATTCTGTTTTTGCTGATATAGTACAGCGGAGAAAAAGGATTCATACGGAATCACCGTGCCTTTCGGTGCTTACTGTGCCGTCCCACATCTCGATCACTCTGTCAGCTTGTTTCAGAATAGAGCGGTCGTGCGTAATTACCAATACAAGCCGCGATTCAGCATACGAGCGCATTACACTCATGACTGCAAAGGCATTTTCGTGATCCAGAGCAGCCGTAGGTTCATCTGCGAAAAGAACCTCGGGGTCGTTGATCATTGCACGTGCAATGGCTATTCTCTGACGCTGACCTCCCGAAAGCTGCGCAGGGCGTTTGTTGTACTCGCTCTTTTTCAGTCCGAAGCTTTCTAACAGAGATTTTGCTTTTTCTTTAGCCGGAACGGAATGATCTGCCGCTGCTACAATCACATTATCGACAGCAGACATATAGGGAACTAAAAAATGGCGCTGAAAAACAAACCCGAACTCATTCCTTCTCAGCTCCTCACGTTCATGATCGTTCAGATCGGTAAGCTCTTTGCCATTATAGAGAATCGAACCGTCTGTAGGTTTCTTGAGCGTAGAAAGGCAGTACATTAAGGTGGATTTTCCGGAACCGGAGGGACCTATGATGCCAATCAGTCCTTTATCAGGCAATGTGAGATCAAAGCCGGAGAGTGCGTAGACCTTATCGGATTGTTCCATATTATAAATCATTGTGATGTTACGAACCTCAAACATATTGCAATCTCCTTCCGGGCTAATACAAATCGTCCTCCATGGCATCAATTGTACGGATTCTTGATAGGGCATATTGAACGGGTATCTGGAGCATGCCCAGCAAAAACGAATAGCTGCATAGAATCGTCTGAATTGAATTCATATCAAAGTATCTGCATTTTAGTCCATAGGGATCAATGGCAAAGTATTTAAGCAGTACCACAGACACAATGATAACAGCAGTACCTGCCAATACTGCTGCTCCGAATGTAAACAGCAGTTCTCTCATAGCAGAAAGATATATACTCATTTTTGAAAAACCTATGGAATAATATAAACACCATTCATTATGACGTTCTCTCAGATACATTGTGTATATTACCATGAGTAGCAGCAGCAGAATGATCAATACACCGCCGTACATATATGATGTTGACGTGCTGATAGCATTCTGAATCTGATTTTGCATAATCTCTTTGCCGTAATTATAATCAAAGATCATATCACCGGTACCCGGATGTATGTTTTCTTTTTCCAGTTCGGCGGCAATATCCTTGATGTTGGAAATGAGAATAATAATTTTAATATCGGACTGATCCTCAGCGGGAATACCGCAGCCGAAATAGAGGTCGCTGTCAAGAATACCGACGATCCTGTAGGACTCCAGATAATTTGTATAATTGTAATATCCGCCCAGTTCAGAGCCGTCATTATTCATTGACGCCCTGTCGATCACAATTTCTCCGGGCTTTTCAGGCATTCTGCCCTCTACAAGAGCAGCACCCGAATAACTTAACAGAGAGGGGAGTTCTTCTTTTTCCAACAGCGGAAAAAACGTATCAGCCCGACCGATCGCAGGTGATATTTCAGCGGTTAAAAAGTTTGCGGTATATGCCGTTTGTATACCATCATGCTGAGCAAGTAATGCGGCGATTTCCTCTGTTTTTTCGTTGCGGCGCGAGATCTCTTTTTTTATTTCTGACGGATCCATTGTGGTTTTAACCCCGAGTGACTGATCAGATAAGCTGATGAATTGCATAAACTGCGTACTTTCAAGATATACAGATGCACACGATATTTCAGTAGTAGAAAGCAAAAAACCTGTAAGATATGTAAGCACTAAGCAAAGGCATAAACTGACAACAGGGACGGCAATTCTGTGTTTGTTGTTTCTGATATACATCATAGCAGACAGACTCTGCGACATGGCACTACCTCCCTTTTGGATTCTGTGGGCAAAGCTCACAGCACCCCTTTATGACTTCAACACCGACACCAGCTTGGCGCGGTCATGAATCCCTGTTTTTTCATAGATCGATGAAATATAGTTTTTTACAGTTCCTTCGGATATGTATAATTCTGCTGCGATCTGTTTGTTGGTAAGTCCTTCTGAAAGCAGTGAACAGATTTCCTTTTCGCGGCTGGTCATATCCGCAGCAAGTGAAGAGGATGTTGATTTGCCGCTCATTACAGCAGAGAGCCTTTGCATGACTCTGCTGTCGATCACATTCTGACCATTCATAAGCTGATTGACAGCACCGATAATAGCGTTTTTTCCGCTGTCTTTCAGAAGATACCCGTCAGCACCGCCTGCAATAGCCTGTGTGATATTCTTGTCATCATAGAACGTGGTGAGAATCAATATTTTAATGGAGCTGTATCGTTTTTTGAGAATACTGATCAGCTCCAGTCCGCCCATTCCCTTCATATTCAGATCGACAAAAGCAAGATTGCAAGCTGTTTTCTTTAATATGTCGAGTGCCTCGTAGCCGTCATGTGCAGTTGCAACTACTTCCATCTTGTTGTAGGTAAGAATGATTTCAAGGCTCTCTAAAAGAAGC
>CACYDW010000037.1 GCA_902773325.1 uncultured Ruminococcus sp.
CGCCAGCCAAGCGGCGTCTTCCGCCTCGCTCTGCGAAATTTTCCGCTCAAATCTTTTTCGCCCTGTCTATCTGATATTAGTATAAAATCTGCCAGCACTATTTTACCCTATTTTTCCATAACAATCAAGTATAAGCCGAAATTCATTTTCAACTTTCCATTGTCCATTTTTTGTTGTCTGTGGGGGCTATGACACCGGTCATCAAGTGACTATGACACCGGTCATGTTTTTGGCGAAAAGATTGAAAATGCGTATGGGGTATGGTATCATGAAAACAGTAAAATCATGTAAGTATATGTCGGATCATGAAATGAAAGGGTGTAGCTTATGCGAAAAAAACTGTTGGCTCTGGTGCTTGCCGCAGCCATGCTTGTCCCGCTTGCGGCATGCAGTCCGGAAGAACCGGAAATGCCCATGCCGTCCGTTCAGCAGAACAAGGAATGGACAAAACCTGCGCTGGGAGAGAACTTCTACGGTTATATCAACTATGATTATCTTACCCAGACACAGATACCTTTTGGTGAATCGGGTACGAGTACCTTCGATGAAATAGGTTATGCATTGAAGGACGATCTTTGGGAGCTGATCACGCAGTGTGCACAGGGTGACTCCGATGACGTGTTCGACAGTGCTATCCGGGAATGCTATTGGCAGTATCTTGATCTCGAAACCCGCGAAAGCGTGGGAATCGCACCGCTGATGCCCTGTATTTCGGCGATCGAGTCCGCGCAGACGACCGATGAGCTGGTCAAGGCGCTGGTGCTGATGTATCAGCAGTATGGAGTAGGCTCGTTCTTTCAGTTCAAGGTCGATACCGATATGTATGACGCTTCCTCTTATGCCCTTACGCTTTTTAACATGAATACCTGCGGCAATATGAAGGAGAATTTTACGCTGACCGACAGAGGTCCGCAGAAGATGGGCGAGGATATGGAAAAAATCCTCGAAATTCTGGATCTTGAACCGCAGGAGCGCAAGCAGAGAGCTAAAAATGTGGTGAAGCTGATCAATGAGATCATGCTCAGCATTACGGATTCCAAGTATAATGATTCGGTGGAACTGCACTATTTCCCCTACAGCAAAAAGGAATTTGCCGCTCTGATGACCCATGTCGATACCGATACGCTTTTGAGTATGTTTGGCGACAATGTGAAAAGGATCATTGTCTATGACCAGCCGCAGACAGAAAAGATCAACGAGGTTTTCGTGCAGGAAAACCTGCGGGAGCTGAAGGATTACAGCCTGCTTTGTCTGTATGAGCAGTATGCCAGTGCTCTGCCGCCGTCCTTCTATGAGAACGGTCAGAAAATCACCGATGAGGACAGAATGAAAAACGCAACAATCTATGCTGCGGGCAACCTTCTGGTGGAAGAGGTCGGCATTGCCTATGCACGCAGAATGTGCAGTGAGGAGCTTCTGGGAGAAGCCAACGAGCTTCTGACAAGCCTGAAACAATCCTGCCGCGAACTGATCCAGAACAGTGAGCGGCTCAGCGATGACGGCAAGAGCAAGATTCTGAAAAAGCTGGACAGCATTGTGTTCCTGATCGGATATAATAAGAATTATCAGATGCCGTTTGAGATGGTTCCCCGCAGTGAGGGCGGCAATCTCCTTGAAAATGCCATTGCTGCGGCAAGCGGTACGCTCAGGCAGAAATGGAGCAAGCTGGGCAGCGGCACTGTGGACAGGTCAACATGGGATATGGCTCCCACCGATATCAACGCGGTATATAATCCGTATGTCAACTCGGTAACGCTCCCCGCCGTTATGCTCAGCAAAGCGGCATACGACCCCGAAAAGGGCTATTACTTCAATCTGGGCAGACTCGGCTATATGCTTGCCCATGAAATGAACCACGCCTTTGATTCCAACGGTGTCATGTTCAATGAGATCGGTACCTATGACCCGCAGTGGCTCAGTGAGGAGGATCATGCGGCATATAAGGAGATCCAGAAGCAGTTCATCGACTTCTACAGCAAATATAAGCTGCTGGAGGTTTATAATATCGACGGAGAAAAAACTCTCTATGAAAATATTGCCGACAACGGTGCGATACAGTGTCTTACCAATATGGTGGATGACAAAGAGGATCTGCAGCAGCTTTTTGAGGGTGTTGCATACGGCTGGGCATCGATCATGCAGGTTTCGGATGTGCTCATCAGACTGAGTACGGATGTTCACAGCCCCGCCGAGGCAAGAGTGAACGAAGTGGCTGCGCTGAACGATAAATTCTATGTGGCTTTTGATATCAAGGAAACGGACGCAATGTATGTTGCTCCCGAAGACAGAGTAAAGGTATGGTGATAAAATGATAAGAGCAAAGCTTGTATTGCGCAATCTCATCGGAAAACCCCTGCGCACGGCAATCATCATTATTTCGCTGGCGGCTGCTGCGTTTGCGGCACTGTTTTCGATCTCCGGTATCAATGCCTCCAAAAATGCGCTCAGGGATTTTTTCAGCGGTACATACGGCGACATGGATCTTCTCATCGGTTCGCCGCGCATGGGTATTGATGTAAAGGAATCGGATTTTCCGCAAGGCTCAAAAGTCGTCTATGAAACCGTCAGTGCCGTAAAGCTGACGATCCCCAGCGGATTTGCGAATTACGTGAATGAAACCAGTATTTCTGTCATCGGTCTGGATACCCAAACAGCGTATGAATGTCACATGCTGGATACACTGATCGATATCTCACAGGACGGTGTGGCGGTCACAAGACCGCTTGCAGAGCAGTTCGGCAAGAAGGTCGGCGATACCATGACCTTCTATGGTGAGAACGAGATCGAGTATAATCTGAAAATTGATCAGATCGTAGAGGCAACGCGCTTTTTGAGCCATTTGCAGATGGCGATCATTACATCGCCGGAGAAGTGCAACGAGATCGGCGGACGTGAGCCGGATAACTTTCAGACGATGTATGCCGACGTTCCGGAGGCGCAGGTAGCCGAAACGATCGCATCGCTTCAGGAAAAATACCCCGATCACTACATTCTCGGCACAACCTCCATGGATTCTGAAGATACCATGGACAGTATGTTCAGTATCTATATCCTGATTTTCGCGGTGGTATTCCTGATGGTAGGCTTCATTGTGCTTTCCATGTCAAAGCATATCGTCAACGAGAGAATGTCCGTGATCGGTATGCTCAGAAGCATCGGCGGAAGCATCAAAAGTACGTCTATGATCCTGCTGTCCGAAAGTGTCTGCTACGGACTTTTCGGCGGTGTGCTCGGAACGCTTCTGTTCCTGATCGCACGTGCGGGCGGAGGTATGGATCTGTTCGGTCCTACGATCGACATAATTGAAGAAAGGTCGGACGGCATCAATCCGCTGACGATTCTGCTGGTTATACTGGCGGTTATTGCAGTGCAGTGTCTGTGTTCTCTGGCAGCGATCTTAAAGGCTTCCAAAACACCTGTAAGAGATATTATTTTCGGTACAAAGGATACAGCCTATATTCCTTCTGTGAATCTGTCGCTCGTAGGTGCGATCCTGCTGGCAGTCGGCGTACTGATCTGTCTTTCCATTGATGATTTCATGATGACGCTGTTGGCGGCATTCTGTTCGGTTGTGGGTTCGGTTCTGCTGTTCCCGATGGTTATCAAGTGGCTGTCCGCAGCCCTTGCCGCACTGTTCGCAAAGCTGAAAATGCCCGTTGCAAGGCTTGCCGTCAAAGAGATCGCGTCCACAAAGAGCAGCATTTCTGCGGCACAGCTCATTGTTTCAGCTATTTCTCTGACCATCACCGTACTCGTTATTGCTACCGGAATCATGGAATATATGGCAGCCGACACCTACCACACGGAACTGATCATTACCAATCCCTCCA
Organism: uncultured Ruminococcus sp.; assembly: GCA_902773325.1. GTDB lineage: Bacteria > Bacillota > Clostridia > Oscillospirales > Acutalibacteraceae > UBA1213. The sequence continues at coordinate 3,831 of CACYDW010000037.1, forward strand.
TGGAGGGTCAGCACTATGCGTTCCTTGAAAAAAATGTGGAAGGTATTCAGGGTGTAGAGTCGGTTTATAGGAAATATATGCTCTATGAAGAAAAGTGCCTTTTGAACGGTGAGGAGCAGGAGATCGTTCTGCTCGGACTGAATGACGGCGGCTTCCGTTATGTTTCGGGTATCAGGGACTGTCCCGATAGTCTTGCCGATGATGAAACGGCTATTGACAAGGTCTTTGCTTCCAAGCATTCTATCAGGGTCGGCGATGAGGTAACGTTTACGTTCAAGCTGAGCAACTACCTTCCTGCCGAAAAGAAGCTCAGGGTCAAGTGTATTATTGATTCCGGCGCTCTGAACACCTTAGCCAACACAGTCATGGTCAGCGAGAGTACTTATAAAAGTGTCTATTATGATGAACCGAGCATGGTACTGATCAAGACAGAGCCTGCCAAAACCGGAGAGGTGCTCAGAATTCTTCGTGCGACACTTGCCGATCAGCCGGTCGATATCAAGCTGATGGAGGAATATCGTGCAGAGGAAGCATCGAGTATGAGCGGAATCATGTCGATCATCTACGCCGTGATCCTTCTCGGCATGACGCTCTCACTTCTCGGCACATCAAGCAACCTGCTTATGGGCTTTGAGCAGTCCAGAAGAAAATATGCCGTTTATTATTCTTCGTCCATGAGCAAAAGCAGTCTTAAACGGCTGATCCTGCTTGAAACCGTATTGACCTGCGGTATTTCTGTAGTAGTATCGATGGTTCTGTCGCTGTATTTCCTCAGAATCGTAGACAAGGCTCTTGTAATGCTTTATATGAGCGTACCGTTTAATAATCCTGTATTGTATGCGGTACTGTTCGGCATACTGTGCTTTGTGCTGCTCACCTCGGCGGCGATCAGACCTATGCGTATGCTTTCTAAGATGAATATAGCGGAAGAAATCAAGACGAGTGCAGATTGATACAGGAGGGTATTGACAATGAACGAACACGATATTGTTATTAGTGCAAAAAACATCTACAAGACCTTTGGCAAGGGCGACACAGCACAGGTCGTACTGGAGGGTGCCAATCTCGATATTGCAAGAGGCAGCTTCGTTTCACTCATGGGCGAATCCGGCAGCGGCAAATCTACGCTTCTGTATCTGATCGGCGGTCTTGACAGGGATTTTACCGGCGACATCTATGTTGCCGGACAGAATATCACTGCTCTTGACGACAGCAGGCTTTCTCAGATCAGATGCCGTCAGATGGGCTTTGTGTTCCAGTTCTATAATCTTGCCGCCAACCTTACCGTAGAGGACAATATTCTCCTCCCCCTCGAAATGAGCGGCAGAAGTACCGCCGAATACAAGTCCAGATATGAGGAAATTCTGGAGATCACCGGACTTACCGAAAAGAGAAAGTCCTATCCTTCACAGCTTTCCGGCGGTCAGCAGCAAAGAGTCGCCATCGCCCGCGCCGTATTAGGCGAACCCGAGATCATCCTCGCCGATGAACCCACCGGTAACCTCGATGCCGCTTCCGGTGCCGAAATCATGACCCTTTTCCGCCGCCTCAATCAGGAAAAAGGCATTACCATCCTCCAAGTAACCCACTCCGCCGAATCCGCCTCCTACAGCAACCGAATCGTCGTTCTCCGCAACCGCCAGATCGAAGGCTGACAAGGGGCTCTGCCCCTTGACCCCGCAGGGGCTCTGCCCCTTGACCCCGCAGGGGCTCTGCCCCTTGACCCCGCAGGGGCTCTGCCCCTTGAC
>CACYDW010000038.1 GCA_902773325.1 uncultured Ruminococcus sp.
CAAATGTCTTTTGGATTGCTCTTACCTTGATAAGATCGTCACCAATTGGGTTTGTTCATAATTTGTTTACTCATTCAAAAACCCTGTGATGTCTGTGTGTTAATGTTGCAAAATTGCAGTATTTATTGTATTATATAAGGTATAAAGGAATACATTCAGTATGAAGCGGAAAGGTTATGTGGTTATGGACTTTTTAATGATGCGGACAGTTGAAAAAAATATCATCTATTACGGTGTTTACAGTACGGATACGGATACATGGGACGATGGTGACGCACTCTGTGCGGCACGGAAAAAATACTTTGAAACCGGTAAAAAACAGAAGTACCGCAACACCGTCAAAAGCTCGTCCGGTATATACAGCTTCTTCTATTCGATCGAGGACGGTGTGATCCTCCGATATAAGACCCAGCGTGACGGCCGCCCCGAAGAACGGGTTGTTGCGGCACTTGACGGCTATTTTATCGAAACACTCGACACCTCCCGCCGCGTGATGAAGCGTACCTACTACAATAAACACCATTTCTGGACAAAAACAGTCTATTATTCTGTGCTTGACAGAAGCGTTACGCGGGAGCTTTATCCGTCAGACGATTTTGATAAGCCGGCAGTTGTCTGCAAAACAAGGGCGGGCATGCAGATTCTGTTTCCCTTTGCGATTCCGCTTGATAAGCAGCTTACCGACAAGCTCAATATGGTGACCGGCGAACCGCCCGTTTTTTGTATAACCAACGGCGGCAGCTATTATTTCTGCACCGAAGAGGACTGCGAAACCCGCAAAAAGGAGCTGCAAAAAATCCTTGACGAACAGGATGCCGCTGTTGTACCTATGATCATGGGTGAAAACATCAGCCGACGCTCCTCTTTCGTGCTTGATGCCGATAAGCTGAGCGGCGGACATCAGCCGGCATTTTCTCTTGCCGAAAGCCGTGAGGTGCATATTTCGTCAGACGGCGGACTGTCACCCCATACAGAAACAGCCCCGTCTGTTTTGCCCGAAGCACCCGCCGCAGAGCAGAAAACCGATGCCATTCCCGAACCGCAGCCGGAACAGCCCCCGCACCGGCTCTTTGAATACGAAACGCAGGCATATATGGAAGTGCCCGATGATGAAACAGGGTCGGACAGCGTTTCTGCCCGTCTTGCGGCATTCGATAACGATACAACCGTCACCGTACCCGCAACCTCATCTGCTTCTGATGAAAAAACCGATGACCAGAAAGACAGTACCTCCGATGAAGCACCCGCTTCCGCACCCAAAGAGGAACACTCCGAGCCTGCGGATACGTCTGCAACAGATACGGATTCCGCAGAAGAAGCAGCAGACAATACCGCAGACCACGTTCTTGCATACGAAAGAGCCGAGCTGATGCCTGCGGTGAAGCAGTGCAGCTTCTCACTGGAATGTCCCTATGAAACAACGGATAAACAAATCGTTCATTCCGGCGGACGTCAGTATTATTATTTCGGCAGCCTGAAAAACGGCAAGCGCAGCGGCAGGGGCAGAACCGTTATGAAAAGCGGTGAAACGGCATACGAGGGCAGCTATGTTGACGGTAAGCGCAGCGGCTTCGGTGTATATTACTACAAAACCGGAAAGCTCTGTTACTGCGGTACGTGGAAGGACAACAAGCGCAGCGGACTTGGTGTAGCGTTCTCACCGTCAGACGGCAGTGCCTTTATCGGTGAGTGGGAGAACGATACGTCTGTTCATATCGGTGCCAGCTTCGACAACAAGGGCAGACTGCTCTACGCGGGTAATGTGGATAACGGCAAAAAACACGGCGCAGGAATCACCTATAACAGTGCCGACGGAACGATATTTGTCGGAAAATATAAGGACGGCAGCTTTTTAGGCACGGGTACACAGTTTGACCGCGAAGGTAATCTGCTTTACACCGGAGAATACAGCAATGCCTGCCGCAACGGACAGGGAACAGAATACCGCATTGACGGTACGGTTCAATATAAAGGCGAATGGCTTAACAATAAATACAGCGGAGAAGGTGTGCTCTATGCCGGGGACGGCGGTATGCTGCGCGGTACGTTCCGCAGGGGAAAGGCGCACGGTACGGCAACTCTCACCGACAGCAGCGGCAAGGTCATCTATGAGGGCGGCTTTGTGGACGATATCTATAACGGAACGGGACGCATCTATTCTGATGACGGCAGCTATGCCGAGGGACGCTTTGTGGACGGTGAGCCTACGGGCATCTTTAACGAATATTCCGCCGATAAAAAACTTGTCTACTGCGGTGAATGGTCTGATATGCACCGCAGCGGCAAGGGTATCGCCTATCAGAACGGTGAAAAGCTGTATGAGGGTGAATTCAAAAACTCGCTTTACTGCGGGGAGGGAAAGCTTTATCAGGACGGAGAGCTTGTCTATACGGGTTCGTTCAGGGACGGCAGCAGGAACGGCTTTGGTGTAGAATACAAAATGGGAGAGCCGGTGTATAAGGGCTTGTGGAAAAATGACCGCTACAGCGGCTGCGGTATCATCTTTGACGACGGTGAGGTACGCTTTGCAGGTGAATTTGCCGACGGCAGAATGAACGGCAGGATCAATGAGGTCAAAAACGGCAGAGTTGTGAGAAAATCTGTATATAAAGACGGGGAACTGACCTATATGTGCGAATATGCCGCAGACGGTTCACTGCTGTATTACGGCAATGTCAGCGACAATCAGAGAAATGGCATGGGCTGTACCTTTGATGAAAGCTGTGAGAAGCAGTTTGAGGGTATTTTCAAGGGCAATAAGCCCAGTAAGGCAATGAAGGTGCTGCTCAAAGACCTGCCGGAGCTGTCGCCGTGTGAACAGCTCAAGGATACCGAATATGAGATTTACCGCACCTGTCCGCAATACCTGATCGAAAACGCTGTGACGGTCGGCGATGCAAAGGGAATCTATTCCGGCAGGGTCAAGAACGGAATTCCCGACGGCAAGGGTACCGTGCTGTTTTCAGACCACCGCTATACGGGGTATTTTACGGACGGCAATCCGGACGGCGAAGGAATCATCTACAATCGTGACGGCAAGACCTATAAGGGCAGAATCGCATTAGTGCCGTTTACAGGCTGTCAGACGCTGCCGTTCTCAGAGATCACATACTATTATTGTGCAATATAAGAAGGGGGATCACCGTGATTTTATCGGATAAAACCATCAGGGAATATATTTCGAGGGGAGAGCTGGTGCTCAGTCCGGTTGACGATGAACAGATCCAGCCTGCAAGCCTGGACATACGTCTGAGCAATTCGTTCAGCATTGTGGACGATACGGTATCCAACATTGTCAACATGGACGCTCCCATCTCCTACAAAACCATACAGACCGACAGCCTGATTCTACTGCCGGGACAGTTTATCCTGGCAACTACGGCGGAGTATTTCAGACTGCCCGATGATATCACCGCGTTTGTTGAGGGCAGAAGCTCCCTCGGCAGAATGGGATTGTTCATACAGAATGCCGGTTGGGTCGACCCCGGCTTTGAGGGTGAGATCACCCTTGAGCTTTATAATGCCAACAGATGCGCCATCGAGCTGAAGGCGGGCAGGCGTATCGGACAATTGGTGTTTGCAAGAATGGACTGTGCGGCAGAACGTCCCTACCGCGGCAAATACCAGAGTCAGCGCGGCGCGACAGGCTCGCGGGTCTATCTTGATAATGTGCAGTAATGTTTTGACCCGACGTTTCTGTGCGGGGGAAAGGATATACGATGAAAACGCTCTATATTTCAGACCTTGACGGAACGCTGCTCGACAAAAAGGGACGTCTTTCGGAGCGTTCGGCGGAGCTGATCTCGCGGGAAATCAGGAACGGACTGCTCTTTACCGTTGCAACGGCGCGGAGTGTTTCGGCAGTACCATATTTACAGCGGCTCGGAGTGACAATTCCCAGTATTCACCTCAACGGTGTGCTGATCTATGATAATCTTGAGGGCAGATATGTGGACTGTACGCCCATAGATATCCCCACTGCACGAGAGATCATGGCGATATTACGGCACTTTGAAAGAATGTCATTTGTCTATAAGTTTGACAGTGACGGCGGTATCCGAGTAGAATTTGAGCGGCTTTCTAATGACATTGAGCGGCAGTTCTTTGAAGCGCGTAAAGATCAGGACTATAAGAGCTTCGCACAAACAGCGGACATCACCGTTAATGATAATGAAAAGATTATATATTTCACAATGGTGGACGAGTATGACCGCCTTTATCCGATTTATGCTGAGATACAGAAGCTCAGCGGGGCAAAGGCGGCACTTTATAGTGATAATTATTCCGATTTGTATTTTTTAGAGGTTTTCAGCTCGTCAGCGAGTAAGGCGGCAGGTGCTGTGAAGCTTAAAAAGCTGTTGGGGGCTGATCGGGTGGTTGCCTTTGGCGACAATCTGAATGACGTGGAAATGCTCCGTGCAGCAGATATCGGTGCAGCGGTAGGTGACTGTGTGGACGAGGTAAAGCAATATGCAGATGTGATTATCGGAGAGAGCACCAAAGACGGTGTGGCAGAGTATATAAAAAATGTTTGCTGCGGCAATAAGACTCCGGTTTAAGAAAGCACTGCGTTTTGGAAACTCAGTGCCAATCAGGGATAAAACAGGAGTGTTGATTTATGGAAGCTAAAGACAGACAGGTACTTGAAAAAATATATCGTTATGTATCGGCGGTATTGAATTATTGTCAGGATTGTACCTCTTGGTTTTGCGGCTTCGGGGCAAAGGGAACGGTATCGAATACCTCCATGACACGGTCACGCATCCAGAGCAGAGGTGTGATCCTCACGGCAAAGCCATAGCCGTTATCCATGCGCCAGCGGTAGCTTTCCGCCTGCGGCAAACCATATACCGACAGGATCGTCATGATCACACCGCCGTGGGTAATCACCGCAGCAGTTGATGAACCCGAAGCAGAGAGCTTTTCCACAAGACGCTCAAAACCGCTGCATACCCTTTTGGCAAATTCTTTGCCGCTTTCTCCGTTGGGGGGAGGGGTTTTGTCGGAGTTTTGCAGCCATGAAACGAATGCGGGTGAGCCTGCTAATTCGGCGGCGCTTTTGCCCTCCCAGTCGCCGAAGCTGCATTCGCTCAGGGCGGGCAGCGTCTGAATATCTCTCTTGGGATAAATGACCGAGCAGGTTTCAAGACATCTTGAAAGCGGGCTTGCATAGATTTGTTCTGCGTAGGGGTATCCGAAGCTGTTTTTGATTTCTATGAGCGACTGTCTGCCCTTTTGGGAGAGATGTGCATCGGTGGAGCCGATATATCTGCCCTTGAGTGTTTCGTCAACAGCACCGTGCCGGATAAGATAGATGGTGTATGATTGCATGACGGTTCATTCCTTTAGATGGAGTAAAGTGATTTGATGTATGATTTCCGACGAAAAACAGCCGATAAATTTCGTCATAATAATGCTAAAAAAAACAAAAAAGAACTTTACAAAATGTTTTAGATGTTATATAATTTACATACTGTTTTATTTACAATCAGGTCAGTATGTATTGCAGCGGCAAATCGCTACAATATAAATATATAGTTTTGAGTGACAATTGTCAAGGGGTTAGGTTATGAACGGCGATTTTCCGAGAATTGTGACCCTGCTCAGAAAGGAGCGGGGACTGAGCCAGAAACAGGCAGCATTAGAGCTGGGCATATCCCAGGCTCTTTTGTCACACTACGAAAAGGGTATCAGAGAATGCGGTCTTGATTTTGTTGTCCGGATCGCTGATTATTATAACGTATCCTGCGATTACCTTCTCGGGCGCACACCCGACCGCAGCGGCGCAACGCTGAATATTGCCGATATTCCTCTCGATGAAGAACCGCAGCCTGTTTCCGATCATGACTCTTCAAAAGCAGCGGCAGCCGGTGCTATGGCTGTTCTGAATAAGAAGCTGATCGTGAATTCCATCAACGTGGTTTACGGTATTCTTGAACAGACGGAGAGTCAGAAGCTTACCTCTGATGTGTCGTCCTACCTGATGACATCGGTTTATAAAATGCTTCGGACGGTTTATGCTGTGAATCCGAGGAATCCCGAAGCGATGTTTTCGGTAATGCCCGATGTGTATGCAGGGTTGTCCTCGGCACTGCAATGTCTTTCCGAGTCATCTGCGAAGCAGACTGCGTCCGGAAAGCTTTCGTCCGGAACTGATGAGATCAGCAATCCGCCGGTGCTTTCTCCCGATGTGATTTCCAGACAGTATCCCGATCTGGCACCGTCGCTTTATAATCTGATCCAAAAGACCGAAGAAAAAATGAAAAAGCTCAATTGACATGACCGTTTGTACCATAGCTGTATAAACGGTCTGTTTTTTATCCCGAATCATCAATAGCATATCGTATAACAATAACAGCGGAAAACGAACGCTCGGTTCGCTTTCCGCTGTATATTTCTGTATATGATTTCTGCTATACCTTCAAGGAAATCAGGTACTGCTTTCGGGTCCTGTGCTGATGGTGATCACGATTTTGGAACCGTAGGGAGCTAAATCGCCGGCATTATAGTTTTCATAGCCGATGACCTTGCCTGCTTCAACTGTATCGCTCGGTACATAGTTGCCGGAGGCGATAAAGCCCTGTGCACCGAGAGCGTGTACGGCAGATTCCAGTGACTGACCGCTGATGGCAGGCAGTTCTCTGTTCTGTAAGCCCTTGCTGACGGTAACAACAATTACCACACCCTTGTTGGCTTTAAGACCGGGTTCGGGACTCTGAGAAACGATCACACCCTCTGCGTAACGGTCGCTGAAGATCTCCTCGTTCGCCTTGATAATGGTATAATCCGAGCCGGCACCCTGCCTTGCAGCCAACTCGTCATAATTCTGTCCGACAAGGTCGGGAATCGAGATGAGGTTGGGGTCGGAGTAGGATTCTTCTTCCTCCACGGAGGATTCCGCCTGATTGTTGGAGAACCACTGCTGAACGGCTTCGGGATTAGAATTCATCCAATAGATACCCATTACCAAAAGAATCAGCAAACAGGCAAGAATAGAAAGTGCTGCCCAGACACCGCCGGGAATACCGTCCTTCTTTTTGGGGGTATATTTCTTGGCAGCTTCCTTGCGCATAGCGTCCATATTGGCTTCATTGCGGAATGCCTTGACAGACGGGGCAGAGGAAAGCTGATTTTTAAGCTCCTCAAAGCTTGCAATTCTTTCGTTTTTCTTGACCTGCAAGCCGCCGGAAAGAGCCGTTACAACATGCGGGGGCAGCCGCTTGAATACAGCCGTAGGGATCGAAAGCTTGCCGTCGGGCTTGCGTTCGTCGCCGTTTTCGGGCAGTCTGCCGGTGAGAGCATAGAACAGCGTTGCCGTGAAGCCGTATATATCGGTCGTTTCATCAAGCCTTCCGTTTTCGATGTACTGTTCGGGGGCAGCGCAGCCGTCCATCAGTTCGGGCTGTAAAGTACCTCCTGTCTTACGCATTTCTTCAAAAGCAAAGCCGGTAAGACGGAGCTTTCCCTCAGAGGTGACAACAAGATTTTCGGGAGAGATGCCATAGTGACCGATGCCTGCCTTATGCAGTGCCGAAAGTGCAGCGAGCAGCGGCATAAAGAGGGGTCTTGCGTCGTTCCAGTCCAGAGGACCGTTGCTTCTGTCGATATATTCGGTAAAGGGAATAGACTCATAATGCTCCTCGACCGTGAACGAAACATCGTTCTCGGTAAAGATATCCAGAATGGGAGCAATGGACGTCAGCTCACGCAAACGGGTGACATTGGCAATATTTCTGTAATAGCTCAGGAACTGCTCATTGAGAGTTTTATACTTATTCTCAAAGCCGCCCCTGATCACCATGTTCGTTTTGCCCTTTGCGCGGCCGCAAATGCCGACAGGCATAAACTCGCTGATGATGACAGAAGTGCCCATCGTTTTGCTGTAACCTATATATTCAGCGCCCTCGGCATTATTCCGGAGCTTTTTTCCGATGGTGTATTTACCGTCCTGAAGAACCGTGCCCAGTGGCAGGAAGGGAGCATTTTGCTCGGTATCTCTGTCGAAGCCGCAGAAAGGACAAACCTGTTCGCCATCGTTTTCCTTCATACAACCAAAGCATAGTTGTTGTGCCATATCAATGTACCGCCATTTCTCCGTACGTAGTAATAGTATAGTAAATCCCGATACAGCGGGCAGTACGGTTGCCGTGCTGTCGTATTTAAAGATTATAGCACACTCAAACACCAAATTGCAAGTTTTTACAATTGAATAATACCTGCTGTTACAAAATTGTAAATATCTATACGATTTTCATGCTTTTTCGCTCTGTTTTTTATCCTAATATGGCAAGAAGACACCGACCTCTATAGTTCGGTGATGAATTGCCAGTCAGCCGCAAGGCTGACTGTTTTGTTGACTTACGGTTGTATTTATGTTATCTTTGCAATAAAGAGGTGA
>CACYDW010000039.1 GCA_902773325.1 uncultured Ruminococcus sp.
AATACGGCAGTATTCCTGCGGTCGTGCGCCTTGTACAGTGCAAATCATCCTAAGCATCAATTGAAAATTTATTTCTTCACAGTTCCTAAGCGAGGACAGAAGCCGTCAGCTCTGTAACGGACTTCATGCCGTGAGCGTCAAGATAGGTGCTGAGTCCTTCTGCGATTTTGACGGGGGAATAGGGGTCGGTGAAGAGTGCAGTGCCGATTTGTATCGCGTCTGCACCTGCCATCATCATTTCGACGGCGTCCTGCCATGTGGTAATGCCGCCCATGCCGATCACGGGTATCGACACCGCTTTTTTGACCTGCCATACCATTCTCACTGCCACAGGGAATACCGCAGGACCGGACATTCCGCCGGTGATATTGGCGATGACCGGCTTGCGGGTGTTGATATCGATCCTCATGCCCGTCAGCGTATTGATCAGCGACACGGCATCTGCTCCTTCGCTTTCTGCTGCTTTTGCAATAGCTGCGATATCGGAAACGTTGGGCGAAAGCTTGATGATCAGCGGCTTTTTGCAGCAGGGTCTTACCGCCTTCGTGATAGCCGCCACCGACTCACACGATGTTCCGAACTGGACGCCGCCCTCCTTGACATTCGGGCAGGAGATGTTCAGCTCAACCATGTCTACATCGGAATCCGAGAGAATTTCCGCCATCTTGCAGTAATCTTCTACACAGCTCCCCGCCGCATTCGCAATGACCACCGTATGCTGCTGACGAAGCCACGGAAGATCATGTTCGATAAAGTGTTCTACACCGGGATTTTGCAGTCCTACGGCATTGAGCATACCCATGGGGGTCTCTGCAATACGCGGCGGAGGATTTCCGGGACGCTCTTTGAGTGTCGTACCCTTGCAGGAAATGCCGCCGAACACCGAAAGCGGATAGAATTCGCTGTATTCATGACCAAAACCGATCGTACCCGACGCCGCAATAATAGGATTGGCAAAGTCTACCCCTGCTATTTTTACGCTTAAATCTGCCATTACCAAGCAACCTCCTCCGCATTGAATACAGGACCGTTTTTACATACATGTTTATAGGTCGTGCCGCCTTTGCCGTCATGGACAAGCACATTGCAGCCAAGACAAGCACCGATGCCGCATGCCATGCGCTGCTCCAGTGACACCTGACAGGGCTTGTTATGCTCTTTGGCAAGCTTTGCAATGTTCCTGAGCATGGGTGTGGGACCGCAGGCGCAGATCATTTCTGCATCGTCAATAATTTCGGCAAGCGGCTGTGTCACAAAGCCGTGAATCCCATAGCTGCCGTCATCGGTCGTAATGATGAGCTTACAGCCATAGCTTCTGAAATCGTCCGAAAGAATCATGGCAGAGCTGCTGCGGAAGCCGTTGATGACGGTGGCATTGCTGCCAAGCTGTTTTGCACTGTAAAGCATGGGAGGTACACCGATACCGCCGCCGATGAAGATAGTTTTCTTTTCCGGGTCGAGTTCAAAGCCGTTTCCGAGAGGTGCAATGATATTGACGGCATCGCCCTCACGCATTTGCGACATCAGCCGCGTGCCGTCACCTCTTACCTCAAATACAAGACGAATCGTATCATCAGCCACGTCACATACGGATATCGGTCGGCGGAGCGTTTTGCCGGGCACGTACACCTGTACAAACTGTCCGGGCTTTGTAATTGCCGCAAGAGCTTGATTCTTCAACCGGAAATCATAGATGGTCGCCGTAAGTTGGTTTTTATACACTAATTCACAATCCTGTGCATCATATTTCAACATTACCAGTCCTTTCACGATAGCTTTTTCTACATTATAACACATTATAACACATTCTGCACGAAGAATGAAGTTTTTTTCGGGAGAATTATAGTTATCGACATTATTATTTTTTATTCTTTGATCAATCATAGGCTGACTGTGGGGGCTTTCCGGTCGCCCCCATACCCCTTCGGACATCACTAAGAATATTTTTGTCGCCTGCTATATTATCAAAACTGCTCCCGCAAAAAATTTCCAGACCCGCATTTTGCGGCAGACACGGAGCAGCATACGACGGACATTACGTAAAACATTTATTTTTTATCGTTTATCGTAAAAAATATATTGACAAACATTAACAGCCGTGGTATTATATGGTCAAATCAAATTTACGGAGGAATCAACATGACAAAAACACATCGTCTGGCACTGATCTGTGCAAAATTCTTAGAGATATCCCACTGGATCGCCGCGGCCGCATGGCTGTGTATCCTGAGCGTCACGATCGTTATGGGTCAGCAGGCTTTCAGCTATGACACCATACTCGGCAGACTGTTCAACACCGGTGTTTCGGAAGGCAGTTACACCTACACCTACCGCAGCATCAATGTTTACGGACTGTCGGTGAGGGATACGGAGGAATACGGCAAAAGCTTCGTTCCGGTCGGGACGAATTTTGATATGCGCCGTGAAATTCTCAGCTATCATATTGACGCGATCATCGTCTACTGTATCGGCGGATTACTGCTGATGTCGCTGATGGCACTGGTCTTTCACAATGCTTACGGTATTCTTAAAATCTCCGCCAGAGACCGCTCCCCGTTCCAGAAATCAGTCGTGAAGAAGCTGCGCTGTATCGGCGGTTTTCTGATCGGTATGTCGGCAGTATGTATCGCGGCAAGTTTTATTGCGGGAACGATGACGGGCAGTATGCACCTTTGTCTGGGGCTGGAACACACGGCATTTGGTGTTCTGATACTGGGACTGGCAGAATATTTCTGCCACGGTATAGAGCTTGAAAAAGAAACCGAGGGTCTGATATAAGGAACTGTAGGAGGAATACATCATGATTAAAACTGCAAAATATTTAGCGACATTTTTAGAGCTCCTTCACGGCATTGCGTCCATTGCGGCACTGATCGTGATCATTGCACTTATGATAAACGGCACGGTCAAGGGTGCTTTACTGGAAGGTGTTTTCAACACCGGTGCCGTTTATGACAAGGAAAACGACACCGCCGTTGTCCGCGAACTGAACATCTACGGTCTGGACATTAAAGGTGTTTATCAGCCGTATTATTCTCATTATTACGAAAATTCCGAGAATTTCCAGACGGGAGAATCCTACTTCTATCATCGTCTGGATTACATGAACTGTGAGTATAATACGGCGGCGGCAGCCGTATTTGCCGTTGGCAGCTTCATTATTCTTGTTCTGATGACGCTCGTTTTCGAGTTGATTCACAACATACTGGAATCGGCAGACGGTCAGAAGCCCCGCTTCAAGAAGGATGTTCCCACCATGCTGAAATACGCAGGTATTCTGCTCATTCTCGTTTCTCTGGTATGCCTCGGGACAAGCTTCATCGCTGACCTGCTGACCCATGCCGGCAAGATCAACACCAACGACGTTGCCTTTACCATGGGATTATTCATGATCTGCCTTTCCCGATTCTTTGATTACGGCACAAAGCTCGAACAGGACGCAGAGGAGCTGGTATAATATGGGAAAAATCATACTCCATCTTGACAGAATGATGGTTGAACGAAAAATATCCCTCAATGATTTAGCGGAGAAGGTCGGCATCAGCAACGTCAATCTCTCCAAAATCAAAAATAATAAGGTTACGGCGATTCGCTTTTCCACGCTGGAGGCCATTTGTGACGTGCTTGATTGTCAGCCGGGCGATATTTTAGCCTTTGAAAAGGAATAACACAGTATATCGCCGCTTATTCCTTTATTCGCTTTATCGGGTATGGGCGAAAAGTTCGTTTTTTCAGGAAGGGGGTTCGGGGGATAACCCTTTGTTTTCAAACAAAGGGTTTCCCCCGAAGAAACTGCCCGGCATTATTGATTCCCCAAGAGGTCATAAAGGGGTTGAAGTATGGGAGAAAAAGTGGTAGAATATATAAATCATGGTGATGGAGGAGATAAAATGAAAAATACAGAAAAATCCATGGACAAAATTGTGGCACTTTGTAAGGGCAGAGGATTTGTATATCCCGGCTCTGAAATCTACGGCGGACTTGCCAACACATGGGACTACGGCCCGCTCGGTGCAGCTCTTAAAAACAACATCAAAAACGCATGGCTCAAAAAGTTCGTACAGGAGAACAGATACAATGTCGGTCTTGATTCTGCTATTCTGATGAACCCGCAGACCTGGGTCGCTTCGGGTCATCTGGGCGGTTTTTCCGACCCGCTGATGGACTGTAAGGAATGTAAGACCCGCCATCGCGCCGATAACCTCATCGAGGATTTCGACGGCACGAACGTTGCAGGCTGGTCTAACGACAGAATGATGGACTACATCAAAGAAAAGTCCATTCCCTGCCCCAACTGCGGTAAGCATAATTTCACCGATATCCGTCAGTTCAACCTGATGTTCAAAACCTTTCAGGGCGTTACCGAGGACAGCAAAAATGAGATCTATCTGCGTCCCGAAACCGCTCAGGGCATCTTTGTAAACTTTGCCAATATTCAGAGAACCAGCCGCAGAAAGGTTCCCTTTGGTGTCGCTCAGATCGGAAAGTCCTTCCGTAATGAGATCACTCCCGGAAACTTCATCTTCCGTGTGCGTGAATTTGAACAGATGGAGCTGGAGTTCTTCTGTAAGCCCGGCACCGACCTTGAATGGTTTGAATACTGGAGAGGCTTCTGCCGTGACTGGCTCTATTCCCTCGGCATTAAAGAGGAAAATCTCCGTCTGCGTGACCACGACCCCGAGGAGCTTTGCTTCTATTCAAAGGCTACTACCGACTTTGAATACCTCTTCCCCTTCGGCTGGGGTGAGCTTTGGGGTGTTGCCGACAGAACCGACTATGACCTCACACAGCACATCAATACCAGCGGAAAGGCTCTCGAATACTTCGACCCCCAGACCAATGAAAAGTATATTCCTTATGTCATCGAACCCTCACTGGGTGTTGAAAGACTCTTCCTTACCGTTATGGTGGAGGCATACGATGAAGAACAGATCGACGAAAAGGATACCAGAGTGGTACTGCACTTCCATCCGGCTCTTGCACCGATCAAGGCCGCTGTTCTGCCGCTCTCCAAGAAGCTCTCGGAAAAAGCCGATGAGGTTTATGCAATGCTGTCCAGACATTTCATGGTCGAATTTGACGATGCCGGCTCGATCGGCAAGCGCTACCGCCGTCAGGACGAGATCGGTACGCCGTTCTGCATTACCTACGATTTCGACAGCGTGGAGGACGGCTGCGTAACTGTCCGTGACAGAGATACCATGGCACAGGAGCGTATTGCGATCGACAAGTTAGTGGAGTATATCAGCGAAAAAATCACATTCTGATAAACGAGCGGACTTTGCTCAATAAAATATTCCCCATAGAAGCTGCATCTTCTATGGGGAATTTGTCATTTCGTTTGTTTTTTACCATACAGAAAATCCCGCCGCATACTCCTGCGGCGGGACTCAGGAACTGTTCATTTATCCTAATATGGCAATTCATCACCGACCTCTATAGGTCGGTGATG
>CACYDW010000040.1 GCA_902773325.1 uncultured Ruminococcus sp.
ATATGCGATGAAGCGGGAGGTTGCGGCAGGTATTGCCGGTTTTTCCGCAGAGTATGTCCGATTTTAAACCGGGCGAAACGAATATTAGGTCATGTCATGACGGATTGTTCCTATTTCAGGCTACAGGTGTGTACAAAATGGGGATGGTGCGTTGTGCGGCTTAAATGGTTTTGTTTTTTCAGACCTCACCCGGATAAGCAACAGAAAAGTGCGTATCCGGTTTTTAAATGGAAACAGGCAAAACACCCGGTGGGGTGTGAGGAAATGAAAACGCCCGCCAACTAAATATTTTAAGGAGGCGATTAATGTGGCAGTCAAGGAAAAAATAAGGATAAGGATCAAGGGGTATGATCATCAGCTGGTGGATCAGTCAGCAGAAAAGATCGTAGCAACAGCAAAGCGCACAGGCGCAAGGGTTTCCGGTCCGGTGCCGCTCCCGACAGAGAAGCAGGTAGTAACTATTCTCCGCGCTGTACATAAGTACAAGGACAGCCGTGAGCAGTTCGAAACCAGAACCCACAAGAGACTTATCGATATTCTCAGACCTTCAAACAAAACAGTTGAAGCTCTGCAGAGTCTGGAACTCCCTGCCGGTGTTGAAATAGAGATCAAGCTCTGATTCAACCAACAAGCAGCCGGGGTCATGTCGGAGGATCCGACCAATAACCTATCAAGGAGGAAAAACAAATGCAAAAAGCAATCATCGGCAAGAAGATCGGCATGACGCAGATCTTCGATGAAAAGGGCAAGGTTGTCCCTGTAACTGTTATTGAGGCAGGACCATGTGTAGTGGCTCAGATCAAGACAGTTGAAAACGACGGCTATGAGGCTGTACAGCTCGGTTACGGCGATATCAAGCTCAAGGTACAGAATGGTACCGGCAAGGGCAAAAGAGTTCGCTGCGAGAAATTCAAGAATGATCCGGTGAACATCACAAAGCCGATGCTCGGACATTTCAAGAAGAATGACATCGCTCCCAAGAGCACACTGCGTGAGTTCAGAGTTGCCGATATCGCAGCATATAAGCTCGGCGATATCATCAAGGCAGATACTTTTGCAGAGGGTGATAAGATCGATATCACAGGCAAAAGCAAGGGTAAAGGCTACGCAGGCGTTATTAAGAGATGGAACTTCCATCGTCTTAAGGAAACTCACGGTTCAGGCCCTGTTGCACGTCACGGCGGTTCAATGGGCGCATGCTCAACACCGTCAAGAGTATGGAAGGGCAAGAAGATGGCAGGTCATCTCGGAGCTGAAAGAGTTACAGTACAGAACCTTACAGTTGTAAAGATTGACGCTGAGAATAATCTTATCGCAGTCAAGGGTGCAGTTCCCGGACCTAACGGCGGTATCGTAGCTATTCGTGACAGCGTTAAGGCGTAAGGGAAGGAGGAATAACAATGCCTAATATAGATGTTCTCGATATGACGGGCAAGAAGGTCGGCGAAGCTGAGCTTTCAGAGTCCGTATTCGGTATAGAACCAAATACGGTTGTTATGCATCAGATGGTCGTTAACTATCTGGCAAATAACCGCCAGGGCACACAGTCAGCTCTTACTCGCGCAGAAGTAAGAGGCGGCGGCAAAAAGCCTTGGAAGCAGAAGGGCACGGGTCATGCAAGACAGGGTTCAACAAGAGCTCCGCAGTGGACACACGGCGGTGTCGTGTTTGCTCCGAAGCCAAGAAGCTACAGATTCACTGTAAATAAGAAAGTAAAAAGACTTGCTATGAAATCAGCTTTCTCAAGCAAGCTCAAGGACAGCCAGCTGGTAGTGCTTGACGCAGTTACAACAGAAGGCTACAGCACAAAAACGATCGCAGCAATGCTTAAGGCAATCGGCGCTGAAAAGAAGGCACTTATCGTTCTGGATTCAGTAGATACAAAGGTTGTCAATTCAGCAAGAAACATTCCGGGTGTAAAGACTGCACAGGTCAACACACTGAATGTATACGATATCATGAATGCCGACAAGCTCGTTATCGTTAAGAATGCAATCAGCAAGATCGAGGAGGTATACGCATGACAGCTCGTGACATCATCATCAAGCCGGTCATCACAGAAAAGAGCATGACAGGCGTTG
>CACYDW010000041.1 GCA_902773325.1 uncultured Ruminococcus sp.
CATAGGTGGAAAACTTAAAGCCCTTGGTATAGTCAAATTTCTCAACCGCCTTGATCAGACCGAGGTTACCCTCCTGAATAAGGTCAAGGAACTGCATACCCCTGCCGAGATAACGCTTGGCAATGCTGACAACCAGTCTGAGGTTTGCCTCGGAAAGACGTTTTTTTGCGGCAACGTCGCCGTCACATATCCTGATGGCAAGCTGAAGCTCCTCCTCGGGTGTAAGAAGCGGCACTCTGCCGATCTCCTTCAGATAGATCTTGACGGGGTCGTCAATGGAAATGCTTTCCGCCGAGATCTCTCCTTCGCCGTCATCATCAATGGCATCTCCGTCTGCGGCAATAGAAGAAAGCTCCACATCATCCAGAATGATATCATCAAGTGTTTCAACAATTTCAACACCGTTGCTTTCGAGGGTATCATAGAATTTTTCGAGCTGTTCGGGGTCTATATCCATTTCGCCGATGGCATCAAGGATCTCCTTGTTAGAGAGCTGTCCCTTGGATTTTCCCAGCTCAAGAAGCTCCCTGAGAACTGTTTTTTTGTCGGGCTGACCTGCTGTAATCATGTCAATTCCTCCTGTTTTTTGATTGTTTCCTCTTTTTTTCCAGATACTCCTTTATGGCGGCATCGCCCGCCTGAGCCATCTGTTCGGGAGAAAGCCTGCTCCGCTCTTGTTCAAGCGCAGCAATATATTCCTCAACCGCCCTGTGGATATCCTGTTCCCTTGGACGGGCAACAAGCATTGAGGTGATCTCGCTCATCTCATCGGCGGTAAATGCGCCGGAGATATCCGCAAGAGATATATCATTCCCCGCCTCTGCACGTTTCCGCAGCACCTCATACACCCTCCGGTTGAAGGCTGTTACAAAATGCTCCGGCTGCAAACGCCGGAAAACGTCTGCGGCAGCATCGGGATTATTGATAACAAGTGCTATGATCGCTTCTTCGGCATGAGCCGCTCTTAAATTATAAAACTTTTCGGCGTTTATTTTGTCATTTTTCGCCGACATTTCATTCCGGACGGTTCGCTGCTGCTGTTTTTTGCTGTCACGCCTTCTGGCATGGAGATAATCATCGACCTGACTTTTCACAGCACTTTTTTCTACACCGGTTTCACCGGCAAGCTGTGAGATATAGACATCTCTCTCTACCGCGCTGTCGATTGCGGCAATGATCCTGCATACTTCGTCAACATAGTCGATGCGCTGTTCGGTCACTTCTATATTATAGCGGTCACGCAGCTTTTTCATACGATATTCAATGTCGCTTCCGCTGTCCTCAATCAGCATACGGAACTTAGCAGCACCCTTATCGCCGTTGGACCTGATGAATTCATCGGGGTCTTTTCCGTTCGGAACAGCAATGACCTTGATTTTCAGTCCTGTAGGGCGCAGAATCGAGATCGCTCTTGCGGCTGCATTCTGACCTGCGTTATCGCTGTCATAGCAGATCACGATCTCATCGCAGTACCGCTTGAGCAGTATGGCTTGTTCCTGTGTCAGAGCCGTACCGAGGGTCGCAACGGCATTTTCGATACCCGCCTGATGCAGCGCAATCACGTCCATATACCCCTCTACCAGTATCAGCTGCCCGTTCGCCTTATTTTTGGCAAATTGCAGTGCAAACAAGCTGCGGCTCTTGTTGAAGGCGGGGGTATCGGAGGTGTTGAGGTACTTCGGCTTGATATCCGACATGATTCTGCCGCCGAACGCAATAACATTGCCCCGCAGATCGAGTATCGGGAACATCACGCGGTCTGAAAAACGGTCGTAGGGATTGCCCTTCTTTGATTCGTTGGCAAGATTCGCCTGAATCATCTCAGCGGCAGTAAAGCCCTTTGAACGGAGATGATTGACCAGTTCAAAGCGGTCTGACGGCGAATAGCCGAGTCCGAAATGAATAATAGTTTTTTCGGTCAGCCCCCTGCTCCTGAGATATTCGAGTGCCTTTTTGCCCTGCGGTGTATAGAGCTGCTTGTGATAAAAGCGTGCCGCTTCGCGGTTTGCTTCAAAAATTCTCATTCGCAGCCGCCCCATGCCGTTATCCTTTCCCTCTTCGGGAACGGTCATACCTGCCCGCTGGGCAAGAAACTTTACCGCCTCCACATAATCGAGGTTTTCTATACGGCGGATAAAGGTGATCACATCACCGCCTGCATGACAGCCGAAGCAATGGAAGAACCCGTTTTCGGGCGACACGCTGAATGACGGCGACTTTTCATTATGGAACGGACAAAGCCCCATCAGATTTCTGCCCGATTTTTTCAGATTGACGTAGCTTGAAATGACATCGGCAATATCGGTGCGGCTTTTCAGTTCTTCAATAAATTCCTGCGGTATCGGCAATTTTTTCCCCTCCTTACAGCGCGCGGAAGTCCATCCGGCAAGGGCTGCTTCTCCGGGGATAACCCTTTGTTTGAAAACAAAGGGTTATCCCCCGAACCCCTTTCCTGAAAAAACGAACTTTTCACCCATGTCTGATCAAGCGAATCAAGAAAAAGCAGTGCTATTTGCTGTGGACTCTTAAGCCCACTTCCACGGGAAATCAATTTTGCAGGGATGTTCCCCCCATTCTCACTTGTCAGCCCGATCAGTGCTTCTGCCCTGTTATATATATCTTATACCCCTGTTTTATGTTTTTAAAGGGGGGCAGCCATACACAGCAGAGGGAATCTGCCGCCTCAGCTTTTGCTCCATGCCCGCGGAATAAACAGTTCCTTGTATTTTTCAATGGCATAGTGGTCTGTCATACCTGCAATATAGTCACATACAGCGCGCTCGACCCCCTCGTTTCTGAGTACGGTTTTGTTTTCCTGCGGCAGCAGATCGGGATGTCTGACAAAATATGTATAGAGGTAGCCGATGAAATCGGGAACCTTGGTTTCTTCGTGCTTGGCATAATCATTGCAGTAGACGCTGGCGAACATATATTGGTGAAGTCTGTCAAACTGCCGCTGAACCTCGCTGTCCATGGAAAGCTCACCGTCCTGTGTGTGACTGATGAGCGACAACACCAGCGTATTGATGCGGGCATTGGTAGTACTGCCCAACACCTGCGTGATATCCTGCGGTATATCGTCATTGCTGATAATGCCCGCGCGCACGGCATCATCGATATCATGGTTGATATAGGCGATACGGTCAGCAATACGCACGATCCTGCCCTCAAGGGTAAATGCCTGTTCTCCTTTGGTGTGGCACAAAATGCCGTTTCGCGTTTCGCGGGTGAGATTAAGCCCCTTACCATTTTTTTCGAGCAGGTCTACCACTCTCAGACTCTGCTCATAGTGATGAAAGCCGCCGGGCACAAGGTCATTGAGTGCGCGCTCTCCTGCGTGACCGAAGGGAGTATGTCCGAGGTCATGACCAAGTGCGATTGCTTCTGTCAGGTCTTCATTCACCCGCAAAGCCCTTGCAACCGTACGGGCGATCTGCGATACCTCGAGGGTATGGGTCAGTCGGGTGCGGTAATGATCGCCCTCGGGCGAGAGAAAGACCTGCGTTTTATGCTTTAACCGGCGAAAGGATTTGGAATGAATGATCCTGTCCCGATCACGCTGAAACTCCGTTCTTACCGTACATTTTTCTTCTTCTCTCATTCTGCCCCGCGAATCTGCACTCAGGCAGGCATAAGGAGAAAGGATCTGCCGTTCGGTCTGTTCGTTCTGTTCTCTTACTGTCATCGGCTCACCTCCGCAGTCGCACATATAGTAAACGACAAAAATATTCTTACTCAGAGTGATGTCCGAAGGTGTGTGGGGGCGACCGGAAAGCCCCCACAGTCAGCCTATGATTGATCAAAGTATAGAGAATAATGTCGTTTACTATAAAAACGTTCTGATAGGAATATACGCACGGTCTTTGAAAAAGCCTTTATTTTTTGGACACTTCTTTTATATTTTTTTCTTGAAGTATTTTTCACCCGTCACCTCGGCAGCTACGCTGCCGCAGGTAACATCGGCAAGCTGTTTGTCGAACACTACCATATCCTCGGCAGAAATATGGTACTCTATTGTAACGGAATCCGTGAATTCCGTGTTGTCGACCGCACCGCCGCACTGCGGTATCAGACCCGCAAGTCTGCCGTATTGGTTGTAGTCACACCGCAGCACCGCCGTATGGCAAAGCTCCATGGTGATGATGCCGCCCGCTTCGAGGGCAATTTTTGCACCTCTGGTATAGGCTCTCACCAGACCGCCCGCGCCAAGAAGAATACCGCCGAAGTATCGGGTAACCACCACCGCCACATCGGTCAGACCCGATTTCAGTATCACGTCCAATACAGGCACACCCGCTGTTCCGTGCGGTTCGCCGTCATCGGAATACCGCTGGAGCTGTTCCTTCTGAATCACATAGGCATAGACATTATGGGTCGCGTCCCAATGCTCCCGACGCTTCTGATTGATAAAATCCAGCGCCTCCTGCTCGGTGCTGATCGGTTTCACATAGCCGATAAACCTCGACCGCTGTTCTGTAAACTCGTCACAGGCTTCGTTTTCTACCGTTTTATAGCCTGCCATTCGCCGCACCCCCCCAAAAAGTAAAGATAAGAAAACAGGCGGTACATACCATGCACCGCCTTAACCGTTTCATATCACTGCTCACAGAGAACACAAACGGGATTTCTTTACGCTGTTGTTCTTACCGATAAAATAAAATGCTGACATCTTTGCCGGCATCATGCCGGTCTGCCAACGGACTGCGGCTCTTTCCTCCGCAACGTAAGATCAAATACCGTAACGCTTCTTAAACTTATCAACACGACCGCCTGTATCAACGAGTTTCTGTCTGCCGGTAAAGAACGGGTGGCATTTCGAGCAGATTTCAACACGGATATCCTTCTTTGTTGAACCTGTTTCAATCACATTACCGCAAGCACAGGTGATTGTTGTCTGCTGATAATTCGGATGAATATTCTCTTTCATAATAACCTCACCTCTTTCGTTCCTCCATAGGTAACATACGGATTATAACATATCTCCGAGCAAAAATCAAGGATATTTTTTAATTTTTTCGGCACGGCAGGGCGAAAAAACGCTGAAAATCACGGTATAAAATATACGAATCATATATCGGCGGAGAATTATTACCCACTGTATAAAAATCTGACATCAAAAATCATCTCTCCGATGTTGCCAGTGCCCTGTCAATATTGTATAATACTGTATAGTGATCCGAACAGACGGCACTGCTGCCGTTCACAATCTCAATCAACGATCGGAGCGGTCATTATGAAAAGAGAACAGCTTATCAGCGCGGCACTCGGTCGGGAACAGCCCGATTTAGTGCTCAAAAATGCGAAAATTATCAATGTATTCACAGGAGAGATCCTTGACGGAGATATTGCCGTTCAGGACGGCTATATCGCAGGCATCGGCAGCTATCAGGGAAAGGAGGAGCACGATCTCGGCGGCAGATATGCCGTACCCGGATTCATCAATGCCCATCTGCACGTGGAATCGTCCATGGTAACACCGCTTGTCTATGCTTATGAGGAGCTGCGCCACGGCACGACCACACTGATCACCGACCCTCATGAAATTGCCAATGTCGGCGGTCTGGAAGCACTGGAGGATATTCTGAAAGCGGCGGAAAAATGTCCCGTCAATTATTATGTCATGCTGCCGTCATGTGTTCCGGCGACACCGTTTGAACACGCGGGTGCTGTGCTGAGTGCCGCCGACCTGCTGACCCTCAAAAACAGAGCCGGTGTTCTCGGTCTTGGTGAACTCATGAACACCCCCGGCACACTCGGTCTTGACAGCGGGGTCATGGCAAAAATACATGCCTTTTCCGACACCGTTATAGACGGGCACTCTCCCATGCTCACCGGCAAGGAATTGAATGCCTATATCTGTGCCGGTGTCAGAACCGACCACGAAGCGATCTCCTATGAGGAGGCAGCCGAAAAGCTGCGGAAGGGTCTTGCCGTACTGGTGCGCGAGGGTTCGGCTTCAAAGAATCTCGAAAGCATCATAACAGGTGTGGTCAGAAACGGCATCGACACCTCCAGAATGGCATTCTGCACGGACGACAAACACCTTGCGGATATCCGGCGCGAGGGTACGATACGCTTTAATATACAGCGGGCTGTAAAACTTGGACTGCCGCCCGTCAAGGCGATACAGATGGCAACCATCAATGCTGCCGCTGTCTACGGATTGAAAGACCTCGGTGCCATCGCCTGCGGCTATAAAGCAGATATTGCCGTGGTTGACGACCTTACCGACTTTCATGTTCACAATGTCTATAAAGACGGCATTCAGCTCTGCGACCTGCCCCCCGCTGAGGATATGACCTATAACCCGAAGCTGCTTTCTTCGGTCTGCCTTGCACCCCTGCATGAAAGCGATTTTAACATTCCCGGGCAAGAA
This sequence comes from uncultured Ruminococcus sp., assembly GCA_902773325.1. Classification (GTDB taxonomy): domain Bacteria; phylum Bacillota; class Clostridia; order Oscillospirales; family Acutalibacteraceae; genus UBA1213. The sequence continues at coordinate 6,377 of CACYDW010000041.1, forward strand.
GCCTATCCCGTTATCGGCATTGTAGAGCATCAGATCGTCACCCGAAAGATCATGATGAAGCACAGTGATATCATCAACGGTCTTGCGGACGGCACTGTCAGAAAAATCGCCGTTGCCGAGCGGCATCACGCAACAGGCTGCATGGCCTGCGGCTACATCACCGGCTATGGACTGAAGCACGGCGCGATCGCTTCTACGGTTGCCCATGATTCCCATAACCTCATCATCATCGGCGACAACAATGCCGATATGCTTGCGGCAGCGGAAGAAATACAGCGTATCGGCGGCGGCTACACCATTGTGTGTGACGGCAGTGTCAAAGCATCTCTGCCATTAGAATTAGGCGGTCTGATGAGCCTGCAAAGCGCAGATGAATTCATTCCGGAGCTTGACCGCATCATCCGTATGGCATACGACATGGGTGTCAACAAAAACATTGACCCGTTTATCACCATGTCCTTTATGGCGCTGCCTGTGATTCCCGAACTCAGGATCACCGACTGCGGAATGTTTGACGTCAATGCCTTCTGTATTATGGAATAATATCGCTTTTGCACACCCGCAGCGGTGCGTATCTTTCAGAAAGGAAACTATTAAAATATGAAAAAAATATTGCTTGCAGTCATTGTCGTGTCACTTTTTGCGTTCTGTGCCTGTGACACAGAGAAAAGCGAAAACAGCACTTCCTCCTCAGAAGGAAGCACCGCCGCCGTATCATCAGAAGCATCTCTCCCCGATGAAAGCAGCAGCGAATCCTCCGGCACCTCTGAGCAGAGTGAAAGCCGTCCCGTTATTCTGGAATCCAATACCATGGAGGTCAGCACCATAGAATTCAGCACCATTCCTGCCGAAAAGCCCTTCGACACGCTGGAGGAGTGTCTGGAACAGGAAACCGTCAAAGAAACCATCAACACCATTCTTGAAGGTGACAGCGAACTCAATGAAAAATACAACATGGAAACCGAGGTCAAGGTCGAGGACGAAACAAAGCTTGTCTTTGAACGCAAGCTCCATAACACTCCCGAATACCCCGATTCCTTTATCAAAACCAACGAGGTCGCCCTTGAACAGCAAAGAGAGGTATTCATCACGCTGGTCGATGCGCTGGAACGCTATATCAACGAGGACAACATCACCGTAGTCGTCCGGTATACTGACAATGACAGCAGCGTGATCTATGAAAAAGCCTTCACCAACGATCCGGAAAACGAGCAGTCCTCACAGGAAAACGATACAGACGCTTCTCAGGCAGACGAAGCGTCCGAAAGCAGCGGGGAAGCTTCTCCCGATGCAGACACCGAAGAATCACCCGAATAAGGAGGAAAACACCATGGAAACCATCAGACTGATCATTTATATTGCGGCAGCACTGGCTTCTGCCGTCATGCTGGCAGGCTGCCTTGCCGAGGACCTGACTGCCGCAAGGGAGAAAAAAGCCGCCGCCGGAAATGTTCCCGCTGTCCCGCCCGCTCCGGAACAGAACAGCCGCGATACGCAGACCGAAAAGCCCGACAAGCAGGAAAACGACAACGCAAAGTCCGAAGAAGCCGACGAACAGGAAAACGACAACGCAAAGTCCGAAGAAGCCGACCCTCAGGAGGAACAAGCAAGGAGTAACGACGACAAAAAAGCCGACTCCGAGGAATGATCTTTCCTTCTGTACAAGCACTATAAAGCATCTGAAAAATAATACACAAATTTTTTTGGAATATCAGAAAATATGTATTGAATGTTAAGAGAATATCGTTTATAATGGAAAGAGAAGAAAAATCAGGCATGATATTGTCCCTCATCGGGAGGATATCGAGAAAATTCAAGAAACGGAGAAAAGCTATGAGAAATATTCTATTTGTTGCGTCAGAATGCTATCCGTTCATCAAAACAGGCGGTCTGGCAGACGTTGTAGGCGCGCTCCCAAAATCCCTCAACAGAAGCGAGTTTGATGTCAGAGTAGTTATTCCCAAGTATATGTGTATTCCGTGGGAATACCGCGAAAAGTTCCACTATGTTACCAGCTTTTATATGGATATGGGTCACATGCCCGACCATGTGTATGTCGGTATCATGGAATACGAACATGAGGGCGTCAAGTATTACTTCATTGACAACGAACATTATTTCGGCGGCGACAAGCCCTACGGTGATCTGCGCTGGGATATTGAGAAGTTCACCTTCTTCAGCAAGGCTGCTCTTGCGATCCTGCCCGTTGTCGGCTTCCGCCCCGACCTCATTCACTGCCATGACTGGCAGGCTGCCCTTGTGCCTGTATTCCTGCGCACACTGTTCAGAGAAAACAGCTTCTTCTGGGGCATCAAATCCATGATGACCATTCACAATCTCAAATTCCAGGGGATCTGGGATATCAAGACCTTCCGCTACCTCACAGCGTTCCCTGAGTATGTATTCACCACACAAAATATGGAATACAAAAAGGACGCCAATATGCTCAAGGCAGGTATCGTATTCTGTGACTATGTTACCACGGTCAGTGATACCTATGCAGCGGAGATCCAGATGGAGTACTACGGCGAGGGTCTGGACGGACTTATGCGCCACAAAAACAACAACCTCTGCGGTATCGTCAACGGTATTGACTATAACGTCTATAACCCCGAACATGATATCCAGACCTATGAACACTATACAAAGGATTCCTTCGATAAAAAGGTGCTCAACAAACGCGGCTTGCAGGCGGAGCTTGGTCTGCCCGTAGACGACAACAAATTCATGATCGCCATCATCTCCCGCCTGACCGACCAGAAGGGTCTTGACCTTGTGAACCATGTGATCGAACAGATCACCGATGAACATACACAGTTTGTTGTACTCGGTACCGGTGACGCACAGTATGAAAACCTTTTCAGACATTATCAGTGGAGATACCCCGAGAGAGTGTCTGCCAATATCTATTATTCCGACAACAGGGCACACAAGCTCTATGCTGCCGCTGATGCCATGCTCATGCCCTCCCGCTTTGAGCCGTGCGGTCTGACACAGCTCATCGCCCTGCGCTACGGTACAGTACCGATCGTCCGTGAAACCGGCGGATTGAAGGATACCGTTCAGCCCTACAACTGGTATGACAATACCGGCACAGGCTTCACCTTCTCCAACTATAGTGCCGATGAGATGCTGGCAGCTATCAACTACGCAAAAACCGTTTACTTCACCCAGCGCGACAGATGGAACGAGATCGCCATCAGAGGCATGGAAAAAGACTTCTCATGGGGAACCTCTGCAAGAAGGTATGAAGATCTCTACCGCTATGTTATGAGCTGGTGGTAATCCCTATATCCTGTATATTGTCAGGATGATTTTCTGAAAGCTCCTGCTGTGTCTGACACAGCAGGAGCTTTATTCCGCAGAGAGTTTTATGCTGACAACGAATAATACTAATATCAAATTGATAGGTAAGGATAGTATAGATGATACTCTCTTGTCATCTGATGATGACAAACGCGCAGCTTTTTTTCAATAGTATTCTGCACTTGTATGAAAAAGCTCTCCGGAACGGCTGAACGGGTCAGAAATCACAGAAAAAACAAAGCGTTACAATGTAACAACAATGTAACACAGATATTTACAATGTAACACAGATATAGATATAGATATAGAGAAAGATATAGATATAGATAATAATACTCTTTCGTCATCCGGCGATGACACACCCGCTCGGGTGTCCGGTAGACGACGCCATGAAAATCAATTTTCAAAAATTTGCGGTATACTTCTCTGTTTATACTCTGTTTGCTGTATCCGATATGAGAGAAAAGTCCGTTTTTCAGGAAGGGTTTCCCCCGGGGAAACTGCCCGGTAAAATTGATTTCCCTGCATCGACGCTGCCGCTGATTGGTGTAAAATAATTCCGGGAGAATAAGCTGCGTATTCAGAAAGGATACAAAAGTCCCCCTTGTGCTCCCAACGCTCAATATCAAAAGAGCACTGTTGTTTCCGGCGCGGAACAGTACCAATCTCCCATACTCAGAGCGATAGCCCGGTTGTATAGCAGCATAGGTCAGCCTATGCTGTCCGACTTATCAGCAGAGGGAAGTTTCCTATGGTGCTGAGCGAAAACGCGAACACGGGTGCAGCGCCGTTGCGCTGCCGCTGCCGTCGATTGCCTTTTTTGAGGATATCTGTTATAATGATGGTGTAACAGGATCCATCAAATGAAGCAGGAGGAAACAATATGGCATTCAGGACAAGAGAATATCCATGTATCAGAATATCCAAAAAAGCGGAAACAAGCGTTTTGGCGGGACATCCCTGGGTATATGACGGCGAACTGAGAGAAACGGAGGGTACACCGACTGACGGCGGACTGGTAGATGTGCTCAATTTTAAGGGCAGATATCTGGGTACAGGATTTTATAATGACCATTCCAAGATCAAAATCAGAATGATCTCGACCAATGCCAACGACAAATTTGACGAGGCATTTTTTGAAAGAAGAATACGGTATGCGTGGGAATACCGCAAAACCGTCATGGGCGGCGACCTCAACTGCTGCCGTATCATCTTCGGCGAATCAGACGGCTTTCCCGGACTCACCGCAGACAAATTTGACGATATCATCGTAACACAGACGCTTTCACTCGGCACAGAACTGCGCAAGCATATTATTTTTCCCCTGCTCTGCAAGGTGCTCCGTGAGGACGGCTTTGAGATCCGCGGCATTTATGAGCGCAACGATGTCGCCATCAGAAGGCTGGAGGGTCTGGAGGAAAATAAGGGCTTCTATCCCCTTGAAAATATGCCTGTTCCCGAATCGACCTCGGTCATGATCAGCGAAAAC
>CACYDW010000042.1 GCA_902773325.1 uncultured Ruminococcus sp.
CCCACACCCCTTCGGACATCACTCTAAGTAAGAATTTTTTTGTCGCCTACTATAAGTTTTAAGTCTTAAGTTTTCGGTAATTTCGTGTCGGAATCAAACAATAAATAAGAAAGAGTCTGACAGGTCATTTTTATACTTTGGTAAATCATAGGCTGAGTGTGGGGGCTTTCCGGTCACTCCCACACCCCTTCGGACATCACTCTAAGTAAGAATGTTTTTGTTGCCTACTATAGTTTTGAGAGAGTATGCTGGATATTCATACAGAATATAAAAGCCACCCTTGTGCTCCCAATGCTTACTATCAACAGACTGCTGTTGTTTCCGGCGCGGTATAGCACCAATCTCTTGTTTTAAGAGCGATAGCTCGGTTGTATAGCAGCATAGGTCAGACTATGCTGTCCGACTGATGAGCAGAGGGTATTTCTCTATGGTGCTGAGCGAAAACGCGAACACGGGTGCAGCGTCGACGCTGCTTGTTGACATTTGTAGGGGTATAAATGTATAATAGTAGTATCATCAGCCGCATCTGCGGTGTAAACATTACTAAATCAATATCATAAAGGAGAAATTACCTATGACTATTCTTGTAACAGGCGGAGCAGGCTATATCGGAAGCCATACTTGCGTAGAACTGCTTAATGCAGGCTATGACGTTGTGGTTGTAGACAATTACTACAACAGTGTTCCCGAGGTACTCAACCGCGTGGAAACTATTACAGGCAAATCCTTGAAAAAATATGAGTGTGATATCCGTGACAGAAAAGGACTTGAGAAGGTCTTTGAAGAAAACAAGATCGATGCTGTCATTCACTTTGCAGGACTTAAGGCCGTAGGTGAATCCACAAAGCTCCCCATGCTCTATTACGAAAATAATATTTCAGGCAGCGTTGTACTGTTTGAAGTGATGGATCAATTCGGCTGCAAGAAGATCGTATTCAGTTCTTCCGCTACCGTTTACGGCAATAATCCGATTCCTTACAAGGAAACTATGGTGACCGGTGATGTCAGCAATCCTTACGGCAGAACCAAGCACTTTATCGAGCAGATTCTCGGTGATATCTATACTTCCGACAATGACTGGAGCATCTCTCTTCTGCGTTACTTCAACCCTATCGGCGCACACGAAAGCGGTCTGATCGGCGAAGACCCCAACGGTATTCCCAACAACCTCATGCCCTATATTTCACGCGTTGCAATCGGCAAGCTGCCGCAGCTTACGGTGTTCGGCGGAGATTATGATACGAAGGACGGCACCTGTATCCGTGACTATATTCACGTTGTTGACCTTGCAAAGGCGCATCTCTGTGCGGTGGCAAAAATCCTCAATACTACCGGTATCGAAGCCTATAATATCGGTAATGGCGTGGGCTACAGCGTACTGGATATTATCAATGCCTTTGAGAAGGCAAGCGGCAAAAAACTCAATTACGTTATCGGTGACAGAAGAGCCGGTGACCTCCCCGCCTTCTATGCAGATGCCTCCAAAGCCAACAAAGAACTGGGCTGGCATGCTGAACTGGGTATCGACAAGATGTGTGTGGATACCTGGAACTTCCAGACCAAGAATCCTGACGGCATTAAATAACCAAAGTGTATATATGAATCCTGTCGGATACCGTTTTCGGACATTATAGGGAAGCACGGATTAAATCCGGTGCCTGTATTGCGCCGTAAGGCGTGATTTATTCAGTGATTCCATAGTATTTAGTATAGGGGAGAAACACACATGATTATTGTTACTGTATTCCTTTTGATATTGGGTGGTGCTTTATGGCTGCTCGATCTGGCAATGAAGATCATGTTGGGTGTTTGCTGCTTCCTTACTGCGGGTTTTACAGTTACATACTTTGTCGTAAAGAAAAAAGGCATCTATGATCTCCAATACACTGACTGGAAAAAATATCTGCCGTTGATACTTCGTATTTTTCTTCTGGTAGAAATCGGTATCAATGCACTGGGCATTGTGATCGCAGCATGTTATCTGCTGTTTGTTTATGTTATCCACTAATGCTGTGGGGCTGTCTGCGGAAAATCGCAAGCAGCCCTATCCGTTTATGGTGCGGTCTCTATGGCGGAATCTGCAACGTGACCCGACAAAATAATCGCTCAGGATTGATTTATCTTGTCCGATATCTTATAATGATAAAAATAGATGAAGTGCAAGGAGCGTATGAATCGTGCTGCCAAAAATATTTATCAGCTATAAGTCGGAGGAATACTATTATGCAGATAAGGTGCGGTATGCCTTGGAGCAAAGCGGTATTTCATGCTGGATGGCACCTGACAGCATTCCGGGCGGGGCAAGCTACGCTACGGAAATACCTCGCGCTATTAACCAGTGTAAGGCATTTGTGCTGATTTTGACTGATAAATCCCAGAATTCCAAATGGGTTCCCCGTGAGCTGGACAGAGCCATCAACGCAGGAAAGGTCATTCTGCCGTTTATGCCTGAAAAAATGAAACTGAATGATGATATCACGTTTTATCTGACCAACGTGCAGATGTATATGGCATACGACGACTGGGATCGTGAACTGTCAAGACTGATCAAGGATGCCGGCGATGTGGTGGGGATAAAACCGAAGATTCCATCTGTCGATGATGCAGATACCGTTCAGAAAACAGGTGACAGCACTTCCGGTTCTGCTGTTGAACCGCCCTCCGTTTCTGATATTAAGCCCGCACCGATAAAAAAACGAGCTGTGAAGCAGCAAAAAAATAATGGCAGAGTAAAAAAAGTCGCTCTTATTTCCTCTGCGGCAGTATTGACTGTGGCACTGGTTATTGGAATAGCGGCAATGGTATCAACCATTCACCGTTCTGTTGCGGATTCGACCGATCAGATCGCTACTCTTGAAAGCTCCCGAAAATATGAATTTAAAGACGGGACAATTACTGCGGAAGATATCCTCGCGCTTGCCGATAATAAAAACTTGACGGAGCTTACTTTTACCGGTTCTGCCATAACACAGGATGCTATGGGTCAGCTTTCTGTGCTCAATCCGAAAATTACGAAGCTGACGTTTGAAAACTGCAAGGGTATCACCGATTACAGTATCATTTCAAAGAGTTTTTCTTCCCTTTATACACTTACCATAAAAAACTGCGGGCTTAATGACACAGGGCTTCAAACCATAGATTTTTCATGTCTGACGCATCTTTCCACGCTTGATATCAGCGAAAATGAGGTCGAAAAGCTTGATGCACTTACCAACGCTTCTGCCATCAGCAAGCTCTATGTCAACGGCAACAAGCTTACCTCACTTCATGGTCTTGAAACTGCTATCAGACTGGAAAGGCTGAATTGCTCCGATAACAGTTTAACGGATATTTCTGCTCTATCCAACTGTACGATCCTGGAATATATTGACTTGAACAACAACCATATAGAAGATATGTCTGTTCTGGGCAAAAGCAGTGCAAAACTGATAGGTGTGTATTTCAACAATAATCAAGTGAAGGAACTCTCTTTTCTGAAGGATGCTGCTGCTCTGAAATATCTCAGCTTTGACAACAATCAGGTCGAGGATCTTTCACCGCTGAAGGGCAGTGTTAACGTTACATCCATTTCGGCTGAACATAATAAAATTAAATCCATTAGTGCCCTGTCAGCGATGAAAGCTCTCAGCGGTATTGATCTTTCGCATAATGAGATTACCGATATAAGCCCTGTCGCCGGCATAAACGGATATGAAAACTCTGTATTTCTGTTAGATCTCAGCCATAATAAAATTGATAAGATCGTACTTAATGAAAGTGCGCGCTATAAAAAACTGTATATCTACGATAACCCTATTTCAGACTATGGTTCTCTGTATACAATCAATTATTCTTACATCTATTTTTCTTATTCCACCGATATTGATTATGACAAATTGGCGCAGCTCTCTTTTTTGGAATGTAACATGACGGACTGTCCGCTGGATCAGCAGGTTCATATAGAAGAGGTTCTCGGAAGTTACAGGCTTAAACTAATAACACAAAAAGAAGCTGATGAATACACAGCAAGTGTAAAACCAAGCTTTTACGGCTTTAGTTGACTGTGATGGTATTGTATCCGGCGGCAGCGGTTCAAGCTGTTTGTACTCCGGGAAATGGTGCTCTGCTTGATGAAGAGTAATATTGATACGGTCAAGGAGCATTATTATTTCCGGTGTGATAGAGGTGACAGAATGAAAAATGATTTCGATAAGCTGTTCGGGATAGTTCTGGCAGAGGCAAAAGCGGCGGGCATCCCCGTTTCAGACAACATCACACCCCATATTGTCGTTAATACAAGAGCCAGATCCTTCTTCGGGCAGTGTATCTGCAACGACGGACAATATACCATTCAGCTCTCTGCACTGCTCTATGATGTGCCTGAAAAAAAATGCAGGCAAACGATCGCTCATGAACTGATACACACCTGTAATGGCTGTTATAATCACGGTGCAGCTTTCAAAAAATATGCTGCTATAATGAACAGTACATACGACTATAACATACAGAGCGCCAACACTACCCAAGAAATGGGTATTATTGTTACGGCAGCAAATTCAAAGTATATCATACAGTGCCGGAAATGCGGAGCAGTATTTACAAGGTCACGATGGTGCAGTTTTGTTGAAAATCCCACACGATACCGCTGCGGCTGCGGTGGGGAACTGATTCGGGTGAAATAGTCAAGCCCCCGCTTACAAGAGGTGATAGTTTGAAGGACACATTTAAGCTGATTTGTCCTGTTTGTTCAAAAAGGCTGTATCCAAGCGGAAACAGCCTGATTTGTGACAAAAAACACAGCTACGATATCGCGCGGCAGGGGTATGTCAACCTGCTGCCTGTACAAAACAAAAAATCCCTTGCCCCCGGTGACAGCAAGGATATGCTTGCTGCAAGACGCAGCTTCCTCAATACCGGAAAATACCGTCCGGTCTGTGACAATGTTATCAGGGCGGTCAACCGCTATAAGCCTTGCGATGCTCCCGTACTGGTCGATGTCGGCAGCGGAGAGGGCTACTATACAAGCCATCTGCAAAATGCCTGCGGCGCGGATTGTATCGGTATAGACATTGCCAAGGATGCCGCTAAAATGGCTTGTTCACGCAGTAAGGATATTCTGTGGCTTGTTGCAACCGCATCGCATCTGCCCGTTGAGAGCGGCTCGGCAGACGTGGTATGCGCGCTGTTTTCGCTGTTTTTGCCGCAGGAATATGCACGGATCCTGCGGCGGGGCGGCTGTGCGGCAGAGGTAAGCGCCGGCACAGAGCATCTCATAGAGCTTAAGCGCATTATTTATGATGATGTTTTTGAACAGCATAAGCACCCTGCTCCCTGCGGTGACGCTTTTGAAGAAGCTGAATGCAGCGAATATCGTTTCGGCATTACACTGAATCGTGAGGAACTGCACGACCTGCTGCTGATGACACCCCACACAAGGCGCATCAATGCCGCGCAAAGGCAAAGGCTCGAAGCTCTCGACAGCCTTGCACTGACGGTGCATTACTGGCTGAGAGTCATGATCAAGAAATGAGGTAAAAGTATGGAAAAGAGAATCATAACAGCAGCGCTTCTGTTGTCGCTGCTGCTGTGCGGCTGCGGCAGCACAACAGGTGACAACGGCAATACCAGCGTGGCAGAAACGGCGGGAACGGAGTCCCATGTGGTGAATGTTGACTCGTCCGTAAATTCCAAGGCTTCCGCAGGGGTGGTCGCCGCACACAGTGCCGTAAGCTATACTGCTCCGGAGGGCAGCATTACCTTTGAAGAAGTCTGCGTAATACTCGATCGGTGCAGCTATAAAGACCTGTATCTGCCGCAGAGTGTGTCAGATTACGAAAAGATATGTACCGGTATCACCAAACACAACGAAAAGGATTACTATCAGGTCTATTTTTATCTGCCCAAGGGTGAAGAAAAGGTATTTATGGGAACAAGCTGTCTGGTGGCTTGTGACGGCAAATCGGTTTCCAGAAAGAACTGGTTTGGCACTTATGAAGAAATCGGTACCAATAAAGCCAAAGACGACCCCACATGGCAGGATATTTATCCCGGTGCGGCTGTCACCCCCAATGAGGCTATGCTTGTGCTGCTTGACAAAAGCTTCAACGCACTCGGACTGCAATATGAACTGTCGCAGTATGTATTTGAGGTAAAATCCGATGTCAAGTCGATCGAGGGTATAGAGTGCTATTCCGTTATACCTAAAATCGAAACCGGCAATGCTGTCACCATGCTTCAGAACTGTTATATCAGTACAGACGGTAGCAATACGGTATTTGTGCCGGACAGCAGCGCGATAGGCAAATACAAAAGGATAGACTGATCCATCAGAGGAGCATTGTACCAATGAACAGAGTCCTCCTCCATTTTTCAAAGGGAACGGAGGGGGCGGACACTATAACATATAGTAAAGGAGAAGTTATTATGGCAATTGTAAAACCAAAGGTAAGAGGATTTATCTGTACTACGGCGCACCCGGAGGGCTGCAAAGCGATCGTAAAGGAACAGATCGGGTATGTAAAGGCACAGCCGCATGCTGACGGTCCTGAAAAAGTACTGGTGATCGGTGCTTCAATGGGATACGGTCTGGCATCAAGAATATCGGCGGCATATTCCTTCGGGGCTTCTACGATCGGCGTTATATTTGATAAGCCCGCAAGCGGTGCACGTACGGCAAGTGCGGGCTGGTATAATACAGCGGCATTCGAGGAGCTGGCTCACGCAGACGGTTTGTATGCCAGAACCATCAATGGAGATGCGTATTCCGCGGCTGTCAAGCAGCAGACGATCGACCTGATCAAAGCCGATCTCGGCAAGGTTGACCTCGTTATTTACAGCCTTGCTGCTCCCAGAAGAACCGATACGGACGGCACACTTTATACCTCTGTGTTAAAGACTGTCGGGGATCCCTTCACCAACAAAACGATCGATCTGAGAACCAATACCGTAAGCGATGTGACCGTAGAACCTGCTACAGACGAGGAAATTACCGCTACCGTCAAGGTTATGGGCGGTGAGGACTGGAAAGCATGGATCGATGCGCTCAGGGCTGCCGATGCTATTTCTGAAAATGCCGTAACCCTTGCATATTCTTATATTGGTCCCTCTATTACACACCCCATGTATGCTGACGGCTCGATCGGCAAGGCAAAGGATCACCTGTTTGCCACTGCAAAGCAGATCACAGCGGAAAACAATGGTATCAGGGCCTATATCTCTGTCAACAAAGCACTGGTAACACAGTCCAGCTCGGCGATTCCGATCGTACCGCTGTATATTTCCATTCTCTTTAAGGTCATGAAGGAACATAATGTTCACGAAGGCTGTATCGAGCAGATGTACAGACTGCTCAACCGGAAGCTTTATAACGGTGAGCCGGAGCTTGACAGTGAAGGCAGGATCCGCCTTGACGATCTCGAAATGCAGCCCGAAATTCAGGCGGAGGTAGATGCCCTCTGGAATAAGATCACCACCGATAACCTCGATGCCTGTGCCGATATCGGCGGATATCAGAAGGATTTCTACCGTTTGTTCGGCTTTGAAGCGGAAGGCATAGACTACGAACAGGATACCGAGATCAACGTTCCGATCGCTTCTATAAAAGAATAAAAGAATGACGGCAGACACCGCTTTATAGGGCAGTGTCTGCCGTTTGATTATAGCTTTATTCGAGACATTTCAGATGATGCTCATAGAGCAGGATATTGATATCTATAACCGAAATACCGTGCATGATGCCGAACAGGATAACACTGTCACGCTGATCTTTGGCATACAGCGGGGACGCTTTTATTTTTCGCAGCAGTCCGGAGGTTTGCTCCGGATTGGCACGCATACCGATACACAGCATAAGAAGCTTATCTCTGGACGGTATTCTCTGACCGTTGAAAATCTGATAAGCATAGTTTCTTTGCAGATTGGAGCGGCTGATGGCTTCTGCTTTGGCAATATGATTAGCTTTGAGCACGGATTCCAGAGCAGCCGTCAGAGATTGACTGCTCATGCTGCCGCTGCTTTCCTTCATAAAATCATCGTAGCTTTTTTTGTTTCTGAGGAGCTTCATCAGCTCATCGGTTGATTTTTTCATTTTGTATCTTCCTTTGCTTCATAATTTGTGATAATATAGTATTACAGAATGACCCACGAAAGAAGTGCATATCATGGACGTTAAAGAACGATACAATTTGTGGCAGAACGATGTGCTGCTGGAGTATAACCGGAATACAAGGTTGGTTATGAACAAATTATCACGCAAGGTGATGATCGAGAAAACTGTATCGCCGGAAAGCCTGCAAATACACAAAAGCCTGATGCAGTGTCAGCACCCTAACCTTGTCAGAATTTATGATACCGCCGATTCCGGCAGCAGCGGAACGGTTTTAGAAGAGTTTGTGAATGGTATGACACTCGAATATTTTGTTCAGCACAGCAAAAGGGACATCTTTCAGACGGAAAAGGTCATCCTGCAAATATGTGATGGGCTTATCGCCCTGCATGAAAGAAACATTGTTCACCGTGACCTTACACCGTTCAATATCATCATTGCCGAGGACGGTACGGCAAAAATAGCGGATTTTGACATTGCCCGCATACCTAAGCAGAATATGAAGCGTGACACGCAATTGCTCGGAACAGAGGGCTTCGCTGCACCCGAACAGTTCGGATTCTATCAGTCCACTGCCAGAACCGATATATACGCTCTGGGAATTCTCATCAATTATATGTATGCAGGAGATGTGCCTGCCAATAAGCCATATCACGGCAATAAAGCACTGGAGGATATTATTCGTCAATGCACCGAGATCAACCCCGATCAACGGTTCGGCAGTGCCGTGGAGGTAAAGGAAAGCCTGCTGTATGCTTTCGGCAGAGATCTGCCGTCCTATCAGGGGAGAAGTCTGCGCGGAGCAGGCTTCTGGGGCGCACTTGAGATCATGATCTCAGACTTGCCCGGTTTAAGACCAAACAGCAGAATGCCGAAGTGGAATGCTGTACTGTTATATGTCCTTGCAAGCTTATTTATTATAATGACGTTTGCTGCCTACGGCAAAACGCTTTATGGATTTTTAGTATGTGCCGGTGTGTTGACAGGCTGTTTTATTATTCCCTTTTTTTGCTTCTCGGATTATTTGTCGTTTCAGCAAAAGCTGTTAAAGCAGGTCCGTCCCGATTTTCGCAGGCGTCTTTTTACCGTATTGGGGTGGGTAAGCTTTTCTGCGGGTTTGTTACTGTCGATGGCGATGCCGCGCTGATCATGCTTTTTTATTTTTTCACACTTCCCAAGTGATTGCTATTATTATAGCACAAAATATTTTGTTTTTGTATGCACACAGCATAACACCGCCTTGTTATTTTGAGATAAAATAATGCCATCACCTCAGAGAATAGCTGATCTCTCTGAACGGCATAAAACATATCTTGAAGATCAAGGAGGACAAAACAATGAAGAAAGGTGCAAAAATTGCCATCGGTGTGGTATGCGGCATTATAGCGATCGGGGCTATCGGGTCGGCAGCCAACAATTCCAATGACACGACCGTAACCAAGGGCGGTGCAGAATCATCTGCCGCAGAAAGCAAGCGCACCGCAGAGGTATCATCTGCCGCAGAGTCGAAGGCGGCTTCGGCGGAGGACAGTACCGAATCATCAGCTCCCGAACCCGAATCATCAGTTCCCGAACCCGAATCGTCAGCCGATACACCCGCCAATGGCACTGTTACCGCTTCTGTGGGCGATGTTGTTACCACTAAGGAACTGAGCTTTGAGCTTAACAAGGCATTTACTGCAAAAAAAATTGTCGATGCCGGCAATCCGCTGCTCTCGGCAGACGCTGATGACGGCAAAATTTATCTGGTGCTTGAAATGACAGTAGAAAACATCTCTGATGAAAAGCAGAACATCAGTACCTATTATTTCCATGCATCGGTAGATGATTTTTCGGTTGACGAAAGCTATCTCCTTACCGACCCTGACGGCTTGAAGTATCTTTCTGGTACAGCTATGCCTGGTAAGAAGGTCAAGGGTTATCTGGCATACGAGATCGATGAAAACTGGCAGAGCTGTGAGATCGCTTATACGGAAGTGCTGAGAGATGAGCCGACATTTACCATTCAGCTTGACCGCAGCACCGTAGAGAGCCGATGACCATGAATCCTGCCATCAAAGAAAAGCTGTACAGCAACGCGGGCAAGCTGCTCACCCTGAAAGACGGAACAAGCTTCCGCTATTCTATGGCGGACGGCAATATCTGTATCGAACAGCCCGGCTGGGTCATTACTCCCGCCGATATCGATGCTGCTTTACAGTATCAAGCCGAGAGCAGTTATTCCGGAATTGCCGAAAAATACTCCTACATTCTCGCTATCATTAACGCATAGTTCCAGACCAAAACGGTCAGCCGACATGATTTCCGGCTGACCGTTTTGGTCTATGCTTTTTTATGGGTTTCTCTCAGAAAACAGAGGTGGGGTCAACTGTTACTCCGTTTTTCTTGATCTCAACATGAATATGGCTCTCGTCAAGACCCTCACAGGGTATTGTGCCCACATAACCGATCGTATCGCCTGCGCTGACGGTGTTGCCTTCGCTGACAACGGGTGTTTCTGTCATACCGCAGTAATAAGCTGTATATCCGTTGTGGTCAATGCAAATGATATTGCCCAGCAGTGCGTCCTTATAGATTTCTGCGACAAGGCCATCCGATACAGCGCGTACGGGTGTACCCTTCTCTGCGGCAAGATCAATACCGCTGTGGGTTCTCCAGTCGGACATGGTTTTGTTTTCGATAGGGGTTTCGGGGCTGAAAATTTTGATGGTTCTGCCGTTTTCAATGGGGCTGTATACCTTTACCTCTGCGGCGGCAGGGGTGGTGTCTGCCGTATTGTCGCTGTTGGTATCAGATGCCGTGATACTGTCCGGAGCTGTCGGCTCATCGCTGCCTGCTGTGTCTGCGGAAGGGGCTTCGCTGACGGTTGCGGATTCGGCAGGCGGAGTACTTTTCTCAGCGGTTATATTGTCTGATGTGTTTTCTGCTTCCTTGTTGCTGCTGCTTTCTGCTGCGA
This sequence comes from uncultured Ruminococcus sp., assembly GCA_902773325.1. Classification (GTDB taxonomy): domain Bacteria; phylum Bacillota; class Clostridia; order Oscillospirales; family Acutalibacteraceae; genus UBA1213. The sequence goes on from CACYDW010000042.1 coordinate 11,040, forward strand.
TTGGATAGCTTTCTCCGCTGATCTGGTTGTTTGCCTCTAAATCTGCTTCATAGTCATCTCCCGAGCCTGTCATGATACCGCCGTAAGTAGACCATGCCGCCAATGCTACCGCCACAATACAGATCGACAGGGCAATATAAAAACCGATCATGTTTTTTGCCGATGTTTTTTTCTGATGGTTGTTTCTTTCCGTATTCATTGTGTTCTGCACCTCCGTCATTATTGTTGACTTTACAGCGGAGAAATATGCATGAGTATTTCTTCCTGATAATATATAAATAGTATTATAATACAAATTGTAAAATACTATTTGTAATAATATACAAACTGTAATATACATTTTGTATATTATATTTATACTGTACAAATAGTATATTTCATGAATTGTAAAAAATAAGACGGCGGAGAAGCTGCCCGTAAAGGGAGCTTCTCTGCCGCTGTTAAGTGAATTTATAGATTCTGTATTTTCTATACAATAACAAATAGTAGTGCCGGTTTATCAGCTAACCGTTACATTAAAGTATTTTTTGTCTACACAATTGTTTTCATCCCTGACTTTGACACAGAACTCGTATGTACCCGGGCGGTTGGGAACATAGGCGGCAATACCGGCATCATCTGCGGCAACCGGCTGCCATCTTGTCTTATGGGGCGGTCTGACATAAACCTCATATCTATATACCCCTGTTCCGCCGCTGGCATCTAAAGCAACAAACAGTCTGCTGCCTGTACGCACCGCCGTTGACGAAACAACAGACAAATTCTTAAGGGTGTATCTTCCCGATAAAGAAAACTCTGCATACGCACTGCGCAGCAGGCGGTATATGTATCATTGAGCCTTTGAAGCAGGAAATCTTCATCAGACCTGTTCAGATCACAGCATACAGTCCTGACAGCATCAAGCAAATACTGGTAATATTCAATGACGTAGTGCATACGATGCAGTCCCCACTTATGCCTTTTGTTGCAGAATATTTCTGTGCCGAGCTGTTTGATAACGTGTGCACCCGGCAGAAGCTCCTCAAAAAGCCGATAGGCCTGTTCCACCTTGTCCTCCAAAGCGTAAGCACCGGTCTTGAAGCTTTCAGGGTTCCGTCTGCATCGATATACCTTTCGGTGACAGGAACCTCGATAATGATCATCTTTTCGGTCGGATAATGGCTTTTGAGAAGTTCGGTATAACGAGGGATATAAGACATCATCATCTCGTAATAATCCGAAAAATACATGGTGTCAACGACCTCGAAGAACGGATTTTCAAGAAAACCCGGATTCTCCTTGATTGCCTGAGCGTTTGTGATATATGTGTAATGTTCGGGAGATTGTCTGCTGCGGATTTTCAGAACCGCCTTTGCGAATAATGTGCCCAGATCCAATATCAGATAATCTGCTTCTGCACCTTCAAGATAGCTCATCACATCCTTGTTGAAATCCAGCATGGATCATCTTTGAAAATAGTGCCGTGATTCAGGAAAATCTGTTTCCTGACAGCGGTAAGCTGTATCAAGCTGCGGACTGCACATGGAAACCAGATGAGAATTGGTAACACATCTCGTGACATCAAAGCCGCCGTCTGAATCAAACATACCAAAGGTGTCGCGTGATATACAGCAGCCTAAGATTTTGACCTTTGTTTTCATTACTAAATCCTCCACACTAATCAATCACATTATTACATTACGGTATGAAACAGTATATTATTTCTGTGTTTCGGCAGTATTACCCAACTGGTAATCCGAGCGGTTGATTGCGCAAAGAATACCTCTTACCGAAGCCTTGAATATGCCGTGTGAAATACCGACGCCAAAAATAGTCTTGCCGTTGGGGTCTTTGAGCTGAATATATGAAATGGCTTTGGAGTCGGAGCCTTGTGAGATCGCGTGTTCCCAATAAGAAACGAACTCAAAGCCGTCTATACCGATGGTTTTAAGTGCCTTGAAGAACGCGTCAATAGGACCGTTGCCCTCACCGAAGATCTCAACGTCCTTATCCTCTTTCACAAGATGAATCACACCCTTGAAAATCGCATCGTCCTGATCTACATTGGTGACGGTGTGCTTAACGAGCCAGAGCTTCTGTTCGATATCAACATAGTTGCGGTTGAATACATCAAGCAGCTCCTTGGGAAGAATTTCCCTGCCGAGTCTGTCACACTCTGCCTTGACCATCTTGCCGAATTCGGGGTGCATGGCCTTCGGAAGATCATAACCAAACATATTCTGCATGACGAAAGCCGCCCCGCCCTTGCCCGACTGGGAGTTGATTCTGACGATCGGCTCATATTGTCTGCCGACATCGGCGGGGTCGATCGGCAGATACGGGATCTCCCAGTAATCGCTCTTGGTTTCTTCCATATAGGCATAGCCCTTTTTGATAGCGTCCTGATGAGAGCCTGAAAATGCCGTAAACACCAGTTCGCCCGCATAAGGCTGACGCTCGCTGATCTTCATGTTGGTACATCTCTCATAGATTTCGCGGTATCTCGGCAGATCGCTGAAATCGAGCTGCGGGTCGACACCCTGTGTATACATATTCAAGCCGACGGTAACGATATCGAGGTTACCGGTGCGTTCACCGTTGCCGAAGAGCGTACCCTCAATTCTGTCTGCGCCTGCTAACAGAGCTAGCTCCGCACAGGCAACACCCGTGCCTCTGTCATTGTGAGGGTGCAGGCTGATGATCGCACAATCCCTGTTTTTCATGTGCTTGATGAAGTATTCGATCTGGTCGGCATACGTGTTGGGGGTACACATTTCAACCGTATTGGGCAGGTTGAGGATGATCGGGTTCTCGGGAGTTGGCTGGAGCACGTCCATTACTGCCTCACAGATTTTGACGGAGTTGTCTACTTCCGTGCCCGAAAAGCTCTCGGGAGAGTATTCCAGACGGAAATTCGTGTCGCCGTCATAGTTGCCGATCAGTTCCTTGATGAGCTTTGCACCTTCCACGGCGATATCTATAATGCCGTCCATGTCTTTCTTAAAGACAACCTTTCTTTGCAGGGTCGAGGTAGAGTTGTAGAAGTGTACAATTACATTTTTAGCACCCTTGACAGCTTCAAAGGTTTTGCGGATCAGATGTTCTCTTGCCTGTACGAGTACCTGAATGGTCACATCGTCGGGAATATGTCCGCCCTCTATCAGTTCGCGGCAGATCTCATATTCTGTTTCTGATGCTGACGGAAAGCCGATCTCGATCTCTTTGAATCCCATATCGCACAGCGCATGAAAAAACTCCAGCTTTTGTTCAAGGTTCATAGGGTCAACCAGTGCCTGGTTGCCGTCACGCAGATCGACTGAACACCAGATCGGTGCTTTTGTAATGGTATTGTCAGGCCATTCTCTGTTTTCGAGCTTGATCTGCTCAAAAGGACGATATTTCAGATATCCTTTATTCATTGTCATTACCTCCGGAATCGTATTTGGATAAACAAGTTTCAGGAAACACCGATGGATTATTCCGTGTACAATAAAAAACCGCCCCGTGTCGTCACTCGACAACATGGGGCGGGCATAAGCTCGCGGTACCACCCAATATTCAGACACATTGTGTCCCTCAGTAAGCCTCCAGCAAGGCTCCGACCTGTAACGGGGTCTGCCGTTCTGTCTTAATCAGGTGTTTACCCGGTGGGACAGAAAGCTCCGGAATGAGCTATACATACGGTAACCGTTACGGGCTTTCACCGACCGCCCGCTCTCTGCATACCAATCGCCGTATCTTGTTTCCTTCACAGCCGTTTACTCTTATTACAGTCCATTATACACGCAGTTTCTTCAATTGTCAATATCCAATGCTACGGAAATTTTCAAGTGAAAAACCGTTTGATGATGTATTGATTCTTGCAGATCATGCCGGAACAGACAGCAGACCAAGCTCCCTGAGAAGATATTCGATGCCGTCCTCATCGTTTGAGAGGGTAATGTAATCCGATGCACGTTTGACCGTGTCGGATGCGTTTGCCATAGCAACACCCAGACCCGCATAGCGAAGCATAGAGATATCATTATAGCCGTCGCCGCAGGCAATACATTCCTCTGTTGCAATACCGATCATGCTGAGCAGTCTGTCGATTGACTGTGCTTTGTCGATTCCAAGCGGCACAAGCTCAAGAAAATACGGTTCTGACTTGAAAACACCGAGTCTGCCGTCAAACTGTGCAGAAAGGAGTTTTTCCAGCTCGGCGATTTCTTCCGGTTCGCCCTGGAGCAGGCATTTGTTCACATCATACCGCACATATCCCGCAAAATCCTCTACAAAATGAATCGGCATATTATTGATGCGGGATTCGATCTCGGTATAGCGGTTGATACAGTTGCCTACAATGAGATGCTCCCCCTCGTAGGTATTGATGCCGACATTTCTGCCCCTGATCGCTTCGCAGATCTCGGGAATATATGCACAGGGCATTGTGCTCTGAAAAAGAATATCACCCGAGGCACAGTCGATGGCACAGCCGCCGTTATAGGCAAGGATATAGCCGTTATATTTGTTGAGTCGGAGCGTTTCGGCATGGGGAATGATTCCGTGTGTGGGTCTGCCCGAAGCCAGAATCAGCTTGCCGCCGTTTTTACAGAATTGTCTGAGGGCACTGCGGGTAGCGGGGGTAATGACCTTCTCTGAATTCGTAAGCGTACCGTCAATATCAAGGGCAAGAATTTTGTATGCCATAACCACACCTGACTTTCTGATTATTTCAAACTATATTTTATTAGATTCCGCTTTTTCCGTCAATGGACGGAATTCAGCATTTTTGGCGGTTGAAATACGGATTTTTTGTGCTGATAGATAATATTCGTCAAAATACTTATTGAAAAATTCCGCGAAAGGTGTATAATATTATGTATAATCAACATTCGATCCAAAAACAGTTCTTTCAGGAGGTATAAAATGAAAAAACATAATTTTGTTTCACTTCTTCTGGCACTTGCTGTTGCCGCAGGTGCAATGTCCGGCTGTGCAGCGACCATAAGGTATACGGATGAGTATGTTGCGCCTAAGTCATCTTCCAGCGATACTGCCGGAAATGACGGTTCTTCCGCTTCTGCAGGCGGAGAAGAGAGTTCCCAGCCTGATGAGAGCAGCGAGGAAAGCTCCAACGCTTCCGAAAGCAGTGAGGAAAGCTCCCAGCCTGACGAGAGCAGCGAAGAAAGCTCCGATGCTTCCGAAAGCAGTGAGGAAAGCTCTGATGCTTCCGAAAGCAGTGAGGAAAGCTCCGACGCTTCCGAAAGCAGTGAGGAAAGCTCCGACGCTTCCGAAAGCAGTGAGGAAAGCTCTCAGCCTGACGAGAGCAGCGAAGACAGCTCCCAGCCTGATGAGAGCAGTGAAGAAGCTGTTAGCGGCGCAAAGATCACCTTTGTGAAGCCCGAAAAGTGGGAAGGTACGATCTATGCCTATGTTTATGAGGATGGCGGAGAAGGTAAAAATGCCGAATGGCCCGGTGAAGCAATGACAGACAACGGTGACGGCAGCTATTCCTACGTTGTTCCCTCAGACCTTGCAAACCCGCTTGTAATCTTTAACAGCAGCGAAAGCAAAAAGCAGTATCCCCGCTCCAGAGGACTTTCCGTTGTAGACGGCAAAACGTACGACAACGAAACAACGGACTGATTTCGCTTCTTTAGCTGATTGAATGATCAGCCCCCCCGATGGTGTTCTGAATGCTCTATCGGGGGGCTTTTTCAGGAATCGCCTTCTTGCTCACAATAGTGCAGAACAGCTCGGGTTTGCAAGGTTTCCGGACAAAATCCATTTTCCGGAGTGGTTTGCACTTGACTTTTCAGCCCCGTTCATGTAATATATTGTTCGGAATTGAATTTATTTATGAAGGAGTGTACTGTATTATGAAGAAAATCAGAATTCTTGCCTTAGTAGCGGCAGCGGTTCTTTGTGCGGCTGTGCTGGCGGCGTGTTCCGGTTCTAAAAACAGGGTTTCGGCTCAGGAAATGTTCAAATGCACTATGTATGGCTTTTCCGGCAATTCCACGGCGGAATTTTCTCTGAACTATGATAAGAAGGAAGAGATCTATAAAGATGCGCTGGACGGTCTGAATACCGATATCAGCAGTCAGTATGAGATCTATTCTACTGTAAGATCAAACCTGAACCATTTCTTTGATTCCATCAAATATGTTATTACGTCTGAAAAGAAGTCCGGTTTTGTCAATGGCGATGAGCTTCAGATTCAGGCAACCTGCAGTGAGGAATATGCGGAGAAGCTGCACATTGATTTTGTAGACACTACCTTTACCTATACGGTCGAGGGCTTGATCGAGGGTACGATGCTTGACCCGTTTGAGGGACTTGTTATCAATTATTCGGGTATTGCTCCCAGAGGAAAAGCGGAGCTTGACACTTCGGGCTGCTCTGATTTTGCACAGAGATATGTCGATTTTTACATTGACAGCAGCAACAATGGTTCACTCTCTAATGGCGATACCGTTACCGTTAGTGTCTCATACTATGAGGGCGATGCGAATGATAATTATACTGTAATTACCTCAACAACGAAGGACTATACTGTAGCGGGTCTTAGCGAATATCCTGCTGACCTGAACGATGCCGCTGTCAGCTCCATTGAATCGCAGTTCAATGATATGCTTGCTGCAAACGGTCTGAGCAGCTTTTACAAGAACGCTAAGGTGAGCACCGACTATGCCGGAGATGGCGAATGGGTACAATTACAGATTACAGACGTGACCTCTGCGGTTGTATGTAAGGCATATTTCCAGCGTAAAGACCAGTCGTCCTATGAGGTTAACAACCTCTATAAGTATATTTATGAGATCGTGGTTACCGGAAAGGTCTTAGATGCCGATTCTGATTCAACCTTCAAGAAGGGCAGCAAGATTACCCTCAAAACCTATTATGTGCCTGTTGCAACAGATATTCCTGTTGATGCAAGCGGCAATGTTCTTGAAGGATATACCAGTTACAGCGACACCAGATATCAGCTTGGTGAAGTCAGCTATGATGATGTTTATAACGAGCAAATAACCAAAAATAAGTCTGAGTTCAATGTGGTAGAAAAAGAGGTTGAGCGTGCCCAGGAGCCTGTGGAGGAGTCCAGCAAGCCGCAGGCGGAAGAAAGCTCTCAGACTACTCCTGAAAGCAGCACCGAAAGCTCTGCTGAAAGTTCCGCAGAAAGCTCTGTTGAGAGTTCTGTTGAGAGTTCTGCTGAAAGCTCCGCAGAAAGCTCTGCTGAGGTCAGCGCAGAATCCTCAGCGGCTGAAGCCGAGGAATCGTCCGCTTCGGAAACAAGCGGTGCGCCGGATGTTTCTTCTGTTGCAAGAATCATTACCCAACACTGATATGCCTGCTGTTCCGTGCGTTACGGTTTTGAAAAAGCCGTGACGCACGGATTTTCCGTTATGCGATGATGCTTGGTCACGCTGTCGGATATTGCTATCCGGAAAAAAATATGTTACAATAAGTACATACAATACTGTTGGTTATGGAGGCGGCTATGGCGGAATCGACTGTTACAAAAAAGGCAATTGCCGAGGGTTTCAAAAGTCTTATGACGAAAAAGCACTTTGAAAAGATCACTATATCGGATATCACCGCTGCCTGCGGCTTGAACCGTCAGACCTTCTATTATCATTTTCAGGATAAATATGAGCTGCTGAACTGGATTTTTTATAACGAGGTCATTGCCCCGCTTATGGACGGTCTGACCATCGACAACTGGAGTGACAAGCTTGAGGTGATGCTTGTAACCATGAAAAAGGATGTACGGTTCTATTCCAATGCACTCAACACACCCTACAGCAGTGAGTTCCGGGATTATCTGTTTAAGGTCACTGCTACAGTGGTGGACGAGATCATCGACCGCATTGCAGACGGTCAGACGATCAAGGATTATGATAAGCAGTTTATTACCGAATTCTTTTCTTATGGTATCACGGGTTGCACGATCAAATGGATCACCTCCAACTCCATGGAAAGTCCTGAAAATGTTGCGGTCTATTTGAAAAATCTGGTAAACGACTGTAAAAGCTTTGCTGTCGCCCGATATGTCACAAGGCAGATGGAGCAGCAGCCGGACGTGCTGTGATACGCTTTTGAAATCTTCCGCATGAATTACAAAACAGCAGGAGTATTTATGCCTGATGGCAATATACTCCTGCTGTTTTATTATCGCATAGTATCCGGCTGCTTCCGGATGTGTATACCTGTACTTTTATGTTGATGCCTGACGCTGCTGCTTCGAGAAAACACAGCCGCAGAAATTCTGCCGGTACAGGTGAAACTGCGTCGATAGCTCGATAGAGCGTTTATAGCCGCCGCGTTTTTTGAAGTCCGAGAACAAATATGGTATACCGTATTGTTGACTGGTGTCCTTTCCGATGGCATTCAGCGCACCGCTGTCCTTCTGGGGGCTGATGGAGAGGGTAGTGGTGAAGTAGTCGAATCCGCCTTTCTGTGCCGCCGCAGCACTTTCCTCCAGACGCATACGGTAGCACCTGATACAGCGCTCGCCGCGTTCGGGGGCATTTTCGAGTCCTTTTGCCATCCGGTAGAAGCGCTCCGGTTCATATCTGCCCTCCAGAAAGTGTACAGAAGGACAGAATTCAGCGATCAGCCGTTTTACCTCTGCTACCCGATAGAGATATTCGCTTTCGGGTGAGATGTTGGGGTTATAGTAAAATACGGTGATGTCAAAATACTGTGTGAGATATTCCAGCACGTAGCTGCTGCATGGTGCACAGCAGCTATGCAGCAAAAGCCTGGGACGCAGGTTTTCGGCTGTGATTTTTCTGAGTGTTTCATCAAGCATGAGCTGATAGTTGATTTTAGGCTGTTGGGTCATGTTGATCTCCCGATTCTGTGAGCTGTCTGCGGAATAACCGCCGATTTATAGTCAAAAGCTGCGCTCTTGTCATCGTCAGATGACAAGAGAGTATGATCTATACTATCCTTACCTATCCTATCCTTACCTGTGCTAACGAACGGTTGACGGTTCGTTGACAATCGGTGACGAGTCAGCAAACAATATGCTTGATTTTTATCCGTTGTCAGCATAAAACTCTCTCTCGTATACCTGAATCTGTGACATTCAGATCGCAAAATGAAGCTGAAGCACTGGATCTCATGTGGGTTTCAAGGAATTTTATACCATCAGGTTTCATGGATTCAGGTGATAGATAAAGATGACTGGAGCAGAGGTGCTGTCAGAGCAGGGAAAGAATATCTGCGGGAGTATCTGCGATGAAATCCGCACCTGCATTTCTTAGCTCCTTAACCGTGCGGAATCCCCAGCTTACACCGCATTTTTTCAATCCTGCATTGCGGGCAGTGCAGATATCTACGTCACTGTCGCCGATATAAAGACATTCGCTGCGGTCAAAGCCCTGTTCATCGATCAGTGCCCACACCGCATCGGGACAGGGCTTGCGCTCGAATCCGTCACGTTTTCCCCAGACGGAGGCAAAGTGATGCTGCGGGAACAGCGCGGAAACGATTCTTTTGGAAAACACATCGGGTTTGTTGGACATCACCGAATAGCATACTCCGCGTTCATCAAGAGCGGAGAGCAATTCCGGGATACCGATGTAGGGACGGGTTTTATTAAGACAGTGCTGATCGTAGTATTCGCTGAAATCCGAAAGAAGTGCCTGCTTTTTTTCCGGCGGCATATCCGGATTGCCGCTTGCACGGTCGGCAAGGACGGATACACCGCTGCCCACAAGCATTTTGTACTGTTCTGTTGCGTGAGGTGTATAGCCGTGTTTCGTCAGTGCATAGTTCATGCTGTCGGCAAGGTCACACAGTGAATTGACGAGTGTGCCGTCAAGATCGAAGATACAAAGCTTTATCATGATTTCCTTCCTTTGTTGTATGCTGAATCACACTCAGCAGCTTAATGTTTTTTCCCGGGGACAGGAGGTTTCTTGGAGGGGGTGCGCTTGTCGGGCTTTGTTTTGGAGGTGTCGACCCTGACCATTTCTGTGTTGGATTTCGGGAGGGGCTGACGGTCGTTATGGGGAAGGGCGGTCTGGTATTCTTTTTTGCCTCTGGCAATGATGACGCTGATAATACCGAGTACGATCACGATCGCGCCCAGAACAGAACAGAAGATGATGTCGGAAATGTTGGGGGATGATACGCTGAAGCTGATGGCAGCTTCGGCAGACGGCATCAGGATATATGCCGAGCCGTCATCGTTTTTGGTAACGGTAGGCTGATCAGCGGCATCAGTGTCGGTAACAGCAGGAGTATATACAAAGGATTTGAGAATATCGCCGCTTTCTGTGGTGATGCGGTAATAAAGCGGGGTATAGACATTTTCACCGGTGATGAGGGAGGAAAAGTTGATATGATCGGTGAAGTCTTTGGTGGTGCGCAGTGTAAGCAGGGGGGTATAGCTTGAGGAAGTGAGGCTGTTGCCGTTTCCGAAAACGGATGCCATAGCGGTGCTTACCTCTGACGGTGTCCCGCTGAAGGTAACCGTACAGGTGCTTTTGCCGTCCTCTACGGACTGTACTGCGCCGATATTGATACTGCGGAAGTATGAAGCGGCATAATCGGACGCTTCGTTGCCGCCGGTGGCGATATCGTATTTAAATGTAACGGATTTTTTGATCTTGTCCTCGCTGAGGGGGGTTGCTGTGATATCAATGGATGCGGCGGAGTATTGTGTACCGTCATTGATTCTGAGCATCAGAAGGGAATTTTCGCTTTTTACGGCGCAGAGCTTGCCGTACTTGTTGGTGCTGAGCAGATCGGTAGCGGCGATCCAGTCATCTCCCTCGTAGATTCTGCATTCGCCCAGATCATCGGCATCTTTCACGGAATAGGTGTATTCAACGGGAACAGGCATACTGCTGTTGCCGATATAGTTGGAAAAATCCAGGGTTTCGGTATAGGAGTTCTGTTCGGCAAGCGGGGTGCTGCCGGTGGATTTGTCCTCATAGGAGACTTCACAATAGACCGAACAAAGCAGCTTGTTGGTGTAGCCTGCCAGTTCGCGGAGTGAAATATCGTTGAACTTTACTGTATATATGTAGGAATTATTTTCTATCTGCCACTGAGCAAAGGCGGCGGAGGCATCTGTGATATTTTTGAAATATTCGGTAAGCTTGCTGCCGATCTGGTCGGAGGTAGACTGAGAGATCGTGAACATGATGGTACGGTCAAAAACGGTCTTTTTGTTGGTGGTGAAGATCTCTATTTTTTGAACAGGATATCCCGTAAGACAGTTGACAGCGATCTGCGGTGCTGAAACCTGTTCGTCATTATTGAGTGAAACGGAGGTGGAGGTTTCTGTCACGTTGAAATCCATGCCCTCAAAGCCCTCTGCATCAGCACCGGAATGAATCCAGTTGATGAGCTGTGCGCTGCGGAAGTTTTCTTCCAGTTTCCAGCCCTGTGTCATAACGGTATCGGGATTGGAAAAGTTTACAACGGTTTGTGTGCCGGCAATAGAGGTGGTTTTCTCGGTATAGTCATAAATAGAGGTGAAATCGAGAGAAAAGCTGTAGGCGATTTTGCCGTTAGTGGTGTTTTTTGCATAGTTGAGGGCATCGGGACAGTATTTCTGAACGACCTTGTCGAGATTGGTTTCGCTTTCAGTGCCCGGTGCGACTACGCTGTTCGGAAAGGTCAGGGTGACCATGCGCGTACCCTTGAAGGAGTCGTCCAGTGTGAGTGCGGTGGCAATATCTACATCCTCCGGAACCGGTTCGCTGCAGGCAGAAAGAAATAACAATACTGCCGACAGGAGCAGGAACGCTGTGAGCCGTGTGAATAATCTGATATGAGGTGTTGCTTTAGAGTACATTATTATCACTCCCTGTAAGTGGGTTGTTGCTTATCCTCTTTATTTTACTATTTTACTATTATAATGTAAAGGGAAAACCCTCCGAAAAAATAATTTTTTTTCTGCAAATTGTTTTCTGCCAACGGTACAGCAGGAAAATATCCGAACAGGTGTGCTTTTTCACAAAGTAGGGAAATTTTGGATAAATGTCATATTTTGTCAAATTGTTTCAAAAATAAAATATTGACAATATACAAAAAATATAATAAAATACTACTTATAGTTCTAATGTGCGGAGTTATTGTATAATATTCCGATTGGTCGAATTATTTGCACAATGATATTACGCGCTGTATAGAAATTTTTAAGATAAATTAACGATTAAAGGTTGACAAAAGCGAGTTGCGAGTGGTATAGTGTTATTGTGTTATGTTATAGCAATAATGTGATGATAGATTGGTGATCTGACGAAACATAGATTGTTATTTTTTTATAGAACGATACTGCATAAAGGAGTTTTCATTATGACAAACGTATCCAAAAGACAACTCAATAAATTTGTCGCAGTGCTGCTGAGTATCGCGCTGTTGCTGACAAGCGTGGCTTCTCTGTTTGCGATCAGCAATAACAGGGCAGGTGCCGCCGATACCATTACGGTTTATTTTGATACCTCCAATACAGGAACCGGTTCGAGTTATGGCTGGTCAAAAACCATGTCTGACGTATACTATTATGCTTTTAAGGACAGTTCAAACAATACGGGCAGTCTGAAAAAGATGACAGCCACAGGCGAGGACGGTAAGGACGGCGGAAAGCTTTTTTCGGCAACCTTTAATTCGTCATATAATAACATCATCTTCTGTACGGCGAGCAGTTTTCCCGATGGTAACGACAAGAGGAAGCAGACCTATCATCTTACCGCAGAAAACAGCGGCATATACATTCTGAATGGAACTACGTATGGCGTTGGCGAAGTTGAATATCAGAATATGTACAGGTACGGTACGTATGAGGGTGTAACAGATTATGCAGGACAAAAGTTCAAGCTGTGCAACATGACGGATGCGGCTGTAACTCTTAATCTTATATACACAAACGGAACAGAAACAGTTACGGAAACGAAAACGGTGAGCGCAAGAGCTACCGGAGTGGACGTTACAATACCGTCAGCGGGTACAGGCAAAACACCTTACAAGCAGGTGACTGTGCAAGGGGCAAGCGGCAGTGTAAATCTAAAAACCTATATATTCTCGGAGGGCAAGATCATAGGCAGCACTTTCTATTATGGTGTTACTCAGAATCTTCCGATTGGTACGCTCGATTACGGCGATGGAAAAACCCTCTGTTACAGAGGCACTGACTTTACAGGCAAATCGGCGGTAACTAAAAAGCTTTATTTCAGTAAGGATTATTTTCCTGCCGGACTTACTTCTCTTACGGTAAAGACAGCGGCAGGTACATATAGTACAAGCGCAATAACCACAGATGGTAATGCAAGCTATGAAACAACAGCAGATGTAGTTGTAGCTGCTGATGAGATATTCTCTATTATCGTCAATAATGGAACCAATACTATTACATATAACCTTACATGGGACGATATTTCAAGGAATCTTGCGACAATATCGGATAACGTTGCTTACATTAACAGTACGCGTACCGTGCAGAGTGATGACAACGTTTATGTAGATGCGAACGGCAAGCAGCACCCCTACAGAACGGTTAAGGCAGACTTCTTTGATTATCAGTATGATAAGTTCAAGTATTATTATAATCATGTTGCGAGCGATGTGGAATCTGAAAAGGGAACAGCTAAAAGACCGTACGTTGCTGTAAATGCTGCACTTAGCAGGTCATCTTATGGCTCTACATCATATCCTCTTTATCTTGGTCAGTTTTGGCTACCTTTAACAACAGGAGGTTCATACGATACAAGTACTTTAGCATATACAGGTGCACATGCAGAAAAACAGAGGGTAGGACATAATAACGATCTGGAAACCTACTGGATAAGAGATACTCAAACCGGTTATGATATGAACTTTGGTTTCGGTGAGCTGCTGAAAAACTTCACGTGGGCTGCGAACCTTGCCTATCGTACAGACGATCAGGCTTCAGGTACATATAAGCCCTATGATGCGGTTGTGCAGGGACTTGTGTATCCTACTCTTGACACATACGCTGACGGCAGCTACAAGCTTATGGCGACACAATCGGTACCACTTCCGTATTTTGATCCGACTTGGTGGACAGGAACATTTAGTACATCCATGACGGATGGCAATAAATCGGGTAGTGATCATACAAGAACGGTAAGCGTTAACAAAGCAGAATATCTGACGGAGTATGATGAGCTTCCTTTCCCGTTCTTTGAGATTGATGCGAGTGAAGTATCATTCCAGAACGGATACAGCTCCGATAGGATGCTTACGGATAATACCGATAGATATGAGGGTAAGTATTACCTTTTCGATTCCAATAAACATTCTATCTATGTAAATAACAGCGGCTTGACAATTACCGGCGCAGAAGGTGAAGGACTGGTTTATGATGCTTACGGTGACGGTAAATATTCAAACTCTCAGCCCGGTCTGTTCCCGTTCAATACAACGGATGATAACAACTCCGCGGATCTGCACTATGGTTTCGGTATTCAGTATACCATGGATTTCTACTATAATGAAAACGGTACTCTGAACGGTGAGGCTGACGGTATACCGATCACCTTTACATTCCAGGGCGACGATGATGTGTGGGTATTTCTCGATGATAAGCTTGTTCTGGATATGGGCGGCGCTCATAAAAACGCTATCGGTGAGATTAACTTCCATACGCAGTCGGTTTACATTGGTGCTGCGGAAACGATCTCGAGCAGTAATAAGAACAACGTAGTATCGACGGGCAAAAATGAAAAAACACAAACCTTCGCCCAGCTTGGAATAAATAATCTGACAATAGGCAAGCATAAGATCACGATGTACTACCTTGAAAGAGGTATGCTGAACTCAAACCTCTATGTAATGTTCAACCTTCCTACTGCTCTTACAACATGGGAGCTTCAGGAGGATACGGATTTCTCGGGAATCAATGCAGCGTTCATAGACTCTGTCAGATACGTAGCAGACAATGACGTATTCAACTACAGCATAGAGAATATGGGAACGCTTGCAGATGATGTTGTCGGCAGTGGTTATAAAGCTCCGTCATACGGCACGGTAAACAGAAGTGATGCAGAGAGTACCACAACAAAAACGACAGCATTGAGCAGCGGAACTGCACCTTCACCAACTCCAACGCAAACTACTGTTGTAAAGCCGAAAAGAATTTATCTTGAACCAAATTCTAATTGGTCGAGCAACAATGCTAAATTTGGTGCGTGGATGTTTAACTCGAGCACAAATGTGTATGTTCCCGCAAAATGGGACGCTGATGTAGGAAAATGGTACGTTGATTATATGAATGAGTATGGCAATGGAGTGAAGTGGCTCAGATTTGATCCTAACAACTATCCTTCAAGTATTGTGTATAATGCGGATTGGAATTCAACAGCAGGCTTGGCTTGGAACAAAGCTACTACGCACAATTTTATTAGTGCGGCTGACTTGAATTCAAAAAATACTGTGGAGATAACCGATTGGTCAAGTTCTTCATGGTCAAGCACCCTGTCCGGCTACACGGTAAACGGATATGATTACTCTGCCGTTCACCATACCAATAACTATGATTCGGTAGTCGGCAGCAATGATGATGTGTTCTATCCGGTAGGTAATACAACAAAGGGTATCACCTATCGACTGACGGATATGTTTGCCGGAACGAATAAGGTTGACTTTGACACGAGAGCATTTAACAGCACCGGCAATAAGAATGTGGTGTCATTACAGTACGGTGAGTGGGCTACCTTTAGCAAGCAGTTCAAAAAGGGAAGTACCATGAAGGTTACACAGCTTGATTATCTCTCATCGCCTGTTTTTGCCGTTCCAACTAATACTGCATCGGGTGACCGTACCACATCTTATAATGATGGTACAGGCAGACTCGTATCAGACTACTATACAACCTATACAACGCCGAGCGGTACTGGTACAAACGTTGAAATGTACTACGCAGGTGTATATGACGGCGATGATGTGAGAGATACTCCTGCAAATCATACCAAAACAATGTACAGCGGTAAAACAAATTACTGTGGCAGCAGTAACATACATCTTGAAACAACGTCTTCTTCAACAGCAACAGTTACTACTCATACGACAGGAGTTGTGAAGTCAACATCTTCATCTGCAACTACCACGACACACGTGTTTGTAGACCCCTCCGATGTTGATAACCCCTATGCACACGTAAGACAGGTAATTGTTAATGCTCCTAAGGTCTATGACCTGACTGTAAGAAAGTCTTTGGAAAACGGCGATACGGACTACAGCCAGACCTTTACGTTCAAGATTGAATTCGACAGCGTATTTGGCGGCGATGATGCAGCCGATGCCCTTATGCACGTTGGACAGGTACCTGTTAAGAAGTATGTTTACAACAGCAGCACAGGCACATATACCGAACAGGCTCAGACGTATCTGACGAGGGTTGACGATAGCACAGGTTCGTTTACATTAAGTGCAAATGATTATATCGTGATCATGGGCATACCTGCCAATACACATTATGACATCACAGAGGATTATAATGCACTGTATGAGATTGATACGACAAACTCCATGAACCTTAGCGGAACAATGACTGACGATATTACCGCTCAGGCTTACAACAAGCGCAAGACCGGTGAGATCAATATCAGCAAACTCATTAAAGACACCAGCGGTCAGAATTCTGATTCTGATACAAATGAGTTTGAGGTTCACCTGAAAGTCATTACTCCGAGCGGTGTTCATCTGAGCGAGTATGATATTGTCACGACGATCACAGCTTATGGCGGAGGCGACCATTGGACAGAAGCACAGAAAAACGCGTGTGACCCGTTTGGTACGTATGTGTTCACGATCAGGTATGGTGAAAATGTTTGCATAAGCGGACTGCCTTATGGTGTTGAATACTACGTTGAAGAGGTTCTTGCAGACGGTCAGAATTATTATGTACACCTTGACGGCGATACATCGGGCACGGTGCAGGATAAAGTATTAAACACAACTCCGGTTACCTACGAACCGTTTGATGCTGACGTCGATATCACCAACTACCAGCAATATCTGAGCTTTGAAAAGAAGGTTCTGATCAACACGGCAGACAACCCTGTTGACGCTGATATTATGAGTGCTATCAGTAATACTGCATTTGAGGGCTTGAAATTTGGTATCAGTATTGAAGACGATGAAACCAGTACCGCAACGAATACTACAGCTCAGACGGTTGATGCGGATGACGCTAATACGGTAGTCAATAAGGGTACAATGGGCAGCGATGTTTCTCAACACGCTTGCCTGTATCTTAAGATGCAGTCGGCTGACAGCAGCACCGATAATCAGGCATTCACAATCAAGGTTACAGATTCAGCGAATCATGAGTACTCAAAGCTGTATTTCATGAAGCTGGACAGTGAACAGAAGATCGTGATACCTCTCAGTGAGCTTGAAAACAGCGGCTTGAATCTGACTTCTATCTCCACGATTGCGATCTGTCCTGAAACCAGCGATCCATATATCTGCGGAGATCTTCTTGTAAATGAAGTGGGCTATGGAGGTTTTGACGAGCTTACCGAAACCAAGTATTATAATGAAGGATACAATCAGTATTTTGAACCGAATTCAAAAACCACAAGTGACGGTTCGTTTGACCTCACGAACGATTATAATGTAAGCGGAAGTCGTTTGATGGAAACGAATCCGTATGATGAGGATGATCAACGCCCGAAAAATCTGATCGTTTTTGATCAGCAGTTCCAAGGCGGCGAGCGGCTGCACGTAACAGAAACGGAAGACACTGCATTTGAAACCACCTACAGCTATAGCGGCACGGGTAACAACGGCGGAGTTTCAAAGGCAGGTGACGGCAATGAGCTTTACTTTAGCGTTACGAAAAAAGATCAGGTGCTCTATACCAACGAGCTTCTCACCGAAAACCTGACAGTTACCAAAAATATCAATGTTGCATCGTCTGTTGATCAGACCTTCAATTTCACTGTAACATTTTCTAATGTAGCGGGACATGAACTGACAAGTGCTCCTGTTACCAAGAATTTTAGTATTACCGTTCCGGCTGGATATACGACTGCACAGTATGTAGTCAATAATATTCCGATTAACACTTCCTTTGCGGTAGCGGAGGATAACAGCAATACGATTTATGTGCTGGACACATCGAGTTCTATTCTTTCAGGCAAAATAACAGCAGGCGGCGGTTCAGCTACTGTTGTTAACAACCAGAATCTTCCTCCGGTTGAAATGCCCGAAGCCGGCGCGTTCCCGCCGTTTGTGAACTATACGATTCTCGGTATCAGTGTGATGGGTGTATCACTCATTGCGTTGGCTATATACAAACGCAAGCTGCAGGCAGCAGTAATCAATACGGTGAATGAGAGGGAGGTATAAAAGGGAACATTGGTTCTTGAACCAAGTCAAAAAAATGTCCGTTAAAATATGGCAGTCCGTTGTTGTGCGGTGCGCCTGCCATATCCACAATGTCCGCACAACAAAAATTCATTTATCAAATGGAGGTAAATCTAATGAAAAAGAAGACTTTCAAAAAGGCAGGCGTAGCAGTCCTTTCGATGGCAATGCTTCTCTCTATGGGAGCTATGGCTACCCCCGTCAGCGCAGCATCAACTGTTACTATCAACAAGCCGTCAGCTGCATCTGCAGTTGATTATCAGTATGTAAAAATTGCGGATGCAACACTGGTTAATGGTCGTTGGGAGTATTCAAACCTCAATGCGCTGTTTAATTCTGACCTTACTCTTGATGCTGCATCAGGTACGATCTTGACTAGTGCAGGAAAAAATCTTGGTGAGATTCTGAACCATAGTGCAGAGGCACAAGCGCTTGCAACCCAGCTTGCAAGCAGGGTTACAACCGGTACTGCTGCTGCAGGTGCAAGCCTTGCACCTGGTTACTACATTCTGAAGGATACCACAGGCAGTGCACTTCCTGTACTCCTTTCCGTAACTGATGAAACTACCGATGCAATTGACGCAAAGGTTGTTGAACTTCCTTTCAACAAGACGATTACTAAGGTTGATGATGCTACTACTACCGTTGCAACAGATGGCAAGACAGCTCTTGCAGATGTTACAGATACTATTAAGTTCCAGATTGCAACGGAGTTCCCGAAGTATGACAGCAATATTGTAAAGACAGCCCAGAACGTTAAGTTCCAGGATTTTTCTACTGTTGTTTGGGATGAAGCAACTGGCGGTACTACTGAAACCGTTGCGGCAGCATACTATGAAGATATAGGATCTGCTGTAGTGCTTCGTCATGTAGGCGACACAATTCCTCGTGCTGACGGTGATACGATTACAAAGCCTGAGATTACCTTGGATATTGGTGCAACTGATATCGTTGACTTTGTAATCGTTGATATTCCGGAGGATAGCATTGATCTTGCTATGGACAGTATTGTTGTAAAGGTGGACAATGTAACAAAGACTACCGGGTTTACAGTTACAGAGGGCTTTACAGACGCAACAATCAATGATGGTACCGGTTTCAAAATTGTTTTTGATGACGATTTTGTAATTGCTAATGGTGGAAAATCTGTTGTTGTAGAGTATACGGGAACTTTGAACAATCCCGATGTTGACACCGATTCGAATAACAACAAATCTAAGGTTACATACAGCAACGACTTCTATACAGGCGGCGGTGCTTTTGAGGCAGATGGTCTTACACCTAGAATAGACAAGGATAACCTTCCTGAAGATCCCACAAATCCCGGTGATCAGGAAGATCCCGATGGTCCTCCCACGACAGATGATAGTGAAGCAGATATTTACTGCACTATCTTTACGGTAAACAAGGTTGATGGTAACAACAATCAGCCTCTTACAGGCGCAGTATTTACCGTAACAAAATCTGATGGTACTGTAGTAGGCACAATGACAGCTACAGGTGCTACCCATGTACTCAAGGGTCTTAAGCCCGGTTCTTATACTGTATCAGAAACCACCACACCTTCCGGCTACAAGAAGGCAGATGACTTTGTTATTACTGTTGCAACCACAGAAAATGGCACCACAGGATATACTGGTAATGGCTTCTCTATCAGCACTCCTTCAGTTCCCGATGCTAAAACACTTACTGTAGAGAACTATCCCGGTCAGACCCTCCCCGGCACAGGTGGAATCGGTACATACCTGTTCACCTTCGGCGGCGCTGCGATCATTCTTCTTGCTGGCGTTATGTTCGTGTTCTACATGAAGAAGAGAAAAGCAGAGGACTAATAAACTCCCTCCTTGTCACGTAATGTGACTGAATGAGAATCCCTCCTGCTCCCGCACGATCTGCGGCGGGAGCAGGTTTTCCAAAAGGCTTGACCGCACGGCTTGTCGAGCCTTTTGGAAAACCCCTGAAAGGATTTTTATCTTGAATTTCTTGAAAAAACACCGCGTGCTCGTTGTTATACTCATCGGGCTTGTTTATTTTGCGGGTGTAGCGGCTGTTTTATACCCTATTGTGAGCAATATGCTTTCACTTACGACTGCCAAAACCGAAATCAGCGCCTATGATAAAATGGTTGAAGATATGGACGAGGCGGAACTGAATAATATGCTTGAGAATGCCGAAAAGTATAACAATGACATCGCAAACGGCAACTATCACAATGGTTATGAAACGGCTCTTAATGAGTATGGCGGAATCATCTGTTATGTAGAGATTCCCTCTATCAACGTTTATCTTCCTGTTTATTACGGTACAAGCAATGATGTGCTTGCAAAGGGCTGCGGATTTTTAGAGAACACCTCGTTTCCGATCGGCGGCACGAGTACACATAGCGTGATATCCGGACATACGGGACTGCCCACCGCTGATATGTTTACGAACCTCGACCGCCTTGTGATCGGCGACACGTTTTATATCCACATTTTAGGCAAAGTACTTGCCTACGAAGTCGATAACATAGAAGCGGTCATGCCTGATCGTGTTGACCTGCTTGATGTGGTAGAAGGCAGAGATTATATTACGCTTCTCACCTGTACTCCGTACGGTATCAACGACAAGCGGCTGCTTGTAAGAGGAAAGCGTATAGAATATTATGAGCCTGAAGCTGTTCAGGCGGCGGTTGTAACTGCCAATAATGACAGTGCAGATGAAGGACTCAGCGATGAGATCGTTCATGAACTGATCAAAATTAGCTTGATAGTGATTTTATCCGTGGCAGTATTCGCTGCGGCTTGTATATGGCTCTGGATGACGGAAAAAAAGTTCCGCACCATTGCGGCGGCCGCTGAAAAGACTGATGATGATCCGGAGGACGACCATGGCGAAGAAAAAGAGTAAATTTCTGCGCAGGCTTCCTCTTGTAGGTATATTTTTACTTCTTGTAGTTGGCTTGTGTATGTTTATGTACCCCATTGTGGGTGAATGGTATACGGAATATACTGCACGGACGGAGATTTCTGCCTATAACGATGCCGTCCAGAAAGCAGGCAACAGTGCCCTGATGGAAATGGAAAAGCAGGCGATTTCCTATAATGCTGCTCTTGCTGCCAATAAAACAGAAGAAATATCTTCTATCAACTATGACAGCCTGATGGCAGTTGCGAACTCTATGGGCTATATTGAAATTCCTAAAATCGGTGTATATCTGCCGATTTATAAGGGCTTGTCCGATGAGGTTCTGCGGAAGGGTGTCGGACATATGGAGGGTTCATCTCTTCCGATAGGCGGAGAGAGCACGCATTGTGTGTTAGCGGGTCATACCGGACTGCCGTCTGCCAAGATGTTTACCGATCTCGATTTGCTGCACATAGGAGATGCTTTTTATGTGCACGTCTTGAATAAGGTTATGAAATATGAGATCGATCAGATCATAACGGTTTTGCCGAATGAGATGAACGCTGTAAGCATTGTCGAGGGTGAAGATTATGTGACCCTTGTTACCTGTACACCTTACGGTATCAACAGTCACCGTTTGCTTGTGCGCGGCAAAAGAGTGCCCTATGAAACGAAAACTATGGAAACTGAACCATTCTGGCCTGTGATCAATCCAACAGAGGAACAGGTTCCTGTCAGAACGATCGCATGGCATGGCGGTGCGTGGCTGTTCGGTGCGGTGCTCGTGATCGTTATCCTGATTCTCATCTTCCCGTCACGCAAAAAACGTCGTAAAGATAAAAAGGTCGGCGATCATACCGACAATCATTCAGAATAAACAAAGCCGAGGAGGATTTGCTATGAAAAAGAGATTATTGTGCCGCATATCTGCATGGAGTGTGGTTTTGCTGATGGTGTGCATGAACCTCATCGTTCCGGTCAGTGCCGATGGAGGAAGTTCCGTTACCGTCAGTGTTACACCTCAGGCAGAGGGCATGACGCTTGCCATCTATGAAGCGGCAGACTACATTGACGGACACTATGTGCTCAACACAAATTTCTCCGGCTGTGATGTTGCTCTCGAAAATGTTGCTGAGGCATCTGCTGCACAAGCTGCTGCCGAAAAGTTAGCTGCGTTTGCTGCTGCCCATGAGATTTCCGGCAAAGATGCCGCTATCGGACAGGACGGTACGGTTACATTTGACGGTCTTTCCGAAAATGAAAAGCTGTATCTGATCGTTCAGACCTCCGGCAAGAATATAGTCATTCAGCCGATGTTAGCGGCTGTTCCGTATTACACTTCTGACGGCGGATATCACAATACAGTATCGATTCAGGCAAAATTCAATGTGATCGAGCCGAAGGGTGCAGTGATCCTGATCAAGACGGATCGTGCTTCTAAGCGGCTTCCAGGCGCGGAGTTTACGTTCAGTGAGGAACGTGTTGTTGACGGTAATGCAGAATGGGTCGTTATATCTGAAAAGCTTGTTACAGATGTCAACGGTCAGATTGTGGTGGAAAACCTTCCCTATGGTACCTACAGCTTTACAGAAACAAAAGCACCCAAGGGCTTTGCGATCGATAAAACCCCCCATGTATTCAAAATTGATTCCGAGGGTACAGTAAAGCTTGAAAACGGTTTTTATACTGCGGAGAGCGGTTCACCCTACGTGTTGTTTGTTGCCAACTCTCCTATTACGGATCAGCCTGATTCCTCCGGAGATAAGAGTGACATTCAGAAGAGCGATCAAAGCAGTGACCAGAGCAGTGAGCAGTCATCCAGGCAGGAAACCAGCCAGTCATCTGAAGGTGTATATACAGGTTCAGACAGCAATACATGGCTGATCGTGTTCGGTTGTGTTGGCGGCGGTGCACTTGTTGTAGCAATTATTCTGGTTATTGTATCCGGCAAGAAAAAGAAGTAAAACCATTTGAGTTTGTCAAACGGATATTTCTGTGTGAAATATCCGTTTTTTTTCTTAAAACCATACAAAAATTAAATGATATGTGGTATAATGTTATTATCCTATGCTGATAATGGAGTTTGTATGGGTTTGTCTGATATTTATCAGCAGAAAGGAATGTCTATGAGCAGCTTGTATACAAAAAAATGGAAGGAAAAACTCAATCAGATCTCTCAGTGGACAAAATCGACTGCATTTGCTGTTTCGGAAAAAGCAAAGAAAATAGTCAGTTCCGTCAGTGACAGGCTGCAGGGCGACCCCGATGCAGCAGACGAAATAGATACCGATACTTCCGTACAGAGTTTTGATCCGGTTTTTGATACGGATAACGATGATATGCTTTTTTTCAGCGGCAGATGTTCCCGTTCCGGGAAGGAGGAAGCCGTTGCGGACGAATCTTCTGTTGAGCAGGACGATTCCGGCGGTATGTCAAGTGAAGATGGAGTTGTTTTTTATATGGCTGAAAATCATTTTTCTCATGAGGAAAAATCTAAGGGCTCTTCGCCTCGTTCCCGCGCTTCTGATCTTCGCGGGAAGACTGTCGGTGCAGTACGGAAGCTTCGCGATAATATGAGCAGCACGACAATTGATAATCGTTCCGCGGGACAGTCCTCCACACGGCAGCGTTCCGCGGGACAGTCCTCCACACGGCAGCGTCCCGTCGGACAGTCCCCCGCACGGCAGCGTGCCGCCGGACAGTCCCCCGCACGGCAGCGCCCCGTCGGACAGCCTCCCGCACGGCAGCGACCTGCTGCACATAGCGCAGGGGACAGCCGTAATGGTGTTGTATATAACAGGGGGCAGTCCTCACCGCGCCCGCCATCACCCCGCCGTCCCCGGAACGAATTCCTTGGTCAGGTTGCGGCCGCTCTTGCTGTTGATTTTGACAAGCCCCTGACGTTCAGGGAACAGCTTGTCATAATGTTTACGATCCTGTTGATTTCAATTATTCTGTTCGGCTTTGTATATCTGCTTGCTCCTAAGGGAACGGTTCTGCCCGCAAACGGCACGGCATCGGAGCAAAGCGGTCAGGAGGAGCATATTGCTCCGCCGGACGAAGTGCAAACCTCTGTTACTTCTGAAAACTCCGGTCAGAGCGAAAAAGAAGATGGTCAAAGCTCTAAAACGGAGCACAAAAAGCCCGAAGTCAGAGAGGGCTCTCTGCTGAAAAACTTTACTGTCATCACATTGGAGCATGATGACATCTATCAGGGTGAGCAGATTCTTGTCAATAAAGAGTATAGCTGCCATCTTAACGGTGAAAACACGGTTTCGCTGATTGACCGGCTTACGGGCAGTTATGCGATCACCGATGACAGGGTTTCGCTGAATGAAGATATTGTTGATGACGTCAATCGGATGCTTGATAATTTTTATGAGGCGGTCGGCGAAAGCGACATCATGATTGCCTGCGGATACCGCAGCTATGATACACAGCAGGAGTTGTTTGTAGAAGAGGTAAAAGTCCGCGGCGATGCGAAGGAAGCTGAAAAATGGGTTTTGCCGCCCGGATTCAGCGAACATCAGACAGGTTATGCCTTTGACCTGAATCTCAACAGGAACAATGACGGTTCCGGTATTCAGTTTGACGGAACAGGTATATATGAGTGGCTTCATGAGCACTGTTGGGAGTATGGATTTATTGTCAGATATCCCATTGGCAGAGATCATATCACCGGTATTTCTTATGAGCCGTGGCACTTCCGTTATGTGGGGCTTGCCCCCGCAGCCTACATTTTTGAATGCAATATGACGCTTGAGGAGTACATCGATATTGTCCATACCCATGATGCGGAAAAGCCGCTGATGATTACCGGAGAGGAGCATACATGGTGCGCCTATTACGTTGAAGCCGGACCGGGTGAAAACGACATTTATGTGCCTTCCGATCACAGCTATACGGTTTCAGGCGATAATGTCAGCGGTTTTATCGTCACGGTGTTGCTCGATGAATGAGATGAATAAGCACATTTGATTTTTTCTGTTCTGATGGATGTATGAATTTGTTATTCCCCATGCTCAGTGTTTTCGGAGCGTGGGGAATTCCCTTGTGGAAAAGAAACAGATTGTATAAAGTTCAATTAAAAACAACGCATTTTTATTGCAAATTATGAGGGAATATAGTATAATAACATAAATGATATTATTATAGGAGATGGTTGTAATGGGAATTATCAGAGCAGCAATTAACTCGGTATCAGGCGAGTTGTCAGATTCGTATCTTGACGCCTATAAATCCGCGCCGATGGATAAGAGAACAGCCGTAGCACCCGGTTGGTTTCATGATGCCGGACAGGGCAAGAATACCAACACCAAACGTACCAACAATATTATTTCCAACGGCTCAAAGGTGCAGGTGGCACCCGGTCAGCTGATGTGTCTGGTGGACGGCGGCAGAGTTGTAGACTATACGGCAGAGCCCGGCTACTATCAGGTTCAGAATTCCAGCGCGCCCTCTCTCTTTAACGGTGAGTTTGGTGCAACGCTTAAAAATGGCTGGGAGCGTATCAAATACGGCGGAAATAACTATCAGGAACAGCGGATCGTTTTTATTAACCTTCGCCCTATGGAGGGTATCAAATTCGGTACAAGAAACCCTATCGGTTATTATGACGAAAACTATGACATAGATGTTCGCGTTCGTACTAACGGTACATTCTCTCTGCAAATCGTAGAGCCGTGGCTGTTTTTTAATGAGGTTATGCCCGAAGAGTGCGTTATGGAGGGTGCATTCCTCAACGTTGAGGACTTTTTGAACGATACATTTATGTCGGAGTTTAATGGTGCGCTCGCACAGGCACTCAGTAAGCTGTCCTCCAAGGGAGTCAGAATTTCCCGCATGAACGACCATACTATGGAGCTTGCGCAATTTATGCGCGAAGTGCTCGACCCTGTATGGAAAGAAGAACGCGGTATTATCATCAAAAATGTCGGCTGCAACGGCATTACCTACGATCAGGAAACACAGCAGCTCCTTACCGAGAGAAGCCGTGTTGCGATGTTTAAATCTCCCGAAATGCGCGAAACGATGGTTCAGACTTCTATTGCAAGAGGCATTGAAGCAGCAGGCTCTAACCCGAACGGTGCTGCGGCAGGCTTCTTGGGTATTGGCATGGGAATGAACGCTGCAAGCGGTTTCATGAATACCGCTTCGGCTACGAATCTCCAGCAGATGCAGATGCAGCAGCAGATGCAGCAACAGCAGATGCAGCAGCCTGTTCAGCCGGCACCTCAGGCAGTGGCGGCTGTTGCTGCGGGCGGTTGGAATTGTTCCTGCGGTCATCAGGGCAATACCGGAAAATTCTGTGCACAGTGCGGCTCACCCAAGCCGGCACCTGCTCCTGCGGCAGGCAATTGGTTCTGTCCGTCCTGCGGTGCAGCAAACACAGGCAGATTCTGTGCAGAGTGCGGTGCGAAACGGCCCGAAGCACCTAAAAAAATCAAGTGTGACAAATGCGGCTATGAGCCGGATATGAACAGCCCGATTCCGAAGTTCTGCCCCGAATGCGGTGACCCCATTAACGAGGCTGATTATCAGTAATTGCATTTATGAGCTGTCTGATGCCGCAATCCCTTCGGTACAGCTTGTAAATATGTGATATGACAGGAGCTTTCAAGCCTCATCGGGAACCGTGTGTTCTCCGATGAGGCTTGCGTTTATGCGGAATATGATTGGAAGGAGAGGTGAGTGTGTCTGTGTGATGGTGATGTTTGCTGCATACTGTAACACAGCTATCAGATGGAAACAATATCTTATAAATGTATCAACTGTAATGCCCCGCTGCAATACAACCCTAAAAAGCTGAAATTTGATTGTGAATTCTGCCGCAGTGAGTTTACCGAAGAGGAATTGAAGCAGCATTTTGGTGCGCTTGACGAAATGCTTGACCAGAGTCCCGAACCTCAGCAGCCACAGCTTGTACAGAATGATCCGGATTTCGGATTCGGTTATGATGATTTTTCGGAGCAGGCGGGTATGTATGTGTGTCAGAGCTGCGGTGCAGAGGTCATAGCAGAAAAAACGACGGCAGCTACCTTCTGTGTGTTCTGTCACAGCCCCGTTATGCTTTCAGACAGGCTTGCGGGTGATTTCAAGCCGGATAAGGTCATTCCGTTCATGATCTCGGAGGAAGATGCCAAGCAGAAATTCTATGATATGTGTGCCAGAAAGAGGTTTTTGCCCCGAAATTTCGTTTCGGACGCACAGCTTGATATGATGAAGGGCGTATACTATCCGTACTGGATGGTCGATTCCCTCAAAGAAGGCGGTATTGATGCCACGGCAAAGAAGGTGCGTTCCTGGCGCGAGGGAGATTATGAGATCACAGAAACCAAGATCTTTAAGGTCAGACGCTACGGAAAAATCAAGTTCAACGGCTATCCATGCTCGGCTATCAAGGACGAGGACAAGAATGCTATGCGCTATGTGAATCCGTATGACGACAAGGATTTCAAGAAATTTACGATGTCCTATTTGTCGGGCTTTCTTGCAGAAAAGCGTGATGTCGAACGTGCCGATGTGCAGGCGCAGGTCGACAGTGAACTGAAGGACTATGCCCGTACCATTTATAAAAACAGTGCAGAGGGCTATGATTCCGTCACCGTAGACAATATGAGTCTGCGTACACTCAACGAGGCATGGCAGTATGCACTCATGCCCGTCTGGATGATGACTTTCAATTTTGAGGGTACAAACTATCTCTATGCCATGAACGGACAGACGGGAAAAACCTATGGGGAGCTGCCCTGCGATAAAAAGAAGGTTGCACTGACAGGTGTCCTGCTGTTTATTGTGCTTGCCATTATAATCGGGTTAGGAGGTTATTTCTTATTATGAGATGCAAAAAATACCTTCTGAGCGGGCTTGTCGTGTTGATGGCAGTGACCATTGCTGTATGGTGCGGTGTATCGCTGTCTGCTGCAGCCGCAGAGCTGCCGGCAGCACCGCAGGTCGTTACGGTGGATACCGGCTATTATGACGATGGCTATGATGATTATTACGATGACTACTATAACGACTACTACGATGATGACTATCGCGGAGAAAGACCTTCTTCATCGTCGGAAATAAGGACGCCAAAGCCCAAAAACTGGCTGATGATCATCGGCTGTGCCATTGTGATTCCGGCTGTTGCAGCACTGGTCTTTGTGATTGGTACGATCAGCAGCTATAAACACAACGGTAAAACCGAGCCTTATCCCTATAATAACAAAGCACCGCTTGAGCTTACGGAAGCTGATGATATCCTTGTGGATACCGATATCAGACGTGTGAGGATCCAGCGCGATCCGCCGCCCCCGCCGCGCTGAAAAATCACTGTCCCGAAATTGTCAGAAAGGAGAACTGCTATGAAATTTGATGTGATGCCCGTTGCCACCCCTAAGCAAATACTGGAAATCGAAGAAGCAGCAAACCACGTATGGCATAATTATTATAAGGATATTTTTTCACCTGAGCAGATCGACTATATGTTAAAAAAATATCAATCAGTAGAAGCACTTCAGCGGCAGATGGAGGAACAATACGTTTATTATATGCTTTTGTCTGATGATAAATTGGCGGGTTATATGTGTTTCAAAATCAAGACCGATCAGGTGTATCTTTCAAGACTCTATATCAAAGCGGAGTTCAGACGTCAGGGGCTTGCCAGAAAAACCATTGCACATCTGGAAAGCTATTTTTCAAATCCGGAGCATGGGTGCAGCCATATCAAGAAGATCAGGCTTCATGTGGAGCGTCAGAACAGCTTTGCCATCAATGTCTATGAGCATCTTGGGTTCAGAAAGGTCAAGCCCGTAGATACCGACATAGGCGGCGGTTTTGTCTGCCAGGAATACATTATGGAGCGTAAGATTATACCCGTACAGCAGACAGTATGAGCAGCCGATGCTCCTGCAGTCTTGCGGCATATTAACAAAGAGGTTGTGTGAAATATGGGAAACAAATTGCTCGATTATATTGAAGACCTGCAACAGTTTTTTGACAGCGGGGAAGAAATCGAAAATATAGAAGCATTCAAACAGGAGCTTCTGACGGAGATCGGCTTCTGGCAGCATGAAAGATTTATTCATCTGATCGTGACGTTCCTGTTTGGTCTGCTTACGATGTCCGTTTTCGTGCTGATTATTTTTTATCAGAGTATTGCAGTGCTGCTGCTGCTCATGGTACTGGTCGGTATACTGATCCCTTACATCAAGCATTATTACGTGCTTGAAAACGGCGTTCAGAAGCTGTATGTTATTTATGAGGATTTTGCGCGCCGTCAGTTACCTGAGGGTGTTCCTGAGGTATGTATTCCTGAGTGGAAAAAAGACGGGTCGAAGCCGTCCGCTTCCGGGAATGTCGAAAAGCAGGCTGAAGCAGCGGAAGACAAAGCAGCGCAGAACGAGGAAGTGCAGGACGAAGCAGAGAAGGATGAGCCGGTGAAGGACGAAGCCGTGTCCGCAGCGGCAGACAGCAGCGAAGAAGCGGCTTCTGATATCACGGAATCGGCGGATTCTGCTGAATCCGAGCCTGCTGCCGCACAGAAGCCCGCAGAGAAAAGTAATTCCTCCGGTCACCGCGGAAAAAACCGTAAAAAGAAATGACAGAATTCAAATGATGAAAGCAAGATCCCCCGTGTGTTCCTACAAACCACACGGGGGATTCTCTATGCTTTACAGAATTGCGCGGCATTATTCCGCGTCAACATCAATATACTTGCTCTTTTCCTTTTCTTTTTTAGCTGCCGTTTTGGCGGCTGTTTTGATTCTTGAAGAAATGCGGAACAGCGTTACAAGATCCCATACACCGCTGAAAACCAGTGCCATTCCGATCAGAATCATGAGCATAGAGGTAGATGCAAATGGATTGGTCAGTGCTACAATACCGCAGGCAGCCATCGCCACTGCGCCGATCAGCTGAATCCACCATGTAGATATCTGGAGCTTGAGGTAGTCAAAGGCGTGCTGGAGCTTGATAACCCCCGCTACCATCAGGATAACGCCAAGCGCACCGTTGATGAAGGACAGGAAAATGCGCGGGTTGACAATGAACAAAATGCCGAATCCCAACAGAGCACAGCCCTGTGCCATGGCAAACGAACCGGTCACGTGTGTTTCGTCGGAGAAAAAATAGGAGATGACCTTTATCAGTCCCCAAAGGCAGAGCGATGCACCGATGATCTGGCATATAATGTTGTTGATCTGTGTGGGCATGGCGATCATCATGATGCCGATAATAACGACAATAACATTGATGAGAACAAACTCTGTCTTTGCCTCTCTGACTCTCCGTTTGAACTGCTGAAAGCTGCTGTCTTGTTTTTTTGCCATATTGATACCTCCCGATTCAAAATACAGGAATCACCGAACCCGTCAGGAATTGTAAAGAAATGAAAAGCTACTGATGAACAGTTCCTTATGTTCTGTGTGTTCCCTATACTCCGATTATAGCATAAAGAAGTCGGATTGTATAGAGCAAAACCGGATTATTCTTACAAAAGCGTACGATTGTCGGGGATTGTGTTTTTGTGTGTCGGTGCTGTATGTTTCAGGCTTTCCCGCAGCGTTCTGAAAAGCACTTTCATACGTGTGTCAATACGATAGGAGTCGCAGATCTTTTGTACAGCCCTGCCGGTTATGGTATAGTTCAATCCCGACTGCGGCAGCCACTCATAGATCTCATCGGGGAAAAACACTGTCAACTCGGCAATCAGCCATGCCTGCGCCATCTGTACATAATAGTGTTCGTCATTATGCAGCAGCGGCAGTATTCCGTGGAGTGCGGCTTCGCTTCTGCACAGCTTTGAGATGAACATTACATAGCCCCATCGCCGTATAAACGGGTCACTGTCTGTTACATATCGCCGCGCATATTCCAGTGCTGTTTCAAGATTCAGGTCACTTACAAATCGGATATTTTCGTCTGTATGCCACCAATCACTGAACAGCAGGTTGCCGTCAAGCCATTTCATTCGTTCGTTTACATCACGAATTTGCTTCAGACTTGTGTGAAAATAGATCCTATGAAGCTGCTGTTCCGCCAGAACATACGCTCTCAGAGCCGACATATCCTGTTTTTCCCTCACATACCGCTCGATCAGCCGGTCAACCTCTGCCGTCTTATATCCCTCTGGCAGTCTGTCAAGATCTGCCTGTACCATTTCCTTTGTCATTTTTATCACCTATGATTATTCTACTCCATCATTTTATCTTTTTCAATGCAATTCATTCATTATTTTATTGCCCATAGCATAGGTTTCTTCCGGATGGGGCATGATAGAGTAAGAAATGAAGGAGATGAATTTGATGACAGATCAGATGAAAAGGCTCATGTCCCGTACAGAATTTGACGGACGGCTCATTTTATTGTACGCTCTTAATGTTAGTGATTATCTGTTTACACTAGTGCTGATTTCAAGCGGCTTATTTGTGGAAGCTAATCCGCTGATGATTCCCTGCATCGGAAATATCAGCGGATTTATGATCAAGTGTATATTACCGCTGGCACTGCTGATGACCGTGCATATACGTTTATGTCTGCACGGCACAAAATATCCTGCCGCCGTGAGAATGCTGCTCAACGGCATTATTGTTTATTATGGAGCGATCAACGCTATGCACGTTTTCTGGCTCTCCTACACGGTGGTCATGTTTATGTGACGATAACAGACGCTATCGGAGTTGACCTTCCGGAAGCTGATTCCCTGCCGGATCGATCGTACCTTTCTGTCATAATGCCTAAAAATCGCCATAATATTCTGTGTTTGTTTTGGTTATGGACAAATGACGTATACTATGGTAGAATAATGGTGAGATTACTCTGAAACAAAAGCTCCGGACGTTTTTTTTTGTCGGTTTTTGTATCGGAATTTTACTATTATATCCGCAGTAATGCGGTCAGGAGGTTTTATTATGAGATGTACATCATGCGGATCTGAGTTTCCGGACGGAACAGCGTTCTGCCCGAACTGCGGCACTAAAGCAGCTGTTCCGGCTCCTGTTCCGGCGCAGTCTGTCTATGACCCCAATCAAAGCTATCAGAGCAGTATGCCGCCGGCAGCTCCGACTTCTTATGGCAGCTATAACCCGAATGTGCCCTATCAGCCGCCCATGCAGCAGGGCTATAACCCTATGTCTGAGGATCTCAAGCCGATCAGTCCTTGGGGATATATTGGTTATAACTTTTTGTTTTCTATACCGCTTGTTGGTCTTGTCCTGCTTTTTGTATATGCCTTTGGCGGCAGCACCAACAGAAATCTGAAAAACTATGCTCGCTCCATCCTGATCATGATGGCGATCGTTATTGTTCTTTATATTATTCTGTTTGTTATTCTGGGTGCCGGCATTGCAAGCACCGGTATCTTCAACAGCAGTGAATTCTCACGTGCTTTTGGATAAAATGCCGCGCAGAGCCTTCAGGGAGAATGGAAATGAATCCGAAAAACGAGGAATTTGCAAGACTCAGAGAACAATGTCTGAGCTGCCGCGACTGCGGCTTGTGTGAAACCCGTACGAATGTGGTGTTTGGTGTGGGAGTGGACGATGCGGAGGTGCTGTTTATCGGCGAAGGTCCGGGTGAAAACGAGGATCTGAGGGGTGAGCCGTTTGTAGGCAGAGGCGGTCAGCTCCTTGACAAGATGCTGGCTGCGATTGACCTTGACCGGAACAAGAACATTTATATCGCCAATATTGTAAAATGCCGTCCGCCCAAAAACCGCGACCCTCTGCCGGAAGAACAGGAGCAGTGTATCAAGTGGCTGCGCCAGCAGTTCGTGATACTAAGACCCAAAATTGTGGTCTGTCTGGGAAGAATTGCCGCTGCAAAGATTATCAAGCCCGATATTAAGATCATGAAAGAGCACGGTACATTCTTTGTCAAAAACGGCATTTATATGATGCCCGTACTGCACCCTGCCGCCCTGCTGAGAAACCCCAACAACAAGCCTGCCGCTTTTGAGGATTTTCTCAGGCTTCAGGAAAAAATCAAAGAAATCTGTGACCATACATATTGATATCACAGCAGAACAAAAGCCCTCCGCAAAGGCACAGACTGCCGGAGCGGAGGGCTTTTTGTATGGTTTTATGACAGATGCCTTTGATCAGACGATGATCTCGCCTTCCATATTGCCTACGGCAAGAGCGGCATTTGCTTCATCGGTATCGATGTGCATAGCGGGTGCAAACTTGTCGCTGACTCTTACAACAACATCGCCGAATACGAGCTTTCTGCCCTCGCCGCCAAGAGCGACACTGACGATCTGCTTGTCTTTGAAGCCGTTTTCCTCGGCGGTTTTTGTATCAAAGTGAATGTGTCTTTTGGCAGCGATCACACCGCACTCGATTTCAACCTCACCCTTAGGACCGACTAACTTGCAGCCGGGAGTGCCTGCAACATCGCCGGACTCTCTTACAGGTGCCTCAATGCCGAGCTTGCGCGCCTCTGAGAGAGATACCTCTACCTGGTTGGCAGGACGGACAGGACCGAGGATCGATGCAACCATCTCACCCTTAGGGCCTACAACGGTTACCTTCTCAAAGCTGGCGAACTGTCCGGGCTGAGAGAGATACTTCTTTACGGTAAGGGAAGCACCTTCGCCAAAAAGTGTTTCAAGTGCTTCCTGTGTGACGTGAACGTGACGGGCAGATGTTTCAACAAGGATTTTCATTTCATATTCTCCATTTCTGTTTAGATTTGCGGCATATAATTGCCGCTCTTCATAATCATTTTACAACTGTTTGTATAAAAAGTAAAGAACAAAATCATGCTCTGTCAGGGAAATCAATTTTGCAGGGCAGTTTCCTCGGGGGAAACCCTTTGTTTGAAAACAAAGGGTTCTCCCCCGGACCCCTTTCCTAAAAAAACGAACTATTTGCCCATGTTTGATAAAGCGAATAAAGAAAAAAGCAGTATCCCCCGTACCTTTGGCACGGGGGATACCATATTTTTTTAAGGAGTGATTATCAGTGGGATTATTTTTTGGTTTTCTTTGCTGCGGGTTTGCTGCTCTTAGCGGGTGCAGCTTTTTCGGGTACTTCTGCAGGTGCTTTCTTGGAAGGCTCTGCAATCAGCTTATAGATCAATGCGGCAAGTACCGCGCCAACGAGCGGCGCAACAATGAATACCCATACATTGGCAAGTGAATCGCCGCCTGCAAACAGGGCAGGACCAAAGCTTCTTGCGGGGTTGACGGATGTGCCTGTGAAGGCAATACCGAAGATGTGTACCAGTGTGAGAGTAAAGCCGATGACAAGACCTGCAACAGAGCTGTTTTCTACCTTGGAGGTAACACCTAAAATAGCAATTACGAATACGAAGGTCAGAATGATCTCAATCAGAAGCGATGCCCAGATATTGTTGTTATAAAGGCCGTTTGAACCGTAGGTCGTGCCCTTTACGCCGCTGAACATGGCATAAAGCATAGCACCGCCTGCGATCGCGCCGATGAACTGTGAGCATACATAAGCAGCAAACTCCTTGAGCGTCATTTTGCCGCTGACAAGCATTGCAATTGAAACAGCCGGATTGATGTGACAGCCGGATACGTTGCCGATCGAATAAGCCATTGCAACAATTACAAGACCAAAGGCAAGTGCGGTCATCAGATAGGCAGCATCGGCGGATGCGCCGTTACAGCCCAGTATGCAGGCAGAGCCGCAGCCAAAGAGCACGAGTACGAATGTGCCGATACATTCTGCGATACATTTTTTCAGTAATTCCATAATAAGACTTCCTTTCTTTATTTTGCCGTATTCCTGTTCGGGTGCGGCAGATGTTTTTAATGGGGAACTGTCCTTTGTGAGGAGAGCTTAATCGGTTGCGTCCACAACCACAAAGGTGAGGTAGGATTTTTCTATGGTGTTGGTGCTGTCCTTGACCTTGACGCACACATCGTAGCTGCCTGCTTCATCGGGGGTAATAGCGACAGCAGAGGTCGCGCTGAAATTCTGTTTGGTTGTCCATGATGGATCAGCAGATCTCTTGTAATATACGGCGTAGCTGTAAGGTGCTGTGCCGCCCGCAGCAGATGCCCTTACGATCACACCCGAGCCGGGCGATACACTCTCTGCCGACAGCGTAGAGGTATTGGCAAGTGCTTCCGTTACCGTGACGATGAAATACTTCTTGACAACTGTTCCGCTGCTGTCCTTGACCTTGACGCAGAGATCGTAGGAACCTGTTTCCGTGGGGGTGATCTCAACAGTAGCATTGGTATTGAAGCCCTGCTTGGTTGTCCATGTTGAAGCAGCGGTCTTTTTGAAGAATACCGCATAGGTGTAAGTGCCCGTGCCGCCCGCTGCTGCTGCCTTGACGGTAACACCGCTTCCGAGCTGAATGGTTTCTGCCGAGAGAACCGACTCGTTGGTAACGGTGTTGGATACCGCTTTGACCGTAAAATATTTTTTAGCGATCGTTCCGCTGCTGTCCCTGACCTTGACGCAGAGATCATAAGAAACGGCTTTAGGGGGAGCAAAGGTAACAGCGGCTGCTGAGCTGTAATCCTGATTGGTGAGCCACTTGCTTTCGGTAGATTCCTTGTAGTAAACAGCGTAGGTGTAATCCGCAATACCGCCCTTGGCAGATGCGTTGATGGTAACGGCATCGCCCGAAGCAACGTTCTCGGAGGAAATGGTCGAGGTGTTTTCGAGTGCTTCGGCAACAATGGCATTGGCGGTCAGATAGGTCTTGACAACAGCACCGCTGATATCCTTGACCTTGACGCAGATATCATAAGACGCTTCCTCGTCAAGGGTGATCTGAACCTTAGCGTCTGTGCTGAAATCCTGAACCGTTGCCCACGACCTGTCGGTGGTTTTTTTGCTGTAGACCGCGTAGGTGTAGGGTGCTGTGCCGCCTGTTGCAGAAGCATTGACGGTTACCGCAGAGCCAACGGCTACAGTGTTGGCAGCAAGGGTTGAAGTGTTGGTAAGCTTGTCAACCGCGTTGACGGTAAAGTATTTCTTGACGACGCTTCCGTTTTCATCTTTGACTTTGATGCAGATATCATAGACGGCAGCCTGCGATAGCCTGATCTCTGCTGTGTCGTTGATGTTGAAGTCCTGCTTGACAGACCATTTGGTGTCGGATGCTTTCTTATAGTAGAACGCATACTGATATGCGCCGACTCCGCCCGCAGCCAGACCTGTCAGTGTAACCGACTGACCTATTGTAACGGCATCGGCACTGATCACGGATTCGTTGGTAAGCACTTCAAAATCATCGCCTGCGGGAATGGTTACAAGCTTGATTGCACCGCACTCCGAACAGGTATATCTGATTTGTCCGTCTTTTACATCAGTGGCATAGCTGAGGATCTCGCCCTCATCAAAGCTGTGCGGTTCGATCTCAGAAAGCCCGCATTCGGCGCAGGTGCGGATATGGGTTTCGCTGCCGTTGTCTGTCCAGTCGCTGTAGCTGTGTTCATGGTCGGCAGGAAGTACGCTTTCGTCAAGCTCGGACGGACCGCCCATGACATAGAAGGACAGCATCTCCGTGCAGACATCACCGCTTGTGGAGTTGTGGGTCATGAATAGCCTGTATAAGCCTTCGTCAGCGGTAACAGTACCCGTTATGCTGCCGTTGCTGAACAGCAGGCCGTCCGGCAGACCCTCAGGATAGCTTTCAGCCCGGACACTTGTAATGGTATGCTTCGTGGTGTGACGGTCGGGGCATACGATCTCATAGCTGAGGGGAATGTTAACGGTTTCGTTCTGATAGACCGTGAAGGTGGTTTCTTCATACTTCACGGAATCTGTCGGCTTATCGAGAGAGTTGTGATTGTCATACATATAGTAGAGCGTGATGGTGCCGGCAGTGGAGCTTTCCCATGTGCCGTTGGTGGTATAGCGGCTCTTGCCGTAACGCACCAGTAGTTGTCCCTCCAGCCGCCGCTTGTCTGATCAAGTTTATAGAAGCTGTCGTCGATGGAGAGTGAAAGATCCTTCTGGAGCGTGAGATTGTAGTTTTCGTTGCTTTCCAGAAGCGTTCTCAGGGTGTCAATGTCGCTGACATCGGCGAACTCTGCGGCATTTGCCGTTACGGCAAATATCGGTATCATACTCAGAGTAAGTGCCAGTGTCAGCACGATACTCAACAGCTTGTTTGCTTGTTTCATCAAACTTCCTCCTATTCAATTTTATTGCAACCAATTATACACGATGCACATCGGGCTGTGTTCCGGAGTCCGTTCAACGATCCTGCTTTTCACAGCACAGAGCGGAAACAGGCTCCCGGCGGTCACGGCAGTATGACTTCCATGCCGTTCTTGCTTCTTGCAGATCCGTTTGCTATGCGCCCCCTTTCGCTGTACACCACTACCCTATACTACCATAATAATACAATTTTTTCCCGATAACAACCAACAACTTTGTAACCCTGCACATGATAAAGTGAAAGATGAGAAATTGCTGAGGATTAGCTGCTAATTAAGTTGATAAATGTGCGGAAATATGGTATGATAAAATAGAAATATTATATATGGACTGCTGTCTGCTGCACAGGAGAACCGCAGTCCGCTCAGAAAGCGGTGGTAACAATGAAACGACTTGACAATGATAAAAACAAGAGCTTCTGCTACAACAGCGATATTGCAGAGCTGGAAAAATACTACGAAGATCGCTACGAAATGATCAAAAAGGGTAATACGGATCTCGTTACACTGGAGCTGGTGATGCTCGGCAGGGCGCTCGATTTTATCGGCTATATCAGAAACAATCTCGGTATCGAGCTTGATAACAAGGAGTCCTCTGTCTATGAGCTGGAGGAGGTCGCAGATGCACTTTCAAGGGGAATCGTGCAGGAACATCTTTTTGATGCCAAGGAGAACGGCATGGACGTGGCCTCTATTGCATCGGCTTATTTCGGATTCCTCATTATCGCCAATATCGGCGGCGAATGGGTCGACACACAGGACGGCTTTGCCGTGACAGTCAATAACCGCAATGCCTATATCGGCGATTTTATGGAAAGAAAGCTGCTCGGCGGCAATGACCTGAATATCGTAGATTACTATGACTCCATTAAAACAGTACAGGTGAGCTGATATGCCCCCGTACTGAACGCAGCATATTGTATGGCATTTCCAAATGCCCGGATCGATGAAGGAGAGTATTTTCATGCCCAATTATAAACCCGACAGAAGGTCGGAAGATATTGAAAGAGAAATCAAAGCGATTCTGAGAGAAATGAAAGACCCCCGCCTGCATGACGGGCTGATCAGCGTTGTGCGCTGTGAAACGACCCGCGATCTTTCCTACAGCAAGGTCTATATCAGCTCCATGAAGGGTCTTGATACCGCTAAAGAGGCTGTCAAGGCACTCAAAAATGCACAGGGCTTCATTCGCCATCAGTTAGGAACTCGTCTGAAGCTGCGCTATGCACCCGCACTGGACTTTGTTGCAACGGATTCCATCGAATACAGTGCCGGTATTGCAAAAATCATTAACGACTTTCAATACACGCAGCTCACGGATGAGGTGATGAAACAGCAGGCAGACAGCGAGGAAGAATAATATGATAACAGTAGACATCAACGAAGCTGCAGAGCTTCTCAGACAGCACGACAATATTCTTATTATCATGCACCGCTCACCTGACGGCGACACTATCGGCTCCGCTTATGCGCTTTGTGCCGCGCTCAGAATGCTTGGCAAAAATGCGGATACCGTCTGTGCGGATGATATACCCCAAAAATATGACTATATCACATCAAAGCTGCCCCATATTCCTTTTGAGCCGCAGTATATCGTCAGCACCGATATTGCCGGTGAACAGCTTTTCGGGGAAGAACTGGCACACTATGCCGCCGTGACCGATCTCTGTATCGACCATCACGGCTCTAATACGGGATTCGCGCGTTACGGCATTGTAGATGCTTCGGCGGGTGCTTGTACCCAGATCATCAGCAAGGTCATTTCAGCACTTGGTGTTACACCGGACAAGTTTATTGCCGATGCCGTTTTTACGGGTATCTCTACCGATACAGGCTGCTTCAAATACTCCAATGCTACCGCAGAAAGCTACCGTATCGCTGCGGATATGCTCGATTTCGGCGCAGACGGTGCTACGATCAATCGCGTTATGTTTGATACCAAATCACGTGCCAGAATCGAGCTGGAGCGGTTGGTGCTGGATTCTGTCAGGTTCTATGAGAACGACCGTATCGCTGTGATATTCATCACCGCCGCGATGCTTGCTCAGACAGGTGCTGATGACGGCGACACCGAGGGTATTGCGGGAATTCCCAGACGTATCGAGGGTGTGAAAGCCGGTATTACCATTAAGGAAAAAGAGTCCGGTGTATACCGTATCTCGCTCAGAACCACCGCCGATATTGATGCCGCTGCGGTGTGCAGGGTCTTTGACGGCGGCGGACACAAGGCAGCAGCCGGCTGTACGCTCTGCGGCGATGCAGATGACGTGTGCAGCCGCATTGTCGCAGAAACCGCTAAACAGCTGTGAGCGGCTGCGATACATGAAATAACGGAGCAGTATCAGCTTGTTCATGCTCCAAAGGGTGGTTATTATCAACGGGATCATCATTATTGACAAGCCCCGCGATTTCACATCGTTTGATGTCATTGCGGTGGTGAGAAAAACACTTCACCAAAGAAAAACGGGTCACACAGGTACACTCGACCCCATGGCAACAGGTGTATTGCCTGTGCTGCTGGGGTGCGCTACCAAGGCGCAGGATCTGCTGCCCGATACAGACAAGGAATACCTTGCCGACTTTACACTCGGGATTACCACAGATACCCTCGACATTACCGGAACGGTTTTGTCAAAGCAGCCGTCTGCCGTGACCACGAAGCAGCTTCTCGATGTTCTCCCGCAGTTCAGAGGAAATATCATGCAGAAGCCGCCGATGTATTCGGCGGTATCGAAGGACGGTGTCAGGCTTTATGAGCTGGCACGGCAGGGCATTGTAACCGAACGCGAGGCAAGACCTGTTACCGTGAGCGTTCTGGAGCTGATACGCTTTGATGAAAATACCCAGAGCGGTACACTGAAGGTATCCTGCTCCAAGGGCACATATATCCGCGTGATATGTGACGATATCGGAGCACAGCTCGGCTGCGGTGGTGTGATGACGGCACTGCGCCGTACCCGTGCCTGCGGCTATCAGCTGCAGGATGCCATTACGCTCGACAGGCTCAGGGAGCTTGCACAGTCTGACGGTATCGGGCAGTATATCCGACCTGTTGACAGCGTATTTTCGGCTTATCCGCGTATCAGTATTACCTCTGCACAGGAAGTCCGGTATTGTAACGGTGCAGGGCTGATGCTTTCACGCTTATATGGCATAGCCGCCCCCGAAGACGGGGCACTTTACAGAGTTTACTGCGGTGAACGATTTTTGGGATTGGGTACGATTGATCTCAAAAGGGAAGAATTATCAGTCAAAAAACGCTTTGACACAGATGCATAAGACGGCATATCTGTTCGGGAAATGCCGGATCGATCAGTATTGTTTCCGTACCCGATCATCAGGAAACACAGACGGAGATGTATTATGGAGATTGTGAATTCTCTGGAGGAAATTAAAAAGGCGGACATCACGAAAAAGTCAGCATTGGCACTCGGCTATTTTGACGGCATACACCGCGGACACCGCGCCGTGATTCAGGATGCGGTACAGCAGGGTATCAGCAGGGGTTATACATCTACGGTATTTACCATGATACAGCGGCCAAGGGATTATTTTTCGGGAGAACAAACGCCCCGCTTGCTGACACTGCCCCAGAAGCTTTCTTTGCTGGAGCAGCTCGGCGTTGAACGGGTCGTATTGATCGACTTTGAAAGTATATGCGATATCTCGGCGGAGGATTTTGTTGCCGAGGTTCTCGGCAAGCTGCTCCATACCGGATATCTTTCATGTGGCTTTAATTATCATTTTGGCAAGGGCGGTACGGCAGACGGCGAAACCATGAAAAAGCTCGGAGCGGCATGCGGTATAGAGGTGTCTGCCAAAGAGCGGATAGAATACGGCGGTCAGCCCGTCAGCTCCTCGCGCATCAGGGCATGTGTCGGTGAGGGGGATATTGTATCTGCCAACACCATGCTTGGCAGAGCTTTTTCGATCGAAGCCCCCGTAACACACGGTCAGAAGCTGGGCAGGCAGTGGGGAACACCTACCGCTAACCAGCAATATCCCGATGGGCTGATCCTGCCGCCGTTTGGTGTATATGCTTCTTATGCTGTTCTGGACAATGAGGTGCAGTTTGGTGTTACCAATATCGGTGTAAGACCTACGGTGGTCAGAAATTCCGATACGGTTCTCGCTGAAACATGGTTTCCCGATTATCGGGGCAATGATTTCTACCTGCATACACTGGATCTGCATTTGCTTGACCGTATCCGTGCCGAACGGAAATTCCTTGACACGGAGCAGCTCAAAGAGCAGATCTATCGTGACGCGTCAGCCGCCAGACAAATCTTTTCACTGCGCAGCAGTTCTTTTGTATAAATAATGGTTTTGCCGGAATTGGCATTTTTACATGATCTTTTGTGAAACGGAGGTATCAGGAATGAACAGATTTACACCGGTATTGGCAGGCGGTATTCATGTCAGCCACTTTGGTCCCCCTCCAGGCGGACCTCCGCATGGAGGTCACGGCGGCGGGTTTGGCGGACCTCCGCATGGAGGTCACGGCGGCGGGTTCGGCGGACCTCCGCATGGAGGTCACGGCGGCGGTTTCGGAGGGCCTCCGCATAGACACAGAGGCTATGGCGCGCCACCGCCACCTCCTCCGCCACGCAGACATAGGGGATATGGTGCACCCCCTCCGCCCCCGCCGCGTTATGGGGGATATCGGGGCGGCTGTCTGGGCTGTGTAGTACCGGTACTGATCACAGCGGGTGCTTTTGTCGGAGCAATCGCGCTGTTTATTACCTCTGTTATGTAAAGGGCAGAGGTTTTGGAGGAAAAACAATGTCTTTTTGCTTCTTGCCTACGATCATGCTGAATATTGCATCCATCATTCTTGGTGTTATCAGCGCGTTTCTGATTCCCCTTGAAAAATATACGCATATCCCGACACCGGCAGCAGTGGCTGTCTATTGTTTCGCATTGCTGATGATGGTGGTCGCCGGTATTTCTTCCGGCTTTCTTTACCGTGATGTTGTCAACCTGCTGGACGATGACCCCGAGAGATATATCAATGAGCATATACGCATTCTTTCGAGGGTATCCGGCAGACACAAAGCCGTGGTTTGCGTCAATCTTCTGACCGGCTGTCTTGCCTATGAGATGTATGGTCTGGCGGAATTCATAGCACTGGATATGAATGATTTCATGCTCCGGTCGCACAGGGTGAATCCGTATATCAGATTTCGGTTTCTGGAAATTCGTCTGGCGATTGAATTACATCAAAAACATCGGGAGTATCAGACGCAGGTGTTTCTACTGCGAGGTGCAATTTCAGGACTTCAAGAAACTATCCATAAAAAACACCCGAAATATGATGAGCTTGTGCAGCGCAGTTATGATTTGCACTCCGCTTGTGCACGTCTGATGGAAAGCAATCTGAAAAATCCTACGGACTCTGACAAAGAGCTTCTCAGTTCGATCAGACAGCAGCTTGAGAGCTATACACCGCCCGTTAAAAAGGGAATTACCATACAATACGGTGAGCTTTCCAGAAAGTACCAGCTTGGAATGGTGCTTTTATGCCTTGGAGAAGTCGGCAGGGCAGACGCGCTTTTTGAAGAGATCGCCGCTTCGGATACCGCTTATCCGCTCGTAAAGCGCGCGAGGGCTTATTTATCCTCCCACGACAGCGGCACGATACTCAGCAGGCGTTTTCTTTGAGCGTATGGGGCAACTGAAAATGAAAAAGCAGAAGGCAGGGCGGCATGACCGGTTTCCCTGCCTTTTTACTCAATATTGCAGGGCTTGTCTATGAATGTGAGGTAGAAGCCTATGGAGTTTAACGAAAAACTACAGCAATTAAGAACAAGGGAACATCTGACGCAAGAGGAACTGGCACAGAAGCTGTATGTTTCCCGCGCAGCCATATCAAAATGGGAATCGGGCAGGGGATACCCGAGCATTGACTCTCTGAAAGCGATCGCAAAATACTTCCATATTACGATCGACGAGCTGATCGGTGCAGAGGAGATCGTTGATCTTGCCGAACAGGATATAGAAGGCTCCCATAAAAAATATACAGCTCTGATTTGCGGCATACTGGATTGTCTTGTTTTTCTTTTGTTGATTCTTCCTGTATTCGGAAACAGCGGCGGGAAATCGGAAACAAAAGCTGTCAGTCTGTTTGCCATGACAGATATCAGCCCTTGGATCAAAATAGTTTTTGTGGTCGCTATAAGCATGACCATACTCAACGGATTCTGTACAGTCGTAATCAGCAGTTTTGACAAGCCCCGCTGGGATCGGCATCGGGTCAT
Source organism: uncultured Ruminococcus sp. (assembly GCA_902773325.1). Classification (GTDB taxonomy): domain Bacteria; phylum Bacillota; class Clostridia; order Oscillospirales; family Acutalibacteraceae; genus UBA1213. Next base: position 54,636 of record CACYDW010000042.1, read on the forward strand.
TACAGGTATTGCGTTGTCTGTCATCGCAACAATGCTTTTTATTCTCACGAGGCAGCCCTATGCCGGCATTTTTTGCCTTTGCACGTTGATCGTCAAAGGAATATTAGTGATAAAAAGCAGATGATACGCATCGTATCGGCAGTGTAAATGCGCGTTTCTTGAGATATCGTTCATGAACCTGTATAATAGAGATATCCTCGGGGAAAGCAAAATGGAAAGGACAACTCTTATGAAACACAAAAGAAAAATATTGCTGTCGGGAATCAGTGCTGCGCTGTTTGGGTTGCTTATCGTATTGCTGCGGTTTGTTGATGTGCAGGAAACAGGTGCGGGAGGAACAAGCATTGGGCTTTCGCATCTGAACGGCTTCTTTTTTGAGCTGACAGGTGTCAATATGCTCTGGTATGATATCACAGATTGGCTTGGAATTGCGGCGATTCTCACCGCATTTGTATTTGCCGTGGCAGGACTGGCGCAGCTTATCAAAAGAAGAAGCTTTCTGAAGGTTGACAAGGAAATACGCTGTCTTGGCGGATTGTATCTGCTTGTGATAGGATTGTATTGCCTGTTTGAAAAGGTGATCATCAATTACCGGCCTGTTTTGATGCCCGGTTGTCTGCATCCGGAAGCGTCTTTTCCGTCATCCCATACCATGATCGTTTGTGTGATTATGGGCAGTGCTGCTATGCTCCTGCACAGGTACATCAGGCAAAAAGCGCTGTGCAGAGTGTTGGCAGCGGCTTGTTGTATCATAATAGCCGTTACGGTTGTCGGAAGGCTGATCGCAGGCGTTCACTGGCTGACGGATATCATCGGCGGATTGCTGATCAGTGCGGCATTACTGGCATTGTATTCTGAAATGATTGATTAGCCGATTGTAAAATGGCGAAAGGTCGTCTGCCCGCCGCAGGCGGGCAGACACCTCGCCATAATTCCGATCAGCCATAAAAAACGGAGAAAAGATAAAATTGTAAAATGATTGATCGTAAGGAGAAATGAAAATGAAAGATTTTATTATTCGTCCGGAAAAGAAGGAAGAACACAGAGCGGTTGAGGAGCTGATCAGAGAGTCCTTCTGGAATGTCTACCGTCCGGGATGCAGTGAACATTATGTGATCCACCTGCTCAGAAATGACCCTGCATTTGTGCGGGAGCTTGATTTTGTCATGGAGCAGGACGGCAGACTGATCGGACAGAACATGTTTATGAGAACAGTCATAAATGCTGATGACGGCAGAGAGATTCCTGTTCTGACAATGGGACCCATTTGTATCACACCGGAATTGAAGCGCAGGGGTTATGGAAAAAAGCTGTTGGACTATTCTCTCGAAAAAGCCGCAGAATGTGGTTTTGGTGCAGTCCTGTTTGAGGGCAATATCGGATTTTACGGCAAAAGCGGTTTTACCTATGCAAGCGATTTTGGCATCAGATACCACGACCTGCCGGAGGGGGCGGATGCATCGTTCTTTCTGTGCAAAGAGCTGTCTGAGGGATATCTTGACGGTATTACCGGTGTTTATCAGACACCGGCGGGATATTACGTCAGTGACGATGACGTTGAGGAATTCGACAAGCAGTTTCCTCCCAAGGTAAAGCAGAGGCTTCCGGGACAGATATTCTGAGCCGTACACAGCACTTGTCACACAAAAAAAGCCGTACAGAGCACTCTTTCAAGTGCCTGTACGGCTTTGCTGCGATTGCCTGATATCAAACAGGTATTGCCCTGTATTTCTTTGCTGCCGCTTCTATACGGAACTGTTTATCCTGTGTATTCCGACCAGCTGCCCTCGGGATATGTATATTTTGTTTTTTCCAGTCCTCTGCCTGATTTAGCCGGCTGTGACATATCGATTTTGTAGACCATGCCGGTGTTTTCATTTGATCTGTATACAATATCGTTTGTCTGGTAGGCAATCGTACCGCTCTGAACCTCTGCATCTGTTACACCGGTATCAAAAATAATATTGGATGCACCCTCGGGCGCAACGACTCTGTAGATATCCGTGCCCTCGATCTGTTCCATTTCTACGCCCGGCCATGGACGTTCATAATAAGCGCCGGTGATGATATTGACAGCGAAACCTTCGTCACTCCACCAGAAGGCATATACCTTTTCCCACTTGGTTTCGCTGTTGTCATAGTATACGAAATTGTTCTTATCGAGCAGACGCGGGTCATTTTCGTCGATTTCGATTTCAGTAACGGTCTGGGTTCTCATGTCTGTTCGGTCTACATACTCGATTTTTGCACCGGATTCCAGTGCCTCTACCTTTTGCATGAAAGCCGCCTGCAGGAACTCGGAGAAGATATTTCTCCAGTAAACCATCAGATGTGTTCCGCGTTCGTATTTGTCATATACCATTTTATCCTGCGGATAACCCTTGTCGGCAAGTCTTTTATACATCTTTTCCATTACATTGCCGTTGTCAAAGCCGTAGCTGCCGGCATAGAAATAGAGGAACGGAGCATTTTCTGCATTTGTTTTGTCGCTGAGGAAGCTGTCCCATACGGCATCGTCATAAACGCTGAAGGTGGCGGACATCACACCGCCTGTACCGAATTTATCGGGGTGAGCCAGCACAGCATAGAAGGTTTCCAGACCGCCCAATGAAGAGCCGACCAGAGCATTATGCTGTGCATCGGTGTAGACATTGTAGTTCTCCTGTATATACGGCATAACCGTATCACAGACGAAATCGGCAAATCGATTGCCTTGCTTGTCGGACTGGAGCTGATACTCTGCCGGCATATTGGGGTCATTATACAGCTCTCCTAAATCAGGGACAAGCTCATCCTCTCGTGTACCGCCGTCCGTGACGATCGCAACAATGATCGCCTTATTATTTGTAACGGACATCATGCTCTGTACACTTTCTGCGACATTCCAGGATTCCTTGTCGTTGTCCATACCCCTGTCCTTGCCGCGGGCAAGAACGCTCTGTCCGTCAAACGTGTAGATC
>CACYDW010000043.1 GCA_902773325.1 uncultured Ruminococcus sp.
CCCATTTTCCGGAACAGCGGCTCACTCACCTCAAAGCTGCGTTCTGCCCTTGACGCAATACACTCAAATTCTGCGGCGTATTTTTCGCGGGCGCGCTCCGTATATAAGAAGGTGTCGATCGCCGCGCCGGATCTTGCACCGTCAGCGCATATTCTTGCACCCTCGGCAACAAACAATCCGCACTCCCGCCTGTATTTTGCGCCGGTCATCAGCTTTGACACCCTTTTGATGATCTCGTTATCCTTACTTGTTATCACGATACGCTCTCCCCGCATGACCTGCCGTTCTGCGCAAGCAACTGATCTCTGATATACATTGCCGTTTCGGAAATCGACAGGTCATGTTCCTCTACCACGATATCGGCATAAGATTCATACAGCGGTGCGCGCTCCTCGTAAAGCTCCGAAAGCGTCTGTCCCTCCCTGATGGCAACACCGCGCTTTGTCAGGTCGCCCAGCCGCCTTGCAAGCTCCTCATACGGCAGACGGATATACACCACCGTCCCGATACTCCTGAGGTGCTGCATGGCCTCTTTTCCGTAGATGACACTGCCGCCTGTTGCGATCACGGTTCTGCTGACATTGACAGAAGCATTGACCCTGTTTTCAATGGCATTGAAGCCGTCCAGACCCTCCTGTTCGATGATCTCGCTGAGCAGTCTGTTTTCCTGTCCCTGAATGAGCAGGTCAGAGTCCAGAAAGCGATAGCCCATCAGCTTTGCCAGCACAACTCCCACCGTACTCTTGCCGCAGCCCGGCATTCCGATCAGTATGATATTATTCATGATATCCCGCCTTTTTATGTGTAAAAAAATGCACCCAAGCTTTACTCAGGTGCATTGATGTTCGGTCAGTAAAAATGCTGCAAATCAAAGAGCAGCCTTTGCCTTCTCTACGAGAGCGGTGAAAGCAGCGGGATCAGCAATAGCGATTTCTGAGAGCATTTTTCTGTTGAGAGAAATGCCGGCCTTCTTCAGACCGTTCATGAAGGTAGAGTAGTTGATATCATTAGCGCGGCAGCCTGCGGAGATACGGGTGATCCAGAGTCTTCTGAAATCTCTCTTCTTCTGCTTTCTGCCGATATAAGCGTAGTTGCCGCTCTTCATAACGGCTTCCTTAGCCATTTTGAAGTGCTTGCTCTTTGCACCCCAATAGCCCTTAGCGAGCTTCAATACCTTTTTTCTTCTTTTGCGTGTTGCTAACGCACCCTTTACACGAGCCATATTATATACCTCCGATAATTGTAAAATGTTCTCTTGATAACAGTTGTATACGCTTAGGAACTGTATTTCTTCACAGTTCCTTACTGATTATTTGTAAGGAATCAGTCTTTTGATTGCTGCAACATTGGTCTTATCTGCAACAGTTGTCTGTCTGAGGCCTCTCTTGCGCTTAGTGGTTTTCTTGTTCAGGATATGAGATTTGTAGGCATGTGCACGAATAACTTTTCCGTTCTTAGAGAGCTTAAAACGCTTTTTAGCTCCGCTGTGTGTCTTAATCTTAGGCATATTAAGATCCTCCTTGAATTTAACTTTATTTGTTTGTTTTCGGTGCGAGGAACATGATCATACTGCGTCCCTCCAACTTAGCAGGCTTTTCGACAGCAGCAAATTCCAGACAAGCCGCGGCAAATTTCTTCATGATCTCGGTTCCAAGCTCCGGATGCCCCATTTCACGACCTCTGAAACGGATAGACACCTTTACCTTGTCGCCGCTTTTGATGAATTTTTCGGTATGCTTGAGCTTTGTGTTAAAATCATGCGTATCAATGTTAAGAGAAAGGCGAACCTCCTTGATATCAACGATATGCTGATTCTTTCTTGCTTCCTTCTCACGCTTCGCCTGTTCAAAGCGATATTTGCCATAGTCCATAATCTTACACACGGGCGGTGTTGCCTGCGGTGCAATCTTAACGAGGTCAAGATTCTTTGCGATCGCTCTTTCGAGTGCCTGTGAAAGCGGCATAATGCCGAGCTGTTCACCGTTAGAATCAATTACTCTGATTTCCTTGTCACGAATTTCCTCGTTGATCTGATGTTCCTGCTTGCTAATGTCAAAGCACCTCCAAAACAGTTTGAATAATACGTTAAAAGAAAAGCGCAGACAATCATCAATCGTCCGCGCGTCAACACTTCATCAAAAAGCGACACCTCACCCTGACGGGCAGGCATCTGCCGAAGCTATTGACCCGTACCGGACGTTACCCTACGGGTGAAAGCATTGCTTTACTTTGTTGTACCTGTATACTATATCACCATTTCTCCGGTTTGTCAACCGTTTTGCCGAGAATATTTTTTTAGTGCCGCTTTTGTACTGCACAAAACATCAAGCATAATTTTTGTTTCTATCTCACTGCAGCCCTCAAAAACCGAAGTCAGTTTATCAAAAAGGTCATCGGGCAGTGATTTATTGCGCTCTCTGAGCAATTCATCGGTACTGACACCCAAAGCCTTGGCAAGTGCCGCCAAAACCGGCAGACTCAATTTGGTGTTGCCTGTTTCAATGTGACTCATGTGCGTAAGGGAGATATCAACCTGTTCGGCAAGCTGTTCCTGCGATATACCCTGTTGTTTTCTTAAACGGCGAATATTCTGACCAATCATAAAATAATCCACTTTTTTCACCTACACAATTAAAAATCACTTGAATTATATAGGCAATTATGTTAGAATAAAATAAACTGTGTAGGCTATTTTATGCTTATACAGTTAAAATTATGACAAGGAGAATGAAAAATGAAGATTCACAAAAAAGCACTGCCCTGTTCGCTGCCGTTCTGGCAAGTATCAGTTTATGTTCCTGCGCCGCACAGGTAACAGAAACATCAGAACAGCCAACTCCCGAAAGTACCATTGACGACAGTGCGGAGGAATCACTCGTATCAGAAGACTCATATTCTGTAGAATCTTCTGAAATTCCTGTAGAAGAAAGCTCCGAACAGGAATCAACAGATTCCGAAAGCCATTGGATACTGAAACACTATGTTGATGAGTTTGGTGATGAAACAAATGTCGCTTACATTAACTACGTCGATTTTGGTACTTTTTCAAACAGCGCAACCACAAACAGCGACCTGATTTTTTCCTTATTGGTTGAGTCTGATAGTGCTGACATTAAACTGTTGGAATATGGTTCAATGCTCGTTAAGAACTCTTACAGCAGATCCAAGAGTTACGATGTGACCATTAAAACCGATGACGGTATTAAGCATCAATTGACAGGCACAATGTACTCCTCATCAGACAGAATATCCTTTGATTCTATGCTCGTTTTTTACCTGAAAAACTCTAAAACCGTTGATTTCTATATTGTTGAGTCCGACAGCCCCACAACCACCTACAGATTCAGTGTTGATACAACAGGATTATCTGAAATGCTGGAAAAAATTTAATGCCCGCACACAATTTCGATATGCCCAAAAATCTGTCAAAAAAAGGCTTCCAAGTAGTCCTATTGTACTTGGAAGCCTTTTTTATTTCCATTGCATTATTATCAGCACGGAGCGAAGCAGTCCTCACCGTCACAGGCAGAAGGGGTATCGTCCCCGATATCGGCAAGCGCCGCTTTTATCATAATGGCACACTCCAGACGTTTCTTCTCCAGCTCACAGCCCACCTTATGCGATCTGAGGATATCGCCCTCATACTGGAAGTTATTCGCATTACAGCCGCCGCTGCAATAGAATTTTGCCCAGCAGTTTTTGCAGTTCTCTTTGGAATATACATTTGCCTTTGCGAAACGCCGCTTCATCTCCTGATCGAACGTGCCGTCATTCAGGTTTCCCATGATATATTCCTCATGACCCACAAACTGGTGACACGGGTAGATATCGCCCTGCGGGGTCACGGCGACATATTCGTTGCCGCAGCCGCAGCCGCGCAGACGCTTGATTGCACACGGTCCCTGATCAAGGTCGATCATGAAATGGAAGAAGTTGAAGAACTCCCCTCTGCGCCTTGTTTCGATCACTGTATCCGCCAACTTTTCATATTCGCGGAACACCTTCGGCAGATCCTCATACTTGATGGAATAATCCAGCTTCGGGTCGGATACAACAGGCTCTATGGATATCTGGTCAAAGCCCAGACTCTTCATGTGGAGAACATCGGCGGTAAAGTCCTCGCTGTAGGTGGTAAACGTACCGCGTACATAATAGTCCTTATCGCCCCTCTTTGCAACCAGCTTCTGATATTTCGGAACGATGATATCGTAGCAGCCCTTGCCGTTGGGGGTAACGCGCAGCTTGTCGTTGATCTCCTTTCTGCCGTCAAGAGAAAGTACAACATTGTGCATTTCACGGTTGATATAGTCGATTTTTTCATCGTCTAACAGCAAGCCGTTTGTGGTGATGGTGAAACGGAAATTCTTGTTATGCTGTTTTTCTATGCTTCTGGCATATTCTACCGTCTTTTTGACAACATCAAAGTTCATCAGCGGTTCACCGCCGAAGAAATCTACCTCTAAATTATGGCGCGTACCGGAATTGGCAATGATAAAGTCGATTGCCTTTTTGGCGGTTTCAAAGGACATCAGACATCTGCCCTGACCGAAATCTCCCTTTGCCGCAAAACAGTATTCACAGCGCAGGTTGCAGTCGTGGGAAATATTGATGCACATCGACTTGATGGGCGCATTGGTCATCAGGTCTGAAAACTGCTCATAATCATCGGGAGAAAAGAGCTGTCCGGCTTCAAACAGCTCATACAGTGCCGCATAGGTTTCCTCCAGCTCCTTGACATCGTATTTGCCGCCAAGCTTTTCTATGATCACCGGGGGCATTGTTTCCGTCATGTGCTCATCGCAGTAATCCAGCAGGTCGTATGCGATATCGTCCAACACGTGTACGGCACCGCTGTGTACGTCAAGACATATATTATATCCGTTAAGCTTATACTTATGTATCATTCTGATTCTCCTCAAACAGACAGCGGAAGCTCCTCCGCCGGGTGATCTCATTGATTTGCTCCTTTATGCGGCACTGCCGCTCAACAGTATAAAGGGCGGACAAAAATATCCGCCCTTTACCTGATCGTTTGTGTGCTCACGAATTACTTTTCGCACTTCTGGTTTGCAACTGTGCAGGAGGTCTTGCACGCTGACTGGCAGGAAGCCTGACACTCGCCGCAGCCGCCCTTCACTGCTGATTCTTTAAGATTAGCCTTGTTGAGAGTTTTGATGTGCTTTGTTGCCTTCATCGAAAATCACCCTTTCTCTTAAAAAACTGCCGTCATTCTCATGACCATACAGAACTGTAGTATACTGTATGAGTACATCATATCATATTCTTCGCATAAATTCAAACATTATTTTGCATTATTTTCGTCTTTTACCGCTTTTGCTCCTTTTGTGTCCTCTGTTGACCGCCACGACACCGCCGGCAGCACCGGCAAGCATCATCAGAATACTTCTGAGCAGCGTGACCGTACCGATTTCCGCACCCATAAGCAGTCCCGCCGCTAAAAATACGGCAGTCATCAGCAAACCGCATACCGCTCCCACCGCCATACCCATACTCCCACTGCACCTTGCACCGGCATAGCCGCCCGCGAATGCACCCGCCGCTGCCGCCGTCAGAGCAGCGGGCAGCAGTGCGGCTTCATTCGCACTCTGAAGCTTCACAAACAGGAACGCTGCCGCTGCCGATGCAAGCACCGCCGCTATACTGCCAAAAACCACCCCCACGGCTGCCGACCTGAACCACTTTGATAGTGCCCGTATATCCTTTACCGATTCACCGTTCATTCTATCCGCCCCTTTTCTTTTTTCTATACCTATGCAAAAAGGGCGGAAAATATACACAGGCACGGTGCGAAGGAAAATCCCTCGTACCGTGCCTGCTCTCATACATCCATTCTGAGATAGCTCGTCAACAAGTCTGACGCTGATTACTCTGTATCTGTTTTCTCGTTGACCTCGATATGTGCCAGAAGCTCATCATTGAATTCGACTGTATACTTTTCGGAAAGCTCCTGATAATGCTCATCAAAGGCACTGCGGCGCAAAACGGTATCGACAGATACCTTCCATGCGGGCTTGCTGTTGCCCGAGAAATACATGATGTGATAGCCGTAGCTGGTCTTGACAATGCCCGTGTCGCCGACCTTTCTGTCGGGGTCAAACACCCAGTCATTGAACTCCGGCACCATCTGTCCCTCATAGACATTCTCATACAGTCCGCCTTTGGACGCAGAACCGGGATCCTGACTGTATACTCCTGCAAGCTCTGCAAAGGAATCCTCGGTCGCATCGCCGTCCTTCCATTCCTGATAGACCTTATCTGCCTGTTCCTTGGCGGTTTTTTCTGCCTGTGTCTTTGCTGCATCGTCCGTGCTGTCGGCATCGGTGGTAAAGAGAATATGTCTGACGTTCTTATAGATCGACTCATTGCGGTATGCGGTTTTGACGATCATAATAACCGTATAGGAATCGGAATTTTCAAAGCTGTTTGTATCCAGCTCCTTGCGGTCGGAAGCAAATACCCACTGCCCCGCATCAGAGGATACCTCATAGGCATATCCCGTAGAAAGTGCCGCAGTGACCTCTTTTTCCACCTCTTCTCTGAGAGAATCCTCGGTGATTTCGGCATCCGCATTGGCGGTGCGGATAGCTGCCTCGGGAATTTCCTTATGTTTGGTCAGATATGTTCTGATATAGGTCTGGAATTCTTCGACGGTCTTACATGCCTGAAGCTCATCGGCACTCTTCTTTGCTGCCGTCTTGAGCGCATCGTCGGGATTTCCTTCGCTGTCTGCAAAGCTGAAGCTGAATTTCAGAAAATCCGCATACTGATAATCGGTTGCGTGTTCCTTATAATAATCCTCATACTCCTCATCGGTATACTCAAAGCCGTTATAGGTCTTATCATAATATTTCTGGGCAAGTGCCGTCAGTTTCAGGCATTCCTCTACATCAGCCTTTGTAACTCCTGCGCTGAAATTGCTTGCTATGTATTCATCGAGAGTTTTTCCCTGCTGCTTGGCGGTTTCTTCCATGGAAAGCAGAGAGGATTCCACATTGGCAAGGTCTGTTTCGTCAAGCTCCAGACCATCGGCATGGGCAGCTTCTGCAAGCACAAGGAGCTGGCGTGCATAGGTCTTTGTCATATCCATAAAGTAGTCATACCAGGTAACACCGTTCTGCTCATCGTAATACTGCTCCGTGAGCGGCTTTGTCTGGTCAAGGCCGTAATAATACACCGCATACTGGGCATATTGCAGATAGTTATAATTGAAAAGATATTCCATGATCGGAAGTGACATGGAAAAGTTTTCAGATGATACAGCAGCACCGTCAAGAGCTTTTTCACTGCTGCCGGAGCCTTGCGAGGGCTTTGATTCGCCGTCTGATGTTTCACCTGTCTGAAATATCGCGCAGCCTGACATCGCAAACGATAATGTAAGAGCACCTGCAACAGCCGCTGCAAAGATCCTCTTAGCAATTGTTTTTCTTTCTGACATGATAATTCTCCTTTCAGCCGGAAAAGACCAATTCAAAATAAAAACGGGACAAAGCTCGTTTCATTGCCGTACTGTCACTCCGACAGAAGCGACACTCCTATTCCTGTCCGTTAATGCTCAACCACGACTTTTTACAGTCTGTCTATTATCATACCAAATTTTTTCAGATTGTACAACTGTTTTTTATATTTTTATCCGCACAAATTTTTCACAACCCCATTCAAATAAGAAACACTGGCAATTTCACGGTCAATATAACAAGTACCCCTTGTCAGGGAAATCAATTTTGCCGGGCAAAATTGATTTCCTGGTGTGCAGGCTCTGCACCTTGACATTTGGGGGAAGTGGGGTAAAATGGATGGTGGAAGCAGTACGCTATACTGACAAAAATATGAAAGTCGGAGATCATACCATGAAACAGAAAAACGAAAAAAAAGCCGAAAAGAAAACCGAAAAGAAAACTGAAAACCCGATCGTATCGATCAAACGCTATGTCTGCGGCATGGAAACGTTTCAGCCCGATACGCTCCTGCAAAACGGCTGCCGCGAAAAAATCACCCTGCCTGTCAACGTGCTCCTGATTGAACACAGAAAGCTCGGTCATATCCTCATCAATACGGGGTGCAGCGCACGACTGCGGAGAAATCCCCTGCGCTACAGCAGATACCACGCCGCACACTGCCTGCAGTTCGGCAGCGGCGACTCTATCATCGAACAGCTCGGCACAGAAGGCTTAGACCCGCTCTGTATCAAAAAAGTACTGCTCTCTCACTACGCACCCGAATGCTGCGGCGCTCTGCCGCTGCTGCCGCGCTATGAGCTGATCTCTACCGCACAGGTGCTCAGCCGACTCAGCGGTATTACCGACCAGAAAAATATCATCAGAAGTACCCTCCCCGCCGCCGATGTCAAACGGCGCGCTATGGGACTGTATGAAGGCAAAACGGTGCTCTCGGACTATTTCAGGTTTATTTATGACGCACTGGGGGACGGCTCTGTGCTTTCTGTAGACCTCAGCGGTCACACCGAGGCGATGGCGGGCTTCTATCTGCCGCAAAACAAGCTGTTCTTCGCCGCAGACGCCGCCCTTGACGAACGTATGCTCGATGATGCCGCTGTACCTCAAAAAAAACTGCTCGCCCTGCAAAGTGAACCCGATGATTATCTTTCGGTGCTTTCCATTCTCCGACAGTTCCATCGGGAACACCCCGAAATCAGCATTGTTTTCCTCCATTCCCAAAACTGCCTGTAATTCGGCAGTGTCCGTACTTTAAAAGCCAATTCCCCGCCGCACCCGAAGGTATCAGGTGTCGGCGGGGATTATGTTCGCTGAGAAAATGAATGTCGTCAGCTGATCAGACGCAGGAAACCAACCAGCGGGATATCCTTCGCCTTGCCTTGACGTATATTCTTGATAGAAGTATAGATAATAAAAATCGGTATGCCCATAAAGAGAATAAAGAACAACAGCAGGAGAATTATACCGATAATGCTGATGCCCTGTACCGGTCCGTAATAAGCAACACAGCCAACTCTGATTATACCGCTGATAATGCCGTAGAAAATGGAGAACGGCAGGGAAAGAATCAGCGTCAGCAAGCCCTGATTGGCATAATATCTTGAAAAGCTGGAATTGCTCCTGAACACAAACGGTACCCAGAAGGTAATGCCCAGACACGCAAGAATGGCATACGTCTTGTTCTGCTCGATGTCATTCTTATCATAATAGACCGTATATTCCTTGGTGTTGAGGAAGAAATCGATCCAGCCCTGAAGGTCTTTAGGCTTCTCCTCCTTGGCCTTATCCTCTTCACCTTCTGCCTTTTCTTTCTTCTCAAATGTGAAGTTTTTAGAAACCTCGTAGGGGTTTTCTTTAGGCTCCTCGGGTTTTTCAGGCTCGGCAGGCTTTTCGGGTTCGGCAGGCTTTTCGGGTTCGGCGGGCTTTTCAGGCTCGGCGGGCTTTTCGGATTTCTCGGGGGCTGCCGGTGCTGCGGGAGCCGGAGCAGGTGCTGCCGGTGCGGGGGCTGCCGGTGCGGGTGCGGGTGCTGCGGGAGCAGCAGGTCTTGCGGGTGCGGCAGGTCTTTGGGGAGCAGGCTGCTGTGCATAACCGCCGTTATAAGGATTCTGCTGCGGCTGCTGATAGCCGTCGTTATAGCCGCCCTGCTGATACTGCGGCTGTTGCTGATAGCCGCCATTATAACCGCCCTGCTGATACTGCGGCTGGTTATAGCCGTCATCATAGCCGCCCTGCTGATAGCCGTCATCATAACCGCCCTGCTGATACTGCGGCCGGTTATAGCCGTCATCATAACCGCCCTGCTGATAGCCGTCATCATAACCGCCCTGCTGATACTGCGGCTGGTTATAGCC
>CACYDW010000044.1 GCA_902773325.1 uncultured Ruminococcus sp.
GGGGTCGAATCCGCTGCCCAGAAGTGCAGTTATACCTGCCTGTTCAAAACGCTCACGGTAAGCCCACTGCCATTTATACTCAAACTTTGCTGTATCGAGCGGTTCATAGTTGGCAGTGTCGACATAATGTACTTTTGTGGCAAGACAAGCGTCCATGATCGTCAGATCCTGATAGGGCAGAGCGAGGTTAACGACCACATCGGGCTTGAATTCGTTGATCAGCGCGATCAGCTCATCAACGTTGTCAGCGTCTACTTTGGCAGTAGAAATTTTTGTTTTGCCGCCGTCAAGCTTAGCCTTCAGCGCGTCACACTTGGACTTTGTGCGGCTTGCAATACAGATCTCCTCAAAAACGTCGGGGTTCTGGCAGCACTTGTGAATACATACGCTTGCCACACCGCCGGCACCGATAATTAAAGCCTTACCCATTTTTAGTACCTCCGTGATTTATAATTTGGAATTTCTCAAATGATTTTTATAATCTGATGATGTTTTATTCGCTTTCCATCAGCTGCTTTGTGACATAGGTGGGAAGTGCAAAGCAGCCCTTGTGAAGTCTGGTGTTGTAGTATTTTGTATCGATACCGAGCCTGTTCCATTTGCCCTCATCAAGGTCATGCAGAGGGTGATATCTTTTGGAGGCGAAGCCAAAGAGCCAGTGTCCCGAAGGATAGGTGGGAATATGCGCCTGATAGACCTTGACAACAGGGAAAAACTGCAGAATCTTTCTGTGTGCCTGCTTCATGGCCTTGGCATAGGTTCTGTAGAACGGGCTTTCGTGCTGGTTTACCAGAATACCCTCGTCATTGAGTGCCTTGTAGCAGTTGCCGTAAAATTCCGCTGTAAATAAGCCCTCGCCGGGGCCGATCGGGTCGGTCGAGTCAACGATGATCAGATCATACTTGTTCACAACACCCCTGACAAAGCGCAGACCGTCATCAATATGTACATGAACTCTCAGGTCGTCCAGTCTGCACGCTACGGTGGGAAGAAACTCCTTGCAGGCATCTACTACCATGCGGTCGATCTCTACCATATCGATGTTTTCTATGGTCTTGTAGCGGCAAAGCTCTCTGACCGTACCGCCGTCGCCCGCACCGATCACCAGAACGTTTTTGATGCTCGGGTTGACTGCCATGGGTACATGGGTGATCATTTCGTGATAGACAAATTCATCGTTTTCCGTCAGCATAATTCTGTCGTCAAGCACCAGTACATCGCCGAATTCCGGTGTGCTGAATATTTCTATCCTCTGGAAGTCCGACTGCGCCGAATACTTCTGCTTGTCACACCGGATCGAAAACCGGACGTTTTTGGTTTGTTCTTCGGTATACCACATTTCCATTGCGTTCTCAGCCTCCTTTTATGATTCCGTCATAACATTGATTTTTTCGGTGTTGATATCCTCCGCGCCGGTGAGATTGCAGCCCTTGGCTTTGGCATAGATGATATATTCGAGAGCGTCTTTGGTGATCCGTTCACCGGGGGCAAGAATCGGAATGCCCGGAGGATAGCACATTACAAATTCAGCGCACACCTTGCCGAGTGTTTCCCTCAGAGGAAGCTGCTTTTTGTCAGCATAGAATGCCTCCTGCGGGGAGCAGACCACCACAGGCTCGATGTATTCATGGTCGAGCATACCTGCCGAGTCCTTGGAATACAGCCGCTTGACCTCGGACAGAGCGGAGATCAGCCGTTCGATGTTGAGAAGCTTGTCGCCTACCGATACGATCGCCAGAATATTGCCGATATCTCCGAACTCGATCTGAATCTCGTATTTGTCGCGCAGAATGTCATACACTTCAATGCCTGCCAGCCCGATATCTCTGGTATGTACGGAAATCTTCGTGGGATCGAAATCAAAGATGGTGTCACCGTTGATGAGTTCTCTTGAAAAGGCATAGAATCCGCCGATTTTGTTGATTTCCTGCCTGCCGTAGGAGGCAAGGGAAGTGACCCTTTCAAAAATCTTTTTGCCGTTGAGCGCAAGATTCTTGCGTGAAATATCCAGAGAAGCAAGAAGCAGATAGGATGCACTGGTGGTCTGGGTCAGGTTGATGATCTGCCTGACGTAGCCCTCCGAAACGTCCTTGCCCATAAGAAGTGCAGAGCTTTGCGTCAGGGAACCGCCGGTTTTGTGCATACTCACAGCTGCCATATCCGCACCTACGCTCATAGCGGAGAGGGGCATATAGTCGCCGAAATAAAAATGCGTTCCGTGCGCCTCGTCAACAAGCACCTTCATACCTGCCTGATGGGCAATCCTCACGATCTCCCGCAGATTGGAGCAAACGCCGTAGTAGGTAGGATTGTTGACGATGATCGCCTTTGCATCGGGGTGCTCTGCAATGGCACTTCTGATGGCTTCCACTGACATTCCCAAGGGAATGCCGAGCTGTTTGTTGACGCCCGGATTGACATAGACCGGAACAGCTCCGCACACGATCAGCGCGTTAATGCTGCTGCGGTGGACGTTGCGGGGCATGATGATCTTGTCGCCGCGTTTGCAGACGCTCATGACCATGGCTTGAACGGCACTTGACGTACCGTTCACCATAAAGAAAGCGTGTTCTGCGCCGAAAGCATCTGCCATCAGTTCCTCCGCCTCTTTGATGACGCTGACCGGGTGACAGAGGTTGTCCAGCGGCTTCATGGAATTCACGTCTACGCTCATACACTGCTTGCCGAGAAACTCCGTCAGCTCGGGGTTGCCCTTGCCCTGCTTGTGACCGGGTACATCAAAAGAAACAATTCTGTTTTCTCTGTATTCCTCAAGCGCCTCAAAGACGGGCGCACGACTTTGCGATAGCTTCATGTTCCTGTCCCTCACTCATACACGTTAGAGCCGCTGAATATTTCGATCATCTCCCGACGCAGACTGTTGGAGATCGATAATCTTTCCTTGGGCGGAATCTCATATACATCGGTCTTGAAGAGATAATTCTGAAGCTCCAGCTCTTTGATCAGCATCTGGGTGTGGAAGATATTTGCCTGATAGACATTGATATCCACCGTGTCATACCGTTTGAGTGTTTCGTCCTTGATATAGTCCTGAATAGAGGTGATCTTGTGGTCGATAAAGAGCTTTTTGCCGCCTGTATCCCGCGTAAAGCCTCTCACGCGGTAGTCGATGGTGATAATATCGGAATCGAAGCTGTCGATCAGGAAATCCAGCGTGTTAAGAGGGGAGATGGTGCCGCAGGTCGATACGTCAATGTCCACGCGGAAGGTCGCGATCGCATTGTCGGGGTGATATTCGGGATAGGTATGTACGGTCACATGACTTTTGTCAAGATGCGCGGCGATAGAATCCTTTCTGCCGGCGATCGCGCATTGACCGCAGTTGCATGACGCGTCTATTTTTTCGGGCAGTCCTTTCTCGGAGATCAGCAGTGTTACGCTCGCTCCCTGCGGGTCATAATCCTGCTTGGATATATTCAGTACCGCCGCACCGATCATCTCGGTTACCTGACAAAGAATATTGGTAAGACGCTCCGAATTATACTGCTCGTCAATGTAGGCAATATAGTCCTTTTGTTCACGCTCTGTTTTTGCATAGCACACGTCATAGATATTAAAACTCAGTGTTTTTGTCAGATTATTAAAACCGTAAAGCTTTAGTCTTTTGTTCAATTTACATCTCACAACCTTTATGC
Source organism: uncultured Ruminococcus sp. (assembly GCA_902773325.1). Lineage (GTDB taxonomy): Bacteria > Bacillota > Clostridia > Oscillospirales > Acutalibacteraceae > UBA1213. The sequence goes on from CACYDW010000044.1 coordinate 3,657, forward strand.
CGCGTTATATTTTGAAAAATCCCTTGTATTGTTTTATGGCTTGTTGTTTTCTGCATCGGTCAGTTTTTTCATGATCATATTGGCACACATATAAACATTGCCGCCGCCGATGGTGAGAATGAGGTCGCCCGCCTGCGCTTTTCCGGTGACGTAATCGGTAATTTCCTCAAAGGTTCTGAACCAGACGCAGCCGTCGATCTTATCGGCAAGATCCTTTGCATAGATGTTGTAGGTGTTGGTTTCGCGCACGGGCAGGATCTCTGAAAGAACGGCATGATCGGGAATAGAAAGCACCCTTGCAAACTCATCGAGGAACATATAGGTTCTTGAGAAGGTATGCGGCTGGAACACCGCCCAGACCTGATGGTACCCCATACTCATAGCAGTCCTGAGAGTCGCCTCCAGCTCTGTGGGGTGGTGTGCAAAATCGTCTGCAACGGTAATGCCGCACGGCTCACCGAGGATCTCAAAGCGTCTGTGAGCACCCTTGAAGGCAGAAAGTGCCTTCTGAACCTGTTCGGGCGATACACCGAGGGTGATGGTTGCTGCCGATGCTGCGAGAGCATTCATGACGTTGAACTGTCCCGGTACACTGAGCCTGATCGTGGTGAGCAGCTCCCCCTTATGATACAGCTCAAAGCTGTCAAACACACTTGCTGTATCGGTGATGACAGCGCGGAAGTCGTTCTGCTCACCAAAGCCGAAGGTGACAGCTTTGATGCTGCTGTTGTCGGCAGCATTCAGACAGTCCATGGAATTTTTGTCGTCGCCGTTGATGACAACGACAGAAGAGGTCTGGCTGATGAACTTTGTGAAGGATTCCTTGATTCTGTCAAGTGTACCGAAGTAGTCAAGATGATCCTCGTCAACATTGAGGATCACGGATACAGCGGGATAGATGTGCAGGAAGGAATCCACATATTCACACGCCTCACATACCATATAGTCCGACTTGCCTACTCTGCTGTTGCCGCCGATGAACGGCAGCTTTGCACCGATAACGGCGGTGGGGTCAAAGTCCGACATGGCAAGGATCTGCGTGATCATGGAGGTCGTGGTGGTTTTTCCGTGCGTACCGCTGACGGCAACGGATTTCTTATATCTGTCGGTTACTGCGCCGAGCATGATACATCTTTCCACGGCGGGAATATGGTGTTCCTTTGCACTGACAAGCTCCGGGTTATCCGCCTTGACAGCGGCGGTATATACAACTAAATCGGCACCGATGACCGTATCGGCAAAATGACCCATGGTGACGGGAATTCCGTATGAGCGGATCCTGTCGAGGGTATCGGATTCTGCGGTATCCGAGCCGGTGATCTCATAGCCCTCCTGACAGAGTATTTCTGCCAGCGGACACATTCCCGAACCGCCGATTCCCACAAAATGGATCCTTTTGACGTTATCAAGCAGGTGTTCATAATTTTCTGACACAGCAAGCACTTCCAATCATATTAAAATCAGACATAGCTCCGGATGGTGATACTATATGTGTTGTTCCTGCCGGACGTGCCGGCTGAGATTTCAAACAACCTCATTATATAATATATTTCTTTACTTTTCAATAATATACATAAAACTTTTGCAGGATTCGTTCCGGAGCCTGATCGGCGGCGCAGAAAACACTCCGCATACAAGGCTGATAAATGGTTTATTTATGTATAAAAAAAGGCAATAAAAAAACTCCTCACATGGTGAAGAGTTAAGGTGGAGCGGATGACGAGGCTCGAACTCGCTACCTCAACCTTGGCAAGGTTGCGCTCTACCAGATGAGCTACATCCGCATTCCGCTGTTTTGTTTTCGTTGTCCTGACGACATTTGCTATTATAGACCATCGCTGCGGAAATGTCAAGTGTTTTTTTGAAATTTTTTTTAATTTTTTTATCCTAATATGGCAAGAAGACACCGACCTCTATAGGTCGGTGATAAATTGCCAGTCAGCCGCAAGGCTGACTTTTTGTTGACTTACGGTTGTATTTATGTTATCTTTGAAATAAAGAGGTGAAAAGACATGAACAAAGCTTACAAATTCAGGATATATCCGAATGCAGAACAAAAAGTAATGTTTTCAAAAACATTTGGGTGTACCCGTATGATATATAACTCAAACTTCCCACACCAAAACCGTCCAAAAAGCTGATAACCAAGCCAAAAACAGATGATTAATTATGCAGCATTGCATGGAA
>CACYDW010000045.1 GCA_902773325.1 uncultured Ruminococcus sp.
CCGTCGGTTGTTACCTTTTCCATAGCCTCGGCAATGAGTTTGCCGATGAACTCATCCTGTGATGAAACGGTTGCAACTCTTGCGATATCCTTTGAGCCTTCTACCTGCTTGGAGTTCTCTGCAAGTGCCGCTACGGAAGCGTCAACTGCCTTTGCGATACCCTTTTTAAGTACCATGGGGTTAGCGCCTGCGGTAACATTCTTCATGCCCTCGCGGATCAGTGCCTGTGCAAGGAGGGTAGCGGTAGTTGTACCGTCGCCTGCAACATCATTAGTCTTGATAGAAACCTCTTTTACAAGCTGTGCGCCCATGTTCTCAAAGGGATCGTCAAGCTCGATCTCCTTGGCAATGGTAACACCATCGTTGGTGATCAGGGGTGCGCCGAACTTCTTATCCAGAACAACATTTCTGCCCTTGGGACCGAGTGTAATCTTAACGGTATCTGCAAGCTGGTCAATACCGCTCATAAGAGCCTTTCTTGCGTCTTCACCGTATGCGATCTGCTTTGCCATAATCGTAAACCTCCGTTTTTCTTTTTATATGAGCTTTTATTCGACAATTGCAAGAATATCAGACTGACGGACGATCGAGAACTCCTCACCGTCAAGCTTGACATCTGTGCCGGAATATCTGCTTGTGATAACCTTCTGACCAACCTCAACGAACATCTTGACCTCGTTGCCGTCAACCATGCCGCCCGGACCTACTGCAACGATCGTTGCAAACTGGGGCTTCTCCTGTGATGCAGCAGTGAGTACAATGCCGCTCTTGGTTGTTTCCTCTGCTTCCTCTGCTTTTACGACTACTCTGTCAAGTAAAGGCTTGATAGTCATAATAATTGCCTCCTTTTAGCAATAAACGATTTGGTTAGCACTCTCTTTGCTTGAGTGCTAAAGACATTGTATACTGTTTTTCCAAAAAAATCAAGTACCTATTCAAAATTTTTTCATCGAATTGTAAAAATAATACCATCGTATGGACGTAATACTATAATATATTTCCAAAACCCGAAAAACATTCCGGAGAAAGCTCCGGAATGTTTTTGTGATCATCTGGTTCTGCCGATATCCTTGCGGTAGTGCGCGTTTTCAAAGGTTATTTTTTCAACGGCTGCGTATGCCTTGTCAAGGGCTTCATCAAGCGTTGCACCGCGTGCGGTAACACCGAGTACTCTGCCGCCGTTGGTCAGAAATGTTCCGTTTTCAAGCTTTGTGCCGGCATGGAAGATCTCTGCTCCCTCCAGCTGTCCGTTCTCGTCCAGTCCGCTGATAGGATAGCCCTTCTTATAGGACAGCGGATAACCGCCCGATGCCATTACCACGCAGGCCGCAGGTTCGTCGCTCCACTCAATATCCAGCTCTGAAAGCTTATTGTCAATGACCGCCTCAATGATATCCACAAGGTCGGTTCTGAGTCTGGGCAATACAACCTGTGTTTCGGGGTCGCCGAAACGCGCGTTATACTCAATGACCTTCGGACCGTCCGGTGTGATCATCAGGCCGAAATACAGGCAGCCCTTGAAGGTTCTGCCCTCGCTGTTCATGGCTGCTACGGTCGGCTCAAAGATCGTTTTGCGGCAGATCCCGGCGATCTCATCGGTATAGAACGGGTTCGGACTGATCGTACCCATACCGCCGGTATTCAGACCCTCGTCGTTGTCATAGGCTCTTTTATGGTCTTTGGACGATACCATCGGTTTCAGGGCAATGCCGTCCGTGAAAGCAAGCACCGACACCTCAGGCCCTGTGAGGAATTCTTCGACAACAACGTTATTGCCGGAGTCGCCGAATTTCTTATCCTCCATGATCTCCTTCACCGCATTCTGCGCTTCTTCATGATTCTGTGCAATAATAACACCCTTGCCGAGTGCAAGACCGTCCGCCTTGATAACGACCGGATATTTATTCTTGGATTCAATGTATGCCATGACCTTCCGAGGGTCGTCAAACACCTCATAATCTGCCGTGGGAATACCGTATTTTTTCATCAGGTTTTTGGAAAAGACCTTGCTGCTCTCAATGACAGCCGCATTGGCGCGAGGGCCAAAGGCTCTGATGCCTGCCGCTTCGAGTGCATCTACCATACCCGCTGCCAAAGGGTCATCCGGTGCAACGAATACGAGGTCTACGGCATTTTCCTTTGCAAAGGCAACTATGCCGTCCTTGTCCATTGCGCCGATATTGACACATTCCGCGTCCATAGCGATACCGCCGTTACCGGGGGCTGCATAGATTTTCTCTGTCTTAGGGCTTTCCTTGAGCTTGCGGATAATGGCGTGTTCTCTGCCGCCGCTGCCGATTACAAGTATTTTCATATCGGTTTCCTCCGCTGTATCAGTGGTGGAACAGGCGAATGCCTGTAAATGCCATGGTCATGCCGTATTTATTGCAGGTGTCGATAACATTGTCATCGCGGATAGAACCTCCGGGCTGAGCAATGAACTGTACACCGCTTCTCTTGGCACGTTCGATATTGTCACCAAACGGGAAGAATGCATCTGAGCCGAGCGATACACCGCTGAAGGTTGAAAGCCATGCTTTCTTTTCCTCGCGGGTAAGCGGCTCGGGCTTTACAGTAAAGAACTGCTCCCAGATACCGTCTGCCAATACGTCCTCATAATCATCAGAGATATAAACATCAATGGTGTTGTCGCGGTCGGGACGGCGGATATCCTCTCTGAACGGCAGTGCCAGCACCTTCGGACACTGACGGAGATACCAGATATCTGCTTTATTGCCTGCAAGTCTTGTGCAGTGGATCCTCGACTGCTGACCTGCACCGACACCGATCGCCTGACCGTCCTTGGCATAGCACACGGAATTGGACTGGGTATATTTGAGGGTGATCAGCGCAATGATCAGGTCGCGCTTAGCTTCTTCGGTAAGGCTTGTATTTTCTGTTACGATATTTTTAAGCATATCGGCATCGATTTTCAGGTCATTTCTTCCCTGCTCAAAGGTAATGCCGTAAACCTGCTTGCGTTCGATTGCTTCGGGAACATAGGAGGGGTCGATTTTTACAATATTGTATGTACCCTTGCGCTTGGATTTCAGAATCTCCAGTGCCTCATCGGTATAATCGGGGGCAATAATACCGTCCGACACCTCTCTCTGGAGCAGCAGGGCAGTCTGCTTGTCGCAGGTATCGGAGAGAGCAGCCCAGTCACCGTAGGAGGACATTCTGTCTGCACCTCTTGCTGCGGCATACGCGCTCGCCATCGGTGAAAGCTCCAGATCGTCGACGAAATAGATTTTTCTGAGGGTATCAGAAAGCTCTGTTGCCACCGCAGCACCTGCGGGGCTGACGTGCTTGAAGGATGCAGCAGCAGGAAGTCCTGTTGCGGCCTTCAATTCTGAAACAAGCTGCCAGCTATTGAAAGCATCAAGAAAATTGATGTAGCCGGGTCTGCCGTTGAGTACAGTGACAGGCAGCTCCGCACCGTTGTTCATGTAGATTCTGGACGGCTTCTGGTTGGGGTTGCAGCCGTATTTGAGTTCAAGCTCATTCATGGTGATCTCTCCTTAAAATTATTATTTCGGGGTCGGGGGACAGAGTTCCTTATTGATTCTTGTTGATGATACGATCCTCAAATGCACCTGTTGCAAGGTCAATAAAGCGGGTATAGAGCGATACCTTGTTATCCTCGTTGAGTGCGCTCCATACGTCGGCAGTAAAGGTATCAATATCACCTGCAATGGTCACGGCAGTCGGTTCGCCCGCAAAGGAAGGAATCGGGTTGCCGTCACACTGATAGGTATGAATAAAATGGCCTTCTCCCGCAACAGGCTGTGCGTACTCATAGAAGAAACGCAGTGCAGATGCTTCTCTGCCCTCGTTGCTCTTGAGGATCGACAGCTTATAGGAAAAACCGCCGTCCGCAAAATCAAGGATACCGGAAATTCTGGGGGTGAAGTTCGGCGGGTCAGGCTCAAAGGTACGGGTGCGGAGTGCTTCCTCAAAGGTTTTGCCCGCTAAAAGATAATCTCTTACGGTATCGGTCTGGTCGCCGTTGGTGACAACTGTTGACTGTGCCAGTGTACGAACGGGGGCATAGATGATCAGCGAGGGGTCAACTAACTTTGAGGGGTCAAATGCCTGTGTTTTCAGGTCATCGCCCTCCTTGACGAATACTCTGTTGCGGCTGTTTTCGCTTCTGCCCATAATGAAATAGCCGATCACGGCATTTTTGCCGTCAGCACTTTTTCCAATGATGATTCCGCGGCCGGGATAGGTCGTGGAGGATATTTCCTTCTTTAAATCTACCATGATACATACCTCATTTAATATATACTTTATTGTCTTTTACTTCGAGTCTGTCCTCACAGAACAGGGAAACAGCCTGCGGAAGAATCTTCCATTCTGCCTGCTCCATTACGCGCTTTTGCAGCACCTCGGGGGTATCATTGTCCAGTACGGACACTGCCTTCTGGAGTATGATCGGACCGCCGTCACACACCTCTGTAACAAAATGTACTGTTGCGCCTGTCAGCTTGACACCTTTCCTGAGTGCTTCTTCATGCACCCGCAGTCCGTAATAGCCCTTGCCGCAGAAGGACGGTATCAGCGCAGGGTGAACATTCATCATTTTATTAGGCATTGCCTTTGTGACAAGCTCGTCCAGTATGGTCATGAATCCTGCATAGACCACAAGGTCTGCCTGTTCCTCCTGCAATGCTTTCAGCATATCCCTGCTGTATTCCACCACATCGGGATAATCCTTACGTACAAGCACTCTGGTCTTGATATGGTGCTTTTTCGCCCTCTCAAGCGCATAGGCATCTGCCTTTGAGGAGATCACACAGGTAATTCTGCCGTTTTTGATGATCCCGCTTTCCTGAGCATCGATCAGTGCCTGAAGGTTGGTGCCGCCCCCCGACACCAATACCACAATATTCTTCATCATTCAATGATTACCCCTTCATCGCTTTCTGTCAGCTCACCGAGAACGTAAGCGTCCTCACCGGCTGCTTTCAGCACTGCAATTGCCTGATCGGCATCAGCGGCATCTACTACGACCGTCATGCCCACACCCATATTATAGGTATTGAACATATCGCGCTCGGGAACATTGCCCGTTCTGGCGATGAGGTCAAAAATCGGAAGTACCTGAACGTCCTTACGCCGGATCCTTGCCGCAAGTCCGGCAGGAAGTGAACGCGGAATGTTCTCATAGAAGCCGCCGCCCGTAATATGGGAGAGCGACTTCACCTTGACGCTGTCAAGCAGCGACATAATTGCCTTTACATAAATTCTTGTGGGTGTGAGAAGGGTTTCGCCGAGTGTTGTGCCCAGCTCATCATAATACTGCGCCACATTCTTTTCGTTGATATCAAATACCTTACGAACCAGTGAAAATCCGTTGGAGTGTACACCGCTGGACTTGATGGCGATCATTACATCGCCTGCCTTCTGGGTTTCGGGCTTCAATATCTTATCCTTATCAACAACACCGACGGCAAAGCCTGCGAGGTCATATTCGTCCTCCGGCATCAGACCGGGATGCTCGGCAGTTTCGCCGCCGATGAGTGCGCACGCGCTCTGTACGCAGCCCTCTGCCACACCCGATACGATCCGGGCGACCTTTTCGGGATAGTTCTTGCCGATGGCAATATAATCGAGGAAGAACTGCGGCTTCGCACCGCAGCAGATAATATCGTTGACACACATGGCAACGCAGTCGATACCGACTGTATCATGCTTGTCAAGCAAAAAAGCGATCTTGATCTTTGTGCCGACACCGTCTGTGCCCGACACGAGAACAGGCTTGCTGATGCCTGTTGTATCCAGCTCAAACAGACCGCCGAAACCGCCGATGCCCGAGAGCACACCGTTTGTAACGGTTCTGGCAACGTGTGCCTTCATCAGCTCTACTGCGCGGTAGCCTGCGGTTACGTCAACACCTGCTGCCTTATAGCTGTCACTGTAACTTTTCATATTATACCTCCGTTGGCGGGCTGTGCCGCCATGTTTTTCGTTTATAGTCAGAAAGCACTGCCTACGTGAATCATCAGAAAGACCTTACGGTTCTATCTTGTGAGAATATTTATCATCTTCTCTGGTCTTTTCGGGCAGGTCGATGGGATATTTTCCCGTAAAGCAGGCACTGCAAAAACCAAACTTACTTTCTCTGGCGATCTCCTTCAGGCTTTCGGCAGAGAGGAATCCGAGGGAATCCGCTCCGATATACCGGCAAATCTCATCGACACTCATTTTTGCCGCAATCAGGTCGTCCTTACCGGTGGTATCACTGTTGAGATAACACGGGTAAATAAACGGCGGCGAAGCAATACGCATGTGTACCTGTGCGGCTCCGGCTTGTCTGAGCAGCTCTACAATATGCTTAGCGGTATCGCCCTTGAGAATAGAATCATCAATTACGATCACCCGCTTGCCGTTGACATTATTTTTGAGGGCATTCAGTTTGATCCTCATGAGATATTCCGAATTCTTTTTACGGTTATTGAATGCCCTGCCAATGTATTTATTCTTGATCAGTCCCGTTGCATAAGGAATACCTGACGCAGAAGCATAGCCGATTGCCGACTCAATTCCGCAGTCGGGCACACCGCACACGATATCGGCTTCAACGGGGTGCTGCTTTGCAAGCAGCTCGCCTGCGCGCTGACGTGCCGTATTGACCGATACACCGTCCACAACGCTGTCGGGACGGGAAAAATATACATATTCAAACATACAGCAGGCGGTATGCTCATCCTTACTGACGGTATAGGTATGTACACCGTCTGCATCAAACACGATCATTTCACCCGGGGCAACATCACGGATAAATTCACCGCCCAGACTGTCAAACACGCACGACTCGGAAGCAAGCACATAGCTGTTACCGATCTTGCCGTAGCAAAGCGGTCTGATACCCTTGGGGTCACGCACACCGATCAGCTTGCCCGGTGACATCAACACAGCGGCATAAGCCCCCTGCAGTTCACCGACCGCCTCGCGGACGGCTTCTTCGATCGTCGCGGTATGCAGTCTTGCACGCGCTACCAGATAGGCAACGACCTCTGTATCTCCATTGGACTGAAATATCGCTGCCGACTTGCTGAGAGCCTTGCGAAGTGTTGAATAGTTTGTCAGTGCCCCGTTCATGCACAGTGCAAGCTGACCGTAGATATATCGCATGACCAGCGGTGCAAGCGAAGCCGGCTCTACATTATTATCGGCAGAATACTTGACGTGTCCGACAGCCATCTCGCCGCTGCCGAGCCTTGACAGCTCCTCTTCGGGAAGTGCCTCGGGAATCATGCCGAAATCCTTGTGATATTGTATCTGACCGTTATGATTAACGGCAATACCCGCACCGATCTGTCCTCTGTGCTGGAGGGCATACAGTGCAAGGTATGTTTCTTCAACGATGTCTACATCGCTGTCGTTTTTGAAGATACCAAAAACGCCGCATTCATCATGTAATTCAGACATACTCATTATGCTCCTTATTTAATAAGCTCGTTTACCTTATCCTGAAGTGCCTGATCTTTTGCAGCAACTCCGTTTTTCATGCTGATTTTCTCGTCCTCTAACTTCTGTGCAAGGGTATCGTCCGAGAGTGCAAGCATCTGTACAGCAAGAATTGCCGCATTGTCTGCACCGTCAATGGCGACAGTAGCAACGGGAATACCCTTGGGCATCTGTACGGTTGCTAAAAGTGCGTCAAGTCCGTCGAGAGTAGAGGCCTTTATCGGAATACCGATGACAGGAAGCGTTGTGTGTGCTGCCAGCACACCTGCCAGATGAGCCGCCTTGCCGGCAGCCGCAATGATCACTCCAAAACCGTTCTTGCGGGCATTTGCCGAAAATTCCGCCGCAGCCTCGGGAGTTCTGTGAGCGGACATTACATGAACCTCAAACGGTACACCATAAGAGTTCAGTGTTTTGATTGCTCCCGAAACAGTAGGAAAATCGCTGTCGCTGCCCATAATGACAGCTACCTTTTTCTGTTCTGACATAAAAGATCCCTCTCCTTTTTCAACGAAAATTTACGGAGTTCATTTTCAAAGAATACTCCGTCTACCATTGTATCTCAAATGGCCGGAAATTGCAAGCCTTGAACACACGGAAACTACAGAAATCCATTTTTCCCCTTTCGCCCTGTTTCTTAACAGCCGCTGCTTTTCCTGGGGGAAACCTTTCTAAGAAGAAAGGTTATCCCCCAGACCCCTTTCCAAAGACTTTATACTAATATCAGATAGACAGGGCGAAAAAGATTTGAGCGGAAAATTTCGCAGAGCGAGGCGGAAGACGCCGCTTGGCTGGCACCAAGCAAGGATGACAACGATGCTATGCGGAATTTAACGCCAAAGATTGTCGTCAGGTCTATTTGATATTAGTATTATACTAAGGCACGACAAAAACTCTCCTGAAAGCAATGTCTTTGTCAACCCGGATTGTCATTTCTGTCTATACAAGTTGCTTGCAATACGCTGTACGAAATTGTATAATCACGTATGAAAGGATATGAAAAATATGATCAACGAAAACATCAAGCTGTTAAGAAAAAAGAATAACATGACCCAGCAGGAGCTTGCTGACCGTCTTGGCATCAGCCGTCAGTCGGTCGTCAAGTGGGAAAACGGTGAAACCGTACCTGACATTTTCAACTGCAATGAATTGGCTACCATCTTTGACGTCACCATCGACAACCTGATCCGCTTCTCTTATAAGGAAGAAACACTTGTGGGAGAAAGTGCTTTGCAGGGCAGATATGCCTTTGGCGTTGTCAAAGTAGGAGAACGCGGACAGATCGTGATCCCGAAGGCGGCAAGAGAGGTTTTCAATATCAATCCCGGTGACAGGGTGATCATCCTCGGCGACAAAACAAAAGGCGGACTCGCCATTGCAAAGGTCTTTGGCGAATTTACAACAAAGGAGTGACAGTCATGTATGCTATTGAAGCAAAAAAACTGTGTAAAAAATACGGAGATAAAGCTGCCGTCAGCGATCTTTCCCTCACCATCGATCAAGGCGAGCTTTTTGCCCTTTTAGGTACAAACGGAGCCGGCAAGACGACAACGATCAAAATGCTTACCACGCTCATTCAGCCGACCTCGGGCGATGCGCTGATCCAGGGGAGCAGTATCAGAACTGACAGTACGAAGGTCAGACAGCTTTCCAATGTTTCTCCGCAGGAAAACGCTGTGGGAACAAAGCTCACTGTCAGAGAAAATCTGGAGTTTATTGCCCGCATCTATGGCGCAAAGGGCAGCGAGGTCAAAGAAAAGGCAAACAGCATGATCGAAAAATTCGATATGCAGGAAGTCGCAAAACAGCGCGCCGGCACACTCTCGGGCGGCTGGCAGAGGCGGCTGAGTATTGCTATGGCTCTGATCACCGACCCTGAGGTGCTTTATCTCGATGAACCTACTCTCGGACTGGACGTTCTGGCAAGAAGGGAGCTATGGGAGGTCATTCGTCAGCTCAAGGGAAAGGTCACCATGATCCTCACGACCCATTACCTCGAAGAAGCCGAAGCACTTTCAGACCGTATCGGCATTATGGCAAAAAGCAAGCTCAAAAAGATCGGCACTGCCGCAGAGCTGAAAGAATATGCCGGAACAGATAATTTTGAAGAAGCGTTTATTAAAATTGCAGAGGAGGCGGTGGTATGAACACCTTCCATTTTTCATCCCGCAACACAAAAGAAATTCTGCGTGACCCGATCACACTGATTTTCAGTCTTGGTTTTCCGCTGGTACTTTTATTTCTGCTGTCTGCTGTCAACAGCAGTATTCCCGCAGAAGCCGCCGATGCCACCGCGCTGTTCCGCATTGAAAACTTAGCTCCGGGCATTTCGGTTTTCGGTCTGAGCTTTATCTCCCTGTTTTCTGCGATGCTCATCGCTAAAGACAAAACTACCGGTTTTATGCTGCGGCTCTTTACTTCACCGCTCAAGGCTTCGGACTTCATTCTGGGCTATACCCTGCCGCTGATCCCTATGGCACTCGCACAGTCGGCTGTCTGTTATGCGGCAGCACTGTTCCTCGGTCTGGAATTCTCTGTCAATCTGTTGGCTGCACTGCTTGTCAATATTCCCATTACGCTGGTATTCGTTGCTCTCGGTCTGCTGTTCGGCACTTTGCTCAACGAAAAGGCTGTCGGCGGCGTCTGCGGTGCTCTGCTTACCAACCTTTCGGCATGGTTTTCCAATATCTGGTTCGATACCGCTCTGGTCGGCGGCTGGTTTGAGGGTCTTTCCAATGCCCTTCCGTTCGTTCACGCCGTAAATGCTGCCCGTCTTGCCTGCGCCGGAAAGTACGGCGACCTTATGGCAGAGCTGTGGTGGGTCATTGCTTATGCGGTGGTACTGCTGACATTGGCTGTTATTTTATTTGCTGTCAAAACAAAGCACAGCGATAAATAAAGGCATAGCATAAAGTCTGTCAATATCCTGTACTGATCAGTGATGTTGACAGACTGTTTGTCAAACAAGTCCGATCATGGAATCTTTAAAATTTCCATGGTAAACAATACTTCATCAATAAAAGGAGATGTCTGTTATGGAAAAACACAGAAGATCAATACATCTGTTATCTGCCGTACTTGCTTGTACAATGCTGTTTACTGCGGCTGCATCCGGCTGCGGCGGCAAAAGTGAAGGCGGCAGCTCGTCGCCTGCTGCTTCTGTTTCGTCAGACAGTGACAGTTCATCGTCGGCGGATTCCGCTTCACCCGCGGCAAGCACCGAAGCATCTCACAATGATTCTTCCAAGATCAAGCCGGTTCATGCCTTTTCTGATACCTCTGTCGGCATCAGGTCCGACGGAACGGTAGTGATCGCCGGCAATACCGGGGACAACACCATTTTAGGAATGTTCGATCTTGACGAGGTCAGAGCATGGGATCATCTGATCGATATCGAGGAAACCTACAAGGTGCTTGCCGGATTGAGAGATGACGGCACTGTGGTATACACGCTGAGCAAAAAGCTTTCTGTAGACCCGAGTATTTCACAGATCGCCGAATGGAAAGACATTGTTGATATCGCCGTAGGTCTGGGCTTTGTTGCGGGATTAAAGTCCGACGGAACCGTTGTAACCGCCGGAGAAGATATCGGCAGCGAGTATTCACGCACCGAGGACTGGCGGGATATCGTCAGCATTGATGCCCAGGCTACTGCGATCATGGGAGTCAAGGCAGACGGCACGGTTGTAGTATCAGGCTTCAACCTTTATGATGTAGAAACGGTCACCTCCTGGACAGACATCGCTGATATATCTATAGGCGGCAGTCATGTGGTCGGACTGAAAAAGGACGGCACGGTTGTTGCCGCTGCCAGAGAGGATTACTATGGCGAATGCAAGGTTTCCGGCTGGAACGATATCACTCAGATAGCTGCCGGAGGAAACCTGACGCTGGGCTTGAAATCGGACGGTACGGTTATGGCAACCGGCTTGAACGATGACGGACGGTGTGATGTGTCTGACTGGAACGATATCGCTGCGATCGACGCTCTGGGACAGTCCTTAGGCATGAAATCGGACGGTACGGTTGTAGCTGTGGGCAACAACGTTAACAATCAGTGCGATGTCGCGGACTGGAATCTGAAATAATCAAGCTAAAAAGACCGATCGTTCGCTTTCTGCTTATGGTCTGACGTACTTTTGAACTGCACAGCTTCAGATGCAAGATCGGTAAAGCCCGAAAACAGTGTAAAAACTGCTTTCGGGCTTTGTTGTTTTATAGTAAACGACATTATTTTTTATACTTTGATGAATCATAGGCTGATTGTGGGGGCTTTCCGGTCGCCCCCACACCCCTTCG